>VGZE01000027.1 GCA_016872755.1 Planctomycetota bacterium
GCGCTCCGAGCTCGTCGCCCGCGCCGGCCTCCGCGCCCGCCGCCGCCGCCGCACCGACGCGGAGCGCGGAGGGTGTTCCGTTCACCAGCCCGATGGTCGGCACCTTCTATCGCTCGCCTTCGCCGGACGCCGAGTCCTTCGTCGAGGCCGGCTCCAAGATCAGCGAAGAGACCACGCTGTGCATCATCGAGGCGATGAAGGTGATGAACGAGATCAAGGCCGAGATGCGCGGCACGGTGGTCGAAGTGCTGGTCCAGAACGGCGAGCCGGTGGAGTTCGGCCAGCCGCTGTTCCTGATCCGGCCCGGGTAGCCGCAGGCGCGCAGATGTTTCGACGCGTGCTGGTGGCCAATCGCGGGGAGATCGCGCAGCGCATCCTGCGCGCCTGCCGCGAACTCGGCATCGAGAGCGTCGCGGTCTACAGCCAGGCCGACGCCGACGCGCTGTACCTGCGCCAGGCCGACGAGACGATTTGCATCGGACAGGCACCGGCGGCGCGCTCGTACCTCCACATCCCGGCCATCATCTCGGCCGCCGAGATCGCCGACGTCGAGGCCATCGCTCCCGGCTATGGATTCCTGTCCGAGAACGAGCACTTCGCCGAGGTCTGCCGCTCGTGCAACATCGCGTTCATCGGGCCCGATCCCGAGACCATCGCGGCGGTCGGGAACAAGTCGAACGCGCGCGAGATGGCCAAGCGCGCCAAGGTGCCGATCGTTCCGGGCTCGGATGGTCCGGTCGACGACGAGGCGACCGCGCTGAAGGTCGCGTCGAAGATCGGCTATCCGGTCATCCTGAAGGCGACCAGCGGCGGCGGCGGCCGCGGCATGCGCATCGCCCGCAACGATCCCAGCCTGGTCAACGGCTTCCACGCCGCGCGCGCCGAGGCCGAGGCGGCCTTCGGCGACTCGACCGTCTACATCGAGAAGTACGTCGAGAACCCGCGCCACGTCGAGATCCAGATCCTGGGCGACAAGCACGGCAACCTCGTGCACCTGGGCGAGCGCGACTGCAGCGTGCAGCGGCGCCACCAGAAGCTGATCGAGGAATCGCCGTCGCCCGTGGTCAGCCCGGAAATGCGCAAGGAGATGGGCGATGCCGCGCTGCGGATCGCGCGCGAGGCGCGCTACCACAACGCCGGTACGGTCGAGTTCCTGGTCGACCGGAGCGGACGCTTCTACTTCATCGAAGTGAACGCGCGCATCCAGGTCGAGCACACAGTGACCGAGATGGTGACCGGCATCGACCTGATCCACCAGCAGTTGCTGATCGCCTCGGGCGAGCGGCTGGCCTTCAATCAGGGTGATATCCGCTGGAGCGGACACGCGATCGAGTGCCGCATCAACGCCGAGGATCCCGACGACGGCTTCCGTCCCTCGCCGGGCCTGGTCAAGTCCTTCGTGCCGCCGGGCGGGCCGGGCATCCGGCTCGACAGCCACGTGTACGGCGGCTATCGCATCCCGTCCAACTACGATTCGATGATCGGCAAGCTGCTCGCGCACCGCAGCTCGCGCAGCGCGGCGCTGGCCACGATGCGCCGCGCGCTGGGGGAGTTCGTGATCGACGGCGTGAAGACGACCCTGCCGCTGCACCAGCGGATCCTCGAGCACGCGGAGTTCATCGCGGCGCGTCACGACACCGGCTTCGTCGAGCGCCACTTCCCACAGAAGGCCGCCGTCGGCAAGGAGAGAACTCGTTGATGGGCACCAGCGGATCGAAGCGTTCTTCGCCCTCCGCGCGCGTCCCGCGCGCAGCCGCGACGGGCGTGCCTGTTTTCCTGGCGCTGCTCGCCTGCGGCGCCTGCACGACGCAGCGCTGGCCCGCGCCGATGGGCGGGCTTGGCGGCGCCTCGAGCGGGCTGCCGGCGCCGGATCCGAGCGGCATCGACGAGGTGCTCGTGTTGCGCCACGGCGACCCGGTCGAAGTGCGCCAGGCCGGCGCGCTGGGTTCCTATCCGCTGCGCTTCTACCGCAAGCAGGAACGCGTGCGTCCCGGCGGGCTGGTGCTAGTCGGCGCCGGGGGCAAGGCCGAGGTGCTGTGGCCGGGCTTGCCGACCGGCGCGTTGCTGCTGGGCCAGGCCGTCGCGCGCATCGGCGCGACTTCGGCGGGCGAGCCGGCGCTGATTCTCGAAGAGCTGGAGAACGCGCGCGTGCAGCTCGCGCCCGGTCACAGCGTCGCATTGATCGGCGGCGCCCGACTTTCGGGCGACGCGAACGAAGAACAGAGCGGGCCGTACCTGGTGGAGCGCATCGCGCCGGACCTGATGCGCGTGCGCAACCAGTCGCGCGCCTCCTGCGGCATCGAGTACCGCGACGAGCAGATCGTGCTCCAGCCGGGCGAGCTGGTCGAACTCGCGATCCTCGGCGCCGGCAGCGCGCCTACCGATCACGAGGAGCAGACGCGCGTGGTCAAGTCCCCGGGCGGTCCGATCTCGCTGCAAGGGCAGGTCGAGGCGCGCACCGAGGGCGCTGACGTCGTGCTGCGCGGAACCAGCGGCGGCGGCAGCGCGGTCGCGCGCGGGATCGAGATCCGGCTCGCCGCGGGCGCTAGCGCGCTGCTGACCGGGCTGGCGCCGACCGTCGCGCCCGCAAGCCCGGCGTCGATCGAGCCGAAGAAGGCTACCGCGCCGGAGTCGGCGCCGGGCTCGGCCCCGACCCCGGCCCAGCCTCAGGCCCCGAGCCCGGTTCCGTCCACGACGCCGACGACCCCTCCGACCCCCAACTCGCCTTGAGCTTTCCCAACGTCGACCGCAAGCGCCGCGCGCTGATCACCGGCGGCGCCGGTTTCCTCGGCAGCCACCTGTGCGACCGTTTCCTGGCCGAGGGCTGGGAGGTCGTGTGCATGGACAACCTGATCACCGGGGATCTGCGCAACATCGAGCACCTGACGGGCCGCGCCGATTTCCGCTTCCTGCACCAGGACGTGACCGAGTTCATCCACGTGTCGGGCCCGCTCGACGCCGTGCTGCACTTCGCGTCGCCGGCCTCGCCGATCGACTACCTCGAGCTGCCGATCCAGACGCTCAAGGTCGGCTCGCTCGGCACGCACAAGGCGCTGGGCCTGGCGCGCGCGAAGAACGCGCGCTTCCTGCTGGCCTCGACCTCCGAGTGCTACGGCGATCCGCTCGTGCACCCGCAGCGCGAAGACTATTGGGGCAACGTCAACCCGGTCGGCCCGCGCGGAGTCTACGACGAGGCCAAGCGCTTCGCCGAGGCGATGACGATGGCCTATCAGCGCTTCCACAAGCTCGAGACGCGCATCGTGCGCATCTTCAACACCTACGGACCGCGCATGCGCTTGAACGACGGGCGCGCTCTGCCGGCCTTCATGAGCCAGGCGCTGCGCGGTGAGCCGATCACCGTGTTCGGCGACGGCAGCCAGACGCGCTCGTTCTGCTACTGCGACGACCTGGTCGAGGGCATCTGGCGCCTGTTGCACTCGAACGAACCGCTGCCGACGAACATCGGCAATCCGCACGAGATGACGATCCTCGAGTTCGCGCGCAAGGTGCGCGAGCTGACCGGATCGAAGAGCGAGATCGTGCACAAGCCGCTGCCGGTCGACGATCCGAAGGTGCGCCAGCCCGACATCGGAAAGGCGCGGCGTGTGCTGGGCTGGGAGCCCAAGGTGCCGCTGGAAGTCGGCCTGTCGCGCACGCTCGAGTACTTCCGCACGCGCATCGCGCGGGGCGAGGAGGTGCGCTAGCCATGTGCGGAATCGTCGGCGCGGTGTCGCGCTCCGGCGCGGTGCTGGAAGGCCTGATCGACGGCCTGCGCAAGCTCGAGTACCGCGGTTACGACTCCTGCGGCGTCGCGATGTTCGAGGGCGAGGCCGTGCAGATCCGGCGCAAGGTCGGGCGCCTGTCCGAACTCGAGAAGCTGCTGGCCGACGGCGCGCTCGCCGGCGCGCGCGCGGGCATCGGTCACACGCGCTGGGCCACGCACGGCAAGCCGTCCGACGAGAACGCGCACCCGCACACCGACGGCTCCGGGCGCATGGCGCTCGTGCACAACGGGATCATCGAGAACTACCTCGAGCTGCGCGAGGAGCTGAGCGCCGGCGGCGCCGTGTTCCGCTCCGAGACCGACACTGAGGTGCTGACGCACCTGGTCGGGCGCGAACTCGCGCGCGGCCGCGGCCTGGCCGAGGCCGTGCGCCTGTCGCTCAAGCGCGTGCAGGGCTACTACGCGATCGCCGTGATGGCGCTCGAGAACGGCCAGCCGCGCCTGGTGTGCGCGCGCCAGGGGCCGCCGTTGGTCGTCGCCGCGACGAACGAGATCGGCCTGTGCGGCTCCGACGTGCTGGCGCTGCTCAAGTACACGCGCGACGTCGTCTTCGTCGAGGACGGCGACATCGTCGAGCTCGCTCCCGGGCGGCTCTCGATCACCGATTTCGACGGACGGCCGGTCACGCGCGCGGTGCGCCACGTGGACTGGGACGAGGAAGCGGCCAGCAAGGGCGGCTACCCGCACCACATGCTGAAGGAGATCCACGAGCAGCCCGACGTGCTCGCGCGCACCGCCTTCGACCGCATCCTGCAGGTGGAGGGCGACGTCGATTTCGAGGGACCCGGCTTCGACGACGCGCGCCTCTGCGCGCTCGAGCGCATCCAGGTCGTCGCCTGCGGCACCGCGCTGCACGCCGGCATGATCGGCAAGTACCTGATCGAGAACCTGGCCGGAGTGGCCGTCGACTGCGACTACGCGAGCGAGTTCCGCTACCGCGAGCCGGTGCTGGCCCCGCGCTCGGCGGTGCTGGCGATCTCGCAGTCCGGCGAGACGGCCGACACGCTGGCCGCGATGCGACTGGCGCGCGAGCGCGGCCTGGCCCCGCTGTCGATCTGCAACGTGCAAGGCTCGACCGTCGTGCGCGAGAGCGAGGCGGTGATCCTGACGCACGCCGGCCCCGAGATCGGCGTGGCCTCGACCAAGGCCTTCGTCGCGCAGGTGATCGCCTGCTACCTGTTCGCCGTGCGCCTGGGACGCGCGCGCGGCAAGCTCTCGGTCGAGCAGGGCCGCGAGCTGCTCGACGAGTTGCGCCGGCTGCGCGCGCGCCTGGAAGGCCTGATCACCGAGAAGACCGTCGACCAGGTCCGCGCGGTCGCGGCCAAGCACCTCAAGGCGAAGGGCTTCTTCTTCCTCGGGCGCGGAGTCAACTTCCCCGTCGCGCTCGAAGGCGCGCTGAAGCTGAAGGAGATCAGCTACGTGCACGCCGAGGGCTACGCGGCGGGGGAGATGAAGCACGGCCCGATCGCGCTGATCGAGCCCGGCATGCCGATCGTCGTGATCAACAGCCCCGGACGCGTCGCCGACAAGGTGCGCTCGAACATCGAGCAGGTGAAGGCGCGCGGCGGCCACGTGATCTCGGTCGGCGCCGACGAGGCGAGCCACAAGCTCGCCGACGACGCGATCCGCGTGCCGGCATGTTCGGAGTGGCTGTCGCCGCTGCTCAACGTCGTGCCGCTGCAGTTGTTCGCGTACCACCATGCGCTGGCGCGCGGTTGCGACATCGACAAGCCGCGCAATCTCGCCAAGTCCGTCACCGTCGAGTAGCGCGCGGCGCGCTCCCACCCATGGCCCACATCCTGCTCACCGGCGGAGCCGGCTTCATCGGCAGCCACGTCGCGTCCGCGCTGCTCGCGCGCGGCGACGCCGTCACGGTCCTCGACAACTTCAACGACTTCTACGATCCGCGCCTCAAGCGCGCCAACGCGACCGCGCTGCAGGGCGCGCGCATCGTCGAGGGCGACATCCGCGATGCGGCGCTGCTCGCGAAGTTGTTCGGCGAGGGCCGCTTCGACGGCCTGATCCACCTGGCGGCGATGGCGGGCGTGCGGCCGTCGCTGAAGGATCCGCTGCACTACGAGGACGTCAATTGCCGCGGCACGCTGCTGCTGCTCGAACAGGCGCGCGCGCGGCCCGGCCTGAAGTTCGTGTTCGCGAGCTCCTCCTCGGTCTACGGCGACAACGAGAAGGTGCCGTTCCGCGAGGACGACGACATCCACCACCCGGTCTCGCCGTACGCGGCGACCAAGCGCGCGGGCGAGCTGTACTGCTACACGCACCACCACCTGTACGGGATCCCGATCAGCGCGCTGCGCTTCTTCACCGTCTACGGCCCGCGGCAGCGGCCGGAGATGGCGATCGCGAAGTTCACCAAGCTGATCGCGGAGGGGAAGCCGGTGCCGTTCTTCGGCGACGGCACGACG
The DNA here is from genome assembly GCA_016872755.1 of Planctomycetota bacterium. Classification (GTDB taxonomy): domain Bacteria; phylum Planctomycetota; class UBA1135; order UBA1135; genus GW928-bin9. The sequence goes on from VGZE01000027.1 coordinate 6,208, forward strand.
CGGCGCGACTACACGTACATCGACGACATCGTGCAGGGCGTGCTGGCGTCCTACGACCGCTGCGCCGGTTACGAGATCTACAACCTCGGCGAATCGGCGACGACGAGCCTGGCGGAGCTGGTCGACACGATCGGCAGGGCGCTCGGGAAGACGCCCGTGCTCGATCGGCAGCCGAACCAACCCGGCGACGTCCCGATCACCTACGCGGACGTGTCGAAGGCGAAGCAGAAGCTCGGCTACAAGCCGACGACGCCGCTCGCCGAGGGTGTCACGAAGTACGTCGCGTGGTGCCGTGCCACGGGTCTGATCCGCTGAGGCAGAACGCCCCTCAGCCGAGCTCTCGGCGCGACAACAGCGCGTCGAGTTCGGCGTCGCCCGTGGGCAGTTCGACTTCGCGGCGATTCGCCCCGGCCCGCACGAGTTCCTCGATGGCCGCTCGCTGACCCGCCATCGGTTGGTGCACGGCGGACCAGACCGCCTGCGCGAGCACGGTGCCGCCGTACATGTTGCGGACCTCGAGAGGCGCGCCGTGACGGAGCAGCACCCGCAGCACGTCGACGTGTCCGCGGCTCGCGGCAACGTGGGCTGCGCTCATGCCCGACAGCGAGCCGCCGGACGGCGCGAGGCCCTGCGCCAGCAGGTACTCGAGCGTCTCGCGTTCCCCGAGGAAGCACGCGCAGGTCAGCGCCTCCGCCAGCTCGGCCGGGTGCTCCAGGAACAGGCCCTGGGCGTGCCACTCGACGATGCGCGAACGTCCAACGGTCCCTCCGCCCGCGGCGAAGAGCGGCGCCAGTCGCGAGAAGTCTCCGTTGCGGAGGCCGCTCAGCGCAGTGTCGAACGCATCGTCCATTCCCACTTCAGCGCAGCGCCCGCGCCGGACGCAGGCCGATCATCGGTGCGACAAACTCCGGCGTGGCGGGTGAGCGCGCCGCGGAGCGGGTGTTGCGGCCACCGAACAAGTAGGAACCGCCGCGCACCGACACCTTTCTTCCTGTCGCCAGCGACGCACCGTCGCCCGGCGCTCTTTCGGGCGAATACGGCGCACTGACGTCGCGACACCATTCCATCACGTTGCCGAGCACGTCGTGCAGTCCGTACGGATTGGGAGCGAAGCTGCCGACCGGCGCCTCGTAGACGAAGCCGTCGGCGAAACCCACCGTATCGACCGAGACCTCCCAGCCCGGTTTCGCTTCGAGCGCGCTCTGGTCGGCGACGTTTTCGGCGCCCGCAAGCGTCGAGGGCTCGCTGCCCGTCCACCACGGCGTGCTCGTGCCCGCGCGAGCCGCGCATTCCCATTGGGCTTCGGTGGGCAGCGCGAGATCGATACGTGCCAGCACGCGCAAGCAGTCGCTCCAGTTCACGTAGTCGACCGGTTGGAGTGGCGTCTTGAGCGCGTCGTCGGCGTCTCGGCTGCGCGGGTCCCGACTCGGGTTGCTGCCGGTAAGTCGAGTCCACTGGGCCTGCGTCAGTTCGTACTTTGAAATCAAGAACGGAGCGAGGTCGACCTGCAGTACCGGCTGCTCGTTCGGCACAGCTTGCGGATCGTGATTCGGAGCGGCGCTGTCCTCGCGTTGCGCTCCCATCCAGAAGCGCCCTCCGGGAATCAAGACGAGCACGATCCCCGACTCGCCTTCCAAGGCGAGGATTCCGCGGTCGTCGCGGTCCGGGCGCGTGCCGCTCTTGACATGCCAGAACTCGAGCAGCCCCGAAACCGGATCAGCGCCGAGGGGTACCAGGCCAGCGATCGGCTCGAGTTGCAAGCCCGCGTAGCGTGGGTTGCTCACGAGCGCGCGCAGCACTGCGTCCCACGCTTCGCGTTCGTCGAGGATCGTGCGCTGCGCGAGGGTGGACGCGAACTCCAGCCGGCGTTCGATGTCGGGGATCCGCTCGTCGCGGAACTTGCGCAGATCGTGGACGAGTTTCGACAGGGTCGACTCCCACCAATCGCGTTGCAGCCCGGTGACCTCGATGCGCCCCGCGCGCAAGTCGTCGAGCGTGCGCTCGTGATCGTCGAGGTTCGCACTGAGCGGGCGAGCTTCGTCGAGCCATGCGCGAAGCAAGTCGACCTTGGCCGGCACTTCGGGCCACAGTTCGGCCGAGCGCGTCTCGAGCTGCCCGAGCTGGACGGCTTCCGACAGGCGCGTCAAGTCCGCCAGCGTCGCATCCGCTCGCCTGCGAGCCGCCTCCGCGGCGCGTCGGCCAGCGGCCTCCACGCGGGCGCTGTAGACGCTGCCGCCGACGATCGCGAGCAGTGCGACGAGTGCCGTCGCGCTCAATGCGCGATTGCGCCCGATCCACTTGCGCAGGTCGGCCAGCGCGCCGCGCTCGTAGGCGCGCACGACGCGTCCCTCGAGCCAGGCGCGCAGGTCCGCGGCGAGCTCGCGCATGCTCGGATAGCGGTCGGCGGGCGCGCGGGCCATGGCCTTCGCGCAGATCGCCTCGAGCTCGGGCGGGACGCCGCGTTGGAACTCGAGGATCGGGGCGGGCGGACCGGCGCGCACGCGCGCGAGCACGTCGCGCGCGGACGAGGACGACGGCTCGGCGTAGGGCGCGCGTCCGGCCAAGAGGTGGTAGAGCAGCGCGCCGAGCGCGTACACGTCGGCCGCTGCGCCGATCTCGGCCTGCCGGCCCTCCGCCTGCTCGGGGGGCATGTAGTACGGCGTGCCGACCACGTCGCCCTGCAGCGTCGGTCCGAGCGCGGTCCGAGCGGCCGTGTCGTCCGGCGCGCCGGCCGCTTCGCCGCCCGCTTCGACGCCGCGCGCCTTGCGCGCCAGGCCCCAGTCCATCACGTAGACCTCACCGTAGTCGCCGACCATCACGTTCGACGGCTTGAGGTCGCGGTGCAGCACGCCGTGGTCGTGCGCGAAGGCCATCGCCTCGGCGACGCGCAGCAGGACCTGGGCGAGGCGCACGAGCGTCCAGTCCGGATGACCGCTCCGGTGCCGTTCGAACGCCTCGCTCAGCGCGATCCCGCGCACCAGTTTCATCGTGAAGAACGGCTGGCCGTCGCGATCGATGCCCAGATCGTGCACCGGGACGATGCTCGGATGGTCGAGCCCGGCCGTGATGTGCGCCTCGTCCAGGAAGCGCTGCACGCCGCGCGAGGCGAGCGCCGCGCGCTCGTCCGCGCGGTGCAGCACCTTCATCGCCAGCACGCGGCCCAGGCTCTTGTCGAACGCGCGGCGCACGACGCCCTGCGCGCCGCGCGCGAGCTCCTCGCCCGGTTCGTAGCGCTCGATCGGGCGGCGCGACTCGTCGAGCGCCGCGAGCGCCTGGAGCGTCAGGCCCTCGTGCGCGGCGGATCCCTGCGGTCGGCGATCGGACGGAGCGGATTCGCTGCCGCGCGAGTCGAGCGCGCGCTCGCGCAGCCGTGCGAAGCGCTGCTGGCGGCTTGCCAAGGTGCGCAGCTCCGGTTCGAGCGCGGGATGCGCTCGCAGCAGCTCGTCGAAGGGCTCGGCGGTGCCGCGCTCGCAGCGCTCGAGGTACTCGAGGAAGCGCTCCTCGGCGGGGGAGCTGCGGGAGGCTTCCGGATTGGAATCCATGTGGGGCAATCGCCGACTACCAGCGCGCCTCGAGCAGTGCCGCGAGCCGTAGTTGAGCACGCCGGTACAGCTCCTGGGCCGCGTGCGGGGTCGCGCCCAGGAGCTCGGCCACCGCGGGCCACTCGAGCAACTCGTAGTCGCGCAGCAGCACGACTTCGCGCTGCCGCTCCGGCAACTCGGCCACGCAGGTGTCGTACACCGCGCGCAGCTCGCGCTGCGTCAGTTGCTCGCTGGGCGACGGCTGAGCGTCGATCGGGTCGGCCGCGCCCGCCGTGCTCTCGGCCGTGCGGCCCGCATCGAGGCGTTCCTCGCGCGCGAGGTCGCGGCGCTGCGCGCTCCAGCGATCGGCGGAGTCGCGCACCTGGTTTTCCGCGATGCGCGCGAGCCAGCGCACGAAGGTGCCCCGTTCGCTGCCGCTGAAGGCGGGGAAGCCGCGCAGCGCGGCCGCGTAGGTCTCCTGCAGGATGTCCGTCGATTCCATCGCGGCGCGCAGCCCCGGACCCATGCGCAGGCGCACGATGCGCAGCACGCGCTCGCGGTAGCGCGCGAAGAGCTCGCCGAGCGCGCCATCGTCGCCGCACACGCGCCCGCGAGAGCAGTTGGCAGGACTCCTCGGGGCTGGGCGTCGGACCGAAGTCCGGTTCGCTGGGTCGGATCGACCTCACGGCTGCATCGTATCCGGCGTCCTCGATTTCTCACGCGGCGGCGCCGGATGCGGCCCGAGTCGGCGGCGGCGCGTTCTCGAATGGGCCGGCGTTGGAGATCTGTCTCTGACCCAAGCGTGCCGCAATGGCCGCGCGCGCGCGGCCCGGATAGAATTCTGCGCCCCCTTTTCGCTCCCTCGAACTCCAGCCCCCCGTCCGTCCCCACATTCATGAAGGGCGTCATCCTCGCCGGCGGTCTCGGCACGCGGCTCTTTCCGCTGACCAAGATCACGAACAAGCACCTCCTGCCGGTCTACAACCGGCCGATGATCTACTACCCGATCGAGGCGATGGTGAACGCGGGCATCCGCGACATCATGATCGTCACCGGCGGCCGCAACTCGGGCGACTTCCTGTCGCTGCTCGGCAACGGCGCCGACTTCGGCCTGAAGCACCTGAACTACACGTACCAGAAGGGCGAGGGCGGCATCGCCGAGGCCTTGGGACTGGCCGAGCACTGGGTCGCGGGCGAGCAGGTCTGCGTGATCCTCGGCGACAACATCATCGAGAAGAACGTGGCCAAGGCCGCGCGCGACTTCATCGCCCAGAAGAAGGGCGCGAAGATCATGCTGAAGAAGGTCGACGATCCGCAGCGCTTCGGCGTGGCCGAGCTGAAGGGCGACAAGGTCGTCAACATCGTCGAGAAGCCCAAGCAGCCCAAGAGCGACCTCGCCGTCATCGGCATCTACATGTACGACGCGCGCGTCTTCGAGATCATCAAGACGCTCGAGCCGTCCGATCGCGGCGAACTCGAGATCACCGACGTCAACAACTGGTTCATCCGCGACGGCTCGATGACCTACGAGGTGATCGACGGCTGGTGGACCGACGCGGGCACCTTCGACTCGCTGATCAAGGCCGCGAACCTGATCCAGCAGGGCGGCGCGAACAAGCTGGGCTGAGCGGCCCCGCATGACACGCCGCTATCTCGTCACCGGCGCCGCCGGCATGCTCGGCAGCGAATTGCTGCTGCGCGCCCCGCCCGGCAGCTCGGTCGTGGGCAGCGACCTGCGCGCGGCCCCGGCCGGATCGCCGTCCGTCAGCGCGATCGGTGTCGACCTGGCCGATCCCGCGGCGGTCGAGCGGCTCTTCCGCGAGCACGGTCCCTTCGACGGCGTGATCCACGGCGCGGCGTACACGGCGGTCGACCAGGCCGAGAGCGAAGAGGCGCTGGCGATGCGCGTGAATGCGACCGCTTGCGCGGTGCTGGCGCGGGCCTGCCGCGCGGCGCGCGCGCCGCTGGTGGCGGTCAGCACGGACTTCGTCTTCGACGGCGAGGCGGGCACGCCCGGCGGGCAGCGTCCGTACCGCGAGGACGATCCGCCGCGGCCGACCTCGGCCTACGGCCGCACCAAGCTCGCGGGTGAGCTGCTGGCGCTGGCCGAGCACCCGCTCGGCGTGCGCATCGCGCGCACGCAATGGCTGTACGGGCCGCGCGGCAAGCACTTCCCGGGGACCATCGTGCGGCTGGCGCGCGAGAAGGGCGCGCTGCGCGTGGTGCACGACCAGCTCGGCTCGCCGACCTCGACGCTCGAGCTGGCTCCGGCGCTGTGGGACCTCGTGCGCGCCGATGCTCCAAGCGGCATCTACCACGCCGCCTGCGAAGGCGTGTGTTCGTGGCACGACCTCGCCAAGGCTTCGATCGAGTTGGCCGGGCTCGCGCACGTGCCGTGCGAGCCCTGCGCGACGAGCGAGTTCCCGCGCCCGGCGCGGCGGCCCGCCTACAGCGCGCTCGACTCGAGCAAGCTCGCCGCGCTGCGCGGCCGACGGCTGAAGGGCTGGCGCGATGCGCTGCGGGATTTCTTCAGCGCCGGCGCCTAGACTGACGGGCGATCCATGAATGCAACGACCGTCCCACCGACCCTCCTCGTCACGGGGGGAGCCGGATTCATCGGCTCCAATTTCGTCCACCTGTTGGCCGAGCAACGGCCCGACGCGCGCGTCGTGAACCTCGACGCGCTGACCTACGCGGGCAATCTGGAGAACCTGCGCGAGCTCGAGGGGCGCGCGAACCACGTCTTCGTGCACGGCGACATCTGCAAGTCCGCCGACGTCGCGCGCGCGCTCGCGGCCTGCGGCAAGGGGCCGCTGCAGGTCGTGCACTTCGCCGCCGAGAGCCACGTCGACCGATCGATCCAGTCCGGCCTGCCCTTCGTCGAGACGAACGTGGTCGGCACGCAGGTGCTGCTCGACGCGTGCCGCGCGCGCGGGGTCGAGCGCTTCGTGCACGTGTCGACCGACGAGGTCTACGGATCGCTGGGCACGAGCGGGATGTTCACCGAGGACACGCCGCTGGCGCCCAATTCGCCTTACTCTGCGTCCAAGGCCGCCAGCGATTTCCTGGTGCGCGCGGCCGTGCACACGCACGGATTCCCGGCCTGCATCACGCGCTGCTCGAACAATTACGGGCCGTACCAGTTCCCGGAGAAGCTGATCCCGCTGATGATCGCCAACGCCGGCGAGAACAAGGAGCTGCCGGTCTACGGCGACGGCATGAACGTGCGCGACTGGCTGTACGTGCGCGACCACTGCGAGGCGATCCAGGCGGTGCTCGAGCGCGGGCGTCCCGGCGAGGTCTACAACATCGGCGGACACAACGAGTACCCGAACCTCGAGATCGTGCGCTTGATCCTCAAGCTGCTGGGCAAGCCCGAGAGCCTGATCCGCTTCGTCAAGGATCGCCCAGGCCACGATCGGCGTTACGCGATCGATGCATCGAAGATGGAACGCGAGCTGGGCTGGCGACCGCGTTACGACTTCGTGACCGCGCTGCCCTTGACGATCCGGTGGTACCAGTCCCATCCTGAATGGCTACAGCGAGTTAGGAGCGGTGCCTACCGCGACTACTACGCTGCTCAGTACGGTGCCCGCTGAGCGCGGGCCTCCCGCGACTCGCCGCAGCTTCGCCCGCCAACTCACCCTTCCGCTCCGGTTTTCGACCCTCCGCGACCGCGCGCCACGGAGGCGAGATCGCCTCGAGCTCCACCGGACACCTGGCATGACCGATCGTTCCTCCCCTTGTTCGAGCCTCCGGGTCGCGGGCCTGCTACGGCGCTGCGCGGGATTGGTACGGCGCTGCGCGGGCATCGTCGGGCTGCTCGCGTTGCTGTGCGCGCTCGGTGCCTGTCGCAGCGCGCCTGACAAGCGCCTGCTGCAGTACTTGAACGAGGACGGTTTCGGCCGGCGCTACAAGGGCAACGCCGAGCAGGAGAACTATGTCACGCTCGGCGACGGCGTGACGTGGGTCGATGCGGTCAACGCTGCCAACCGCGGCACCGGAAAGGTCGACATCGACGGCACGATCATCGTGCCCGAGTGCGGCGCGGTCAGCGTAGCGGGTTTCACGCGCAGCGAAATCGAGGCGCTGCTGACGCAGAAGCTGGCTCCGTACTACCAGCGCACCGAGATCCAGGTCCAGATCACGACCAAGGCGAAGAACTACTACATCTTCGGCGAGGTCGGGCAGGCCGGCCCCAAGCCGTTGCCCGGCGACTGGACGATCTTCGACGCGGTGATGACTTCCGGTCCGAAGGACCACACGGCCAATCTCGGGCGCGTCAAGCTGATCCGCGCCGATCCGCAGGATCCCTTCGTGTCCGTGCTCAACGTGGCCGACATGCTGCGCACGGGCGACTCGACGTTCAACGTGTTGATCCAGGAGAACGACATCGTGATCGTGCCTCCGACGCTGCTCGCGCAGGTCGGCTACTTCATCGGCGACCTGGTGTCGCCGTTCACGACGGTCTTCGCGACGGTCTTCCAGAGCTTGTTCGCGATCAACAACTTCAACAACTTCGGCAAGTTCAACAACAACGGGATCTTCTGAGCGGGGATCCGCCGGGCGCAACACCACAACACGATGGCCGTACAAGTCGAATCCCAGGGACAGGTCCAGGAATTCGTCGACGTGCTCGGGCGCCGGCGCTGGCAGGTGATCCTGCCCGCGCTGTTCGTGCTCGCGCTCGGTTGCGTGGCCGCCGTGATCGTCCCGAAGAAATACCGGGTGCAGACGCGCATCGAGTTGCGCGAGGCGCGCGTGCAGGAGGATCCGCAGCGCAAGAACCCCGAGGAGGCGCCCACTGCTCGCGAGATCTACAACGCCGAGCACCACATCATCCACCGCAACCGCGTCCAGAAGCTGATTCGCGACGAGCTGAAGTGGGATGACTACGCCCGGCTGTCGGAGGCCGACCGGGATCTGTACATCGACCGGGTGTTGAAGAACATCGAAGTCGCGGTGCTGCAGAAGGCGCGCAACGAGGGCTCCACTTTCGTCGACATCTATTACGCCGACGTGGATCCGCAGCGCGCCGTCGAGTTCCTCAATCGTCTGGCGCGGCTGTGGGTGACCGAGGTCATCGACCGCGATCGCAACGTGCTGCGCAAGGAACTCGACCTGGCCCAGGACCGGCTGGCCGAGGCGCAGAAGTACGCGACGCTGGCCGGCAAGCAACTGGCCGACCTGTTGCAGCAGAACGATCTGGATCTGGTCGAACCGACCGCCTACGGGCAGGTCAATCGCGACAAGGTCGACGTGCGCATCGGCGCCGCCGAGCTCGAGCGCGACGGGTTGGTCGCGTCGGTCGCCGGGCTGCAGGCGCAGATCGAGGCGCTGGAGCAGCAGTGGGCGAACACGGAGCCGACGATCCCGGTCGTGGACACGCAGGAGGGGACCAGCAACGTCGCCGAGGTCGCTGCTCTGGAGTCGGCCATCAAGGATCTGCAGGCCAAGCAGAGGGCCTTCAAGCCCGCGCACACGACCTGGCAACTGCTCGACGAGGAAATCAAGGCCGTCGAGAAGAAGTTGACCGCGCTGCAACAAACCGCCACGGAGGCACAGGTCTACACGCGCTTCGAGCCCAACCCGCTGCGGCCGCAGCTACGCCAGCAGATCGACCAGATCGCCGCGCAGGCCGGCGGCCAGAAGGCGCGCCTGCTGGTGGTCGAGGAGCAATTGGCTCAGGCGCGGCGCGAGCGCAGCGAGCGTGTCGAGGTGCTTCGCCGGCGCGACGAGCTCAAGCGCGAGAAGCAGGTCCGCGACGAGGAGTACGCGTTGCAGCAGCGCGAATACACGCGCAAGAAGGCCGCCTTGGAGGCCGCCACGGAGGCCTACGGCAATCCGTTCGAATTCACGTCCGAGGCGCAGGCTCCGCGCCGGCCGAACTACCCCAACCCGTGGGTCATCGTCGGCTTCGCCGCGATCGCGGGGGTCGCATTCGGCCTGGCCAGCGCGCTGCTGAGCGAGTACTCGCGCAACTGCTACCGCGGCGTCGGAGACGTGGCGCGCGTGCTGGTGGTCCCCGTGCTCGGGGTGGTCAGCACGATCGTCACGCGCACCGAGCTGCGGCGCCGCCGCATGCGGCGCATGACCACCGCATTCTCCACCGTCGCGATCCTGGGCGGCTTGGCCTGGTTCACCTGGGCCTGGGTCTACCAGCGCGAAGTCCTCCCCACGGGTCTCGTGCAGGCGATCGCCGACCTGCAACTGGCCCTGAAGTAACGCCGCCCGGCGGAGCCAGAGCGACTTGCGCGACCTCGCCTTCTCGCTGATCGTCATAGGCCTGCTGCCGGTGTGCTTCCGGCGCCCGTTCATCGGCTTGCTGGTCTTCTCCTGGCTCGCCTACATGCGCGGTCAGGACCTGACCTGGGGCTTCGCGCGCGACGCGCGCTGGTCCTACTACGTCGCGATCATCACGCTGGTCGGCTTCTACGTCGGAGAGCGACAGCGCCTGTTCCTGCCCGACTTGCGCAACTACCTGATGCTCGCCTTGTTGGCGCTCACCGGGATCGGGATCCTGTTGTCGCGTGTTCCGGACGCCTACCAGTTCGGGCGCTACGTCGAATTCTGCAAGATCGTCGGAGTCGCTTTGTTCACGACCGGCGTGTGCCGTACCCGCGAGCAGTTGCGCGTGCTGGTCTGGGTGATTGCCTTGTCGCTGGGCTTCCTGGGCGTCAAGTACGGCGTCTGGGGAATCCTGACGCTGGGCCGCGGGCAGATCCTGCAGGGACCGGGCGGTCTGTTGGCCGACAACAACGACTTCTCGCTGGCCATGGCGATGTGCATGCCGCTGCTCCTGCACATCGGGCTGTCGGAGCGGCGCGAGGTGCTGCGACGAGCCTTCCTGCTGATGGTGCCGCTGGTCGTGATCACGATCGTGCTGACGCACTCGCGCGGCGGCTTCCTGTCGATCGCCGGCGTGTTCGTGGTGCTGGCCTGGCGCTCGCAGAACCGCATCGCCGGGCTGCTGCTCCTGCTGCTGATCGCGATCGGCGGATGGATCGCCGCGCCCGCCACGTACAAGGAACGCATTTCGACGATCAGCACGAGCGAGGCCTCGGCGGCCGGCCGACTGAAATCCTGGGCAGTGGCGACGCGCATGGCCGCCGACAACCCGATGCTCGGCGTCGGTTTCGGCCACTTCCGCAACCACTACCTCGAATACGAGCCCAATCCGACGCCAGGGCAACTCTCGGGCAAGGACATCATCGTCGCGCACAACTCGTACCTGCAGATCTGGGCCGAGTGCGGCACGCCGGCCTTCCTGATCTACATGGGCGTGATCGGGATGAGTTTCTTCTCGCTGTGGAGGGTGCGCAAGCGGGCCCAGGAGGTCTACGCCGCGAGTTGGATCATCAACTACGCGAACATGTTCGAGGCGACGCTGGTCGCCTTCCTGATCGGCAGCACCTTCCTCAATCGCGGGCACTTCGACCTGCTCTACCACTTCATCGCGATCGTGATCATCTTCGAGCGCGTCGCCCTGGCCGAGATCGCCGAGCCGGAGAAGTACCTGGACAAGGGGCGCGCGCGCGGCGACCTGCGGCTGAGCTCTGTGCGCGGCTTCGGAGTGCGCATGCCGCGCCGCGGCTTCCGCTCCACGGCGCTGGAGGGCTGAGCACCCGATGTGCGGATTGGCCGGATACGGGCTCTCCGACCGCGCGGGAAGCGTCGACCGCGTGCTGCTGCAGCGCATGACCGCCGCGATCGTGCACCGCGGACCCGACAGCGACGGCCACCACGTGCGCGGCCCGCTCGGCATCGGCTTCCGGCGCCTGTCGATCATCGATCTGGCGGGCGGAACGCAGCCGCTGTTCGACGAGAGCGGCGCGATCGCGGTCACCTGCAACGGCGAGATCTACAACTACCGAGAGCTGCGCGCGGGACTCGAGGCACGCGGCCATCGCTTCCGCACCGGCTCCGACGTCGAGACGATCGTCCACCTCTACGAGGAGCACGGCGCGCGCGCCGTCGAGCACCTGGTCGGCATGTTCGCGTTCGCGCTGCTCGACAGCCGTTGCGATCCGCCGAAGCTGCTGCTCGGTCGCGATCGCCTGGGGATCAAGCCGGTCTACTACGCGCGTACCGAGCGCGGCCTCGCCTACGCGTCCGAGCCGAAGGCGATCCTGGCGCTGGACTGGTTGCCGCGGCGCCTGCGCGCGCACGCGCTGGTCGATTACCTGGTGCAGGGCTACAGCGGCGGCGAGCATTCGGCCTGGGGCGGCATCCGGCGACTCCCGCCCGGTCATGTGCTCGAGTGGCAGCCCGGGGGCGAGCCGGTGCTGACGCGCTACTGGGACCTGCCGACCGACGCGCAGCGCGGGCCGGCCGACTCCGCGGAGATCCGCGACTGGCTCGACCGGGTCGTGCGCGAACACCTGATCGCCGACGTTCCGCTGGGCGCGTTCCTCTCGGGCGGCATCGATTCCAGTGCCGTCGTCACGTCGATGGCCGCGGCGCTCTCGACGCCGGTCGTCGCGTGCTCGGTCGGTTTCGACGAGGCCTCGCACGACGAGCTCGTCACCGCGCGCGAGACGGCGCGGATCCTGGGCGCGCAGCACCACACCGAGGTGCTGCGCGCGGACCCGACCCTCGCGCTCGACACGCTGCCGTGGTTCTTCGACGAACCGTTGGCGGACCCGTCGACGGTGCCGACCTACCTCGTTTCGCGCATGGCGCGTGCGCACGTCACCGTGGCCTTGTCGGGTGACGGCGGTGACGAGGTCTTCGCCGGCTACCGACGCTACGTGCACGACTGGGCCGAGAACCGGCTGCGTGCGCGGATCGGCCGCGCCGGTCGCGCGCTGTCGGGGGTCCTGGGCCGGCACTATCCGAAACTCGACTGGGCGCCGCGACCGCTGCGCGGGCGGACCTTCCTGACCAATCTGGCCGATGATCCCGCGCACGCCTACTTCCGCAGCGTGTCGCAGCTCGAGCTGGCCGACGCGCGCGCGCTGCTCGGACCGGCTGCGCGCGAGGCCGGCGCGGGCCACGATCCGTTCGTGGCCTTCGCCGAACACCATGCGCGGCCGCGCGGCGTCGATGCGCTGTACCGCGCGCAGTACGCCGATTTCCACACCTACCTGCCGGACCAGATCCTGGCCAAGACCGATCGGGCCTCGATGGCGGTCTCGTTGGAGCTGCGACCGCCGCTGCTCGACCACCGCTTCGTCGAACGCTTCGCGCCGCTGCCGGCGCGCGAGAAAGTGCGCGGCGCGCGCGGCAAGCACGCACTGCGCGAGGCCCTGCGCGGCCGCGTGCGCGACGCCGTGCTGGACGGAGTCAAGCGCGGCTTCGACACGCCGCTCGACCGCTGGATCGCCGGCCCGCTGGCGGCTTCGGTCGAGCAGGCGCTGCGCGCGCTGCCCGCGGACTGGATCGATACGCGTCGCGCCAGGCAGTTGTTCGACGAGCACCGCGCCGGGCGCCGCAACCACGCGCGCGCGCTGTGGAGCTTGCTCGTGCTCGAGCGCTGGCGCGCGCGTCACGGCGTCGAGGACGCCCTGGCATGAGCGTGCGGCTGCGCTTGGGCGTGCTGACGAGCCTGTATCCGTCGCAGGCGCGGCCGAGCGAGGGGATCTTCGCGGAGCGGCGCTGGTTGCACATGCGCGCGCGAGGGCACTCGCTGCGCATCGTCCGGCCGATCCCGAGTACGCCGTCGCTCGCGCGGATGCTGTCCGGCGTGCTGTCGAAGCCGGACTGGCGCGCGTACATCGACTTCCCTGCCGGCGAACGCCGGCGCGGACTCGACATCGCCTACCCGCGCTATGCCCACAGGCCGTGGGACCAGCTGGCGAGCGCGCGGTCGTTCGCGCGCACCGGCGTGGCGACGCTGCTCGGCGGACACGGCGGGTTCGTAGCGCAGCCGCTCGACGCGGTGGTCTGCGACTACGCCTGGCCGGCGGCGGCAGCGGCTCCGCTGTTGCGCGAAATCGGTGTGCCGTGCGTGATCAGCGGCCGGGGCAGCGACGTGATCCAGGTCGCCGCGGATGCGCGCCTGCGTCCGGCGCTGGCCGCAGGCCTGGCGTCGGCCGGCCACTGGTGCGCGGTGTCGCGCGATCTGCTCGCGCGCATGGACGAGCTCGGCGGAGCGCCCGGCCGCGGCGTGCTGGTCGAGAACGGCGTCGATCGCGAGCTGTTCCAACCCGGCGATCGCGGCGCGGCGCGGGCCGAGCTGGGTCTGTCCGCGGACGGGCGCCTGGTGCTGGTCGTCGGGCACCTGATCGAGCGCAAGGACCCGTTGCTGGCGCTCGAGGCCTTCCGCGCCAGCGACTGCGCCCGCGACCAGCTCGTTTTCATCGGTGCGGGTGAGCTGCGCGACGCGCTCGCGGCGCGCGTGCGCGCCGTCGGGCTGGACACGCGCGTGAAACTGCTCGAACCGCTGGCGCCGGAGCGCCTGGCGCGCTGGTACGCGGCCTGCGATGCGCTGCTGTTGTGCAGTTCGCGCGAGGGCCGCCCGAACGTCGTGCTCGAGGCGCTGGCTTGTGGACGACCGGTTCTCGCGACGAATGCCGGAGGAACCGCGGAGTTGCTGGGGACGCTGCCCGAGTGCCTGGTCGCCACGCGCGAGCCCGCGGAACTGGGGCGCCGGCTGGCTGCGCTGCTCGCGGCGCCGCCTGCGCCCGAACGCTGCGTGGCCGCGGTGGAGCACTTGTCGTGGGACGCCTGCGCCGAGGCGTTGGAGCGCTGCATCGAGGCGGCGCGAGAGGAGCGCGCGGCATGAAGATCCTCTATCACCACCGCACCGCGGCCGAGGACGGCCAGGCGGTGCACATCCGCGCGCTGCAGCAGGCCTTTCGCGAACTCGGCCACACCGTGCACGAGGTCGCTCTGGTCGCGCAAGGTGCGGGCGGGGCCGGGCGCGCGCGCTGGAGCTTCATGTCGCGCGTCCCGCGCTTCACGCGCGAGCTGGCCGAATACGCGTACGGCTTCAGCGCGAGGCGTCGCATCGCGGCACGCGCGCGCGCCGAGGGCTGCGACTTCATCTACGAACGCTACGCGTTCGGGAATCTCGGGGGCGTGCAGGCGGCGCGCGACGTCGCCCTGCCGCTGGTGCTGGAAGTCAACTCGCCGATGGTCCTCGAACTCTCGCGCACGCGCGGGCTGTCCTTTCCGAAGCTCGCCGAACGCGTCGAACGCCAGATCTTCTCCGACGCCGACCTGGTCTGCGCCGTGAGTGGCGTGCTGGCGCGCATGGTCATCGAGCTCGGGGCGCGGCCCGAGCGCACCTTCGTCACTCCCAACGGCGTCGAGCTCGAGCGCTACGACTACCCGGACCGCGCGGCAGCGCGTTCGAGCGCAAGGCGCGAGCTCGGCCTCGAGCCGGATGCGCTGGTGCTGGGCTTCGTCGGCTACTACCGGACCTGGCACCGGCTCGAGCTGGTCGTGCGCGGGCTTGCGCAGCCGGGGCTGGAGCAGGCCGTGCTGTGCCTGATCGGCACCGGACCGGCGCGCGCGGAGCTGGAGGCGGCGGCCGCGGCGGCCGGCGTCGGCGCGCGCGTGCGCTTCTGTGGTCCGCGCGAGCACGCCGCGATTCCGGCCCTGCTGCCGGCCTTCGATGTGGGACTCCTGCCGGCGATCAATCCCTACGCGTCGCCGCTCAAGCTGCACGAGTACATGGCGGCCGGGCTGGCCTGCATCGCGCCGGACCAGGAGAATCTGCGCGAAGTGCTGATCGACGGTGAATCCGCGCTGCTGGTCGCTCCGGGGGACGAGCAGGCGCTGCACGCGGCGCTGCTGCGCCTGGCCGCGGACGAGGGGCTGCGCGCACGTCTGGGCGAACGCGCACGCGCGGAAATCACGTCGCGCGATCTGACCTGGAAGGGCAATGCGAGGCGTGTGATCGAGGCCGTGGAGCGCCGCCGATGAATGCGCCCTGGGCACTTTCGATCGACGTCGAGGAGTACTTCCAGGTCGCCAACCTGCGCGAGGTCTTTCCCGAGCAGGGCTGGGACGGCCTCGAGTCGCGGCTCGACCATGGCATGGACGCGCTGCTCGCCGCGCTCGAGCGTCACGGAGCGCGCGCGACCTTCTTCTTCCTCGGTTGGGTGGCCGAGCGGAGGCCCGATGTCGTGCGCCGCTGTCTCGCTGCCGGCCACGAGATCGCCAGCCACGGTTGGGCGCATGCCTTCCTGTGGGACATCGGCGAGCAGGGGCTGGAGCGCGAGCTCGAGCGCACCGAGCAGGCGCTGGTCGCGGCCTGCGGCGTGCGTCCGCTCGGTTTCCGCGCGTCCAACTTCACGCTGACGCGGCGCACCTTCTGGGCCTTCGAGGTGCTCGCGCGGCGCGGCTACGTCTACGACTCCTCGATCCATCCGGTGCGCCATCCGACCTACGGCGTGCCCGATTTCGAGCCCGGTCTGTCGCGGGTGCCGACTCAGGCGGGGCGTGCGATCGTCGAACTCCCCGTCGCCACCGCGCGGATGCTGGGGCGCAACCTGCCTGTCGGCGGGGGCGGGTACTTCCGGCTGCTTCCGCTCTCGGTCACGCGCGCCGCGCTGGCATCGGTCGAGCGCTCGCGCCGTCCCGTCGTGCTGTACTTCCACCCCTGGGAGTTCGATCCGGCCCAGCCGCGCGTCGCCGTCGGAGCGCTGCGGCGCTTCCGCCACTACGTGAACCTGGCGCGCACGCTGCCGCGGCTGGAAGAGCTACTGGCCCGACGCCCGTCGACGACGATGCGCGAACTGCTCCAGCAGGCCGGGGCCTGGCCGGAAGGGACATGAGCCGCCGCTCACGGACCGGGCGTGCCCGTCGCAGCGGCCTGCGCGGCTTCGCGCTCCGTTTCGTCCACGCGCCGCGCGATCAGGCTGATCGCGCGGATCAAGTCGCTGCGCATCGGGTCGGCGACCTTGTCCTGGACGTTGGCCAGCACCAGGGCTGCACGACGCGCATCGCCGGGCGCAAGCCGGTGCATCAGCGCCGTGCCCAATTGCAGGCCGAGTTCGGCTTCGCTGACGTGCGCACCGATTTCGGCGCGGCGTGACCACAGCTCGATCAGCATCTCGATGCCGACGGGCAGTGTGCCGGGATTGGTGTTGACCAGCGAGCGCGCGCGCAGGAAGGCCAGGCTGGGATCGGGCTGTTGCGTGCCTTCCATCTGGCGCGCGCGTTCGATCATCTGCTCGACGCGCACGTGATCGCGGCCGAGGTCCGCGATGATCTCCGCACCCAACCGCAGGATGCGGCCCTCGGGGATCATCGTGCTGGCGACATCGAATTGCAGCAGGGCCTCGTCGAGTCGGCCCTGCGCGCGCAACGCCTCGCCGATCATCAGCCAGGGCTCGAGATCGCCCGGGTCGAGCTCCAGCTCGTGCGTCGCGAACTGCTCGGCGCGCCGCGGGTCGACCTCGACGTAGAACTCGAACCAGCGCCGCGCCGCTCCTTCGAGCAGCGCATTGATCGGGAGCTGGCCATGCTGCTTGCGCCAGCCGTCGAGCAGCGCGAACGCGCGTCCGATGCCGATCGCGGGAGAATTGGGGAGCGCGCGCAACTCGGCGCCGGCGCGCGCCAGCGCCACCAGCGGGTGGTCGGGCAAGCGCAGCGCCAGGGCCTCCAGCTCCGCCTTGGCGCGCGCCGGGCCGATGTGGCCGCCGTGCGCCGCGCGCTCGATCAACTGGATCCACTCCTCGGCACGGCGCTCGAGCGAGCTGGGAGCGGCCAGCTGCGCGTAGCGCGACCAGGATTCCAGCGCGCCCGCCCAATCGCCGAGCTTCATACGCGCTCGCGCGACCTCCAGCGTCAGGATCGGCTGTTCCTTGTGTCGCTCGGCGGCCTCGCTCAGCCAAGGCAGGATCGCCTGCGTGCCGCCCCGCTCGTTCGCCGTGTGCGCGCGTTGCAAGATCTCGAACGGATCGTCGGCCTTGGTCTCGCCGAGCGCGACACGGCGCTCGACCTGCAACGAGAGCAGCAGAGGATTCTCGGGATCGCCATCGGTCCCGCGCTGGATTTCCTCCAGGCCGTCCCAGGCGCTGATCAGGCGCGGCTCGCGTTGCAGCGCCTGTCGCAGCGCGAGACGCGCCACTCGATCATCGCCGGCGCGCATGGCCAGCCTGCCGAGCAGCAGCGCGGCGACCGGTCCGCAATCGGGCGCCGACCAGGCGCGCGCGCGCAGCGCGCACAGGGACTCGAACCCGGGCTGTTCGGCCAGCAGCAGCAGGCCGAGCAGGTCGCGCGGATCCGCGATGCAGGCACTGCCGAACAGCGCCGGCAGATGCGCGTCGATGGCGTCCGTCGCGCCTGCGGCACTGTCCGCGGACGTCGGCAGGCGCTGCAGGCGCGAGATTGCCGCGGCGACGAACTTCCATTCCGGCGCGGCGGCGGGCAGTGCCGTCTGGCCGAGTGCGAGTGAGCGGGCCTCGTCCAGTCGCTCCGACAAGGCCAGACGACAGGCTCGCGAGAGCTCCGTGCTCCGCGCCCGCGTCTGCTCGAGATCCTCGATGAGCGCGGGGACCTCGGTCCAGGCGCGCTCGTCGATCGCGATCAGCAGCAGACCGAATTCGGCAGCGCCGTCGTCCGTCAGCGCGCGCAGACGTTCGAAGCCCACGCGGGCTTCGGCGGGCTGCCCCGACAGCAACTCGAGCTGCGATCGCAACTGCAGCACTGGCGCGCCGCGCGTGCTCGGGTTCTGGTCGAGGATGCGCGCCAGCTCGAGCGCGTCGGCCTGGAGCCCGTGTTCCAACAACAGCCGCGCGGCCGGCAGCAATTCAGCGGGATCGAGCACGCTCCGCTCCCGCAACTGCTGGAAGACGGTCGCCAGCTCGTCGCGCTGGCCGCTGCGCGCCGCGACTTCCACGCGCAGCCGCAGCGCCGCGCTCGCGAGCGGCCCGTCGGGCGCGATGGCCGAAAGCAGGGGCAACGCCTCCACATCGCGCTGGAGGTTGATCAGGATGCGAGCTGCGAGCAGCCGCCCCGGGTCGCCGAGTTCGTCGAAGCCCAGGTAGAGCAACCCGCTCAACACGCGCTCCCCGCCGCCGCGCGCGACCTGGTAGCGGCCGAGGAACATGATGCCCGAATGGCGCGGATCCGCGCGCATCAGTGCCAGCGTCTGGCGCGTCGTGAGTTCGGTGGGCGGAATGCCGCGCAGCTGCTCGAGCGAGGCGGGGGCGGGCCCCGCCGCCTCGAGCCGTCGCAGGATCAGCTCGGCGGCGCGACCCTGGCGGCGCAAGGCGAGCTGCGCCTCGATGGCCAGATCCAGAGCCGGCAGGAGGTCCGGGTATTCCGAAAGCACGTTGTCGCAGGCCTCGTAACAGCCGGCCGCTTCCCCGGCCTCGAGCGAGCGCCGCGCCAGCTCGAGGCGCTCGTAAGCGGAGGACTCGCGCGACGGGTACCAGCGCAGGTCGCGCCGCAATTCCTCCCAGACCAGTTGGGTGTCGCGCTGCTGTTGCAGCAGCGCGAGCGCGCCGGCTTCGCGCCAGCGCGGCAGGAGTTCGCCCGCCTTCTCCGGCAGCAACATCAGCGCCTGTGCCAACGAGCGCTCGATGTTCGAGGCCGGGTCCTGCATTTCAAGTTGCAAGTCGGCCAGGCGCAGCCAGATCTCACCGGACATGCGCGGCTCGAGCGAAATGGAGGCCTCGATCGCGCTGCGTTCGGCCAGCGGTCGCTGGAAACCCCGTTCGGCCTCGGCCATTCCAGCCCAGGCGGCGGCGACCGCACCTGGGAACGGTTCGAGCGGGCCCGCGCCGAGATAGCGTTCGAGCAGGGCGTGGCCCTGCGTCGGCGAGTTGTCGCGCACCTCGGCCAGGCCCTGGTAGAAGTCGCCGAAGGAGCGCGCCTCTTGCCGTACCTCGGCGATGGACTCGAATTGGTGCAGGTTCCAACCGATCACGCGCAGTCGGTTCCACAGCTGGCCGTCGTACAGGATCTTCGCCAGACGCAGTCGGAAGTCGAAGGGCAGCCCCTGATCGGAGTCAGGAGTTTCGCCGACCAGCTTGCTCGCGATTTTCGGACGCCCCAGCGCATTCATCGACAGCACCAGGATCTGCAGCACCTGCGCATCGAAGGCCTCGGGCAGGTTGCGCACCGCCAAGCCGAAGTCCACCGACTCGATCAAGCGCCCCGAGCGGTACAGGATGTCGATCAGGCCGTAGACGGCCTCGGGTTGCACGGAGCTCGCGAAGGAATCGGCGAAGGCGCCGCGCGCCTGGACCCAGCGCTCCGCGACTTCGTCGATGCGCTTGGCGGCCTCATCAGCAGCCGCGCTGCGCGCGATCGGGAAGAGCGCGCGCAGGTCGTGCAGCAGCGCCGGACGCAGCGCATCGCTCGGATCGAGCGCCGCGATTCGCTCGGCCAACTTGAACCCATCGTCGGCGTCCGTGCGCGAGAGCTCGTCGTCGAGCACGGCGCGCACCTCCTCGAGCTGCTTCAACCCCTGCTGGAACATCACCTGTCCGCGCAGGGCCGCGGCCACGGCGTGCTTGGGCTCCAGGGCCAGCACTCGTTCGCATCCGTTCAGCGCAGCTGGGAGATCACCCAGCTGGAGCTTGCAACGCGCGAGCCGAGCCAGCAGCTCGACGTCGTCCGGCGAATGCGCCTCGAGCAGTCGCTCCAGGTCCGCTGCCGCCTGTGCCAGTGATCCGCGCGACTCGAGCAACTCCGCCCGGTACAGCAAGGCCTCGCGCGCGGCCGCCGTGTCGCCGCCGGCGTCAGCCAATTGGATGGCCAGGTCGAGTTCGCGCATCGCGCCGGGGAAGCGCTCCAGATCGTCGAGCGGCCCGGCCATGCGCTCCCGCGCGCGCTCGATCAGGCCATGCGCGTTCTGCGTGTGGCCGCTGCGCCAAACGCCGACCAGCGCCGCCAGCATCGCGATCGCCAGCAGCAGCAGCAACCACGTGCCGCGCGTCATGCCGCGGCTCCGCGGCCTCGGGTCCGGCGATGGGGGTCGGGCATGGTCTACAGATTGGCGTGTCGGATCGGGCCGGACAAGCGCGCAGTCGCAGCTCGTTACGGACCTGCGACGTTCAGGCGCTCTTGCGGATGCCGTGCTTTCGCAGCTTGTGGAACAGCGTGGCCCGGTTGATGCCGAGCAGGACCGCCGCGCGTTCGCGATTGCCCCCGCAGGCCTCCAGCGCCCTCAGCAAGAGGCGCCGCTCGGGGATCGCCAAGGCCTGCTTGAGCGGTCCCAGCGGGAGCTCGTCGGACGGGGCCGGTTGCGCGGCACTCGCGGCCACGCTGGCCGGGTCACGCGGCAGCAGCGCGCGCGCGTCCGCCAACCCCAGGGTGGAGCCGTTGCACAAGAGCACCGCGCGCTCGACCAGGTGCGCCAGCTCGCGCACATTGCCCGGCCAGCCATGGCCGGCGAACCAAGCCAGCGCCTCGGCATCGACCTCGCGCGGCCCGCGGGCGTGCAGCGCGCGGTAGCGCTCCAGGTAGTGCTCGAACAGGAGCGGCACGTCGCCGACGCGCTCGCGCAGCGGCGGCACGGCCAGCGCGACCACGTGGATCCTGAAGTAGAGATCCTCACGGAAGCGCCCGGCGCGGACCTCGGCGGACAGCGGTCGGTTGGTCGCGCACAAGAGGCGCACGTCGACCTGGCGCGTGCGCGTCTCGCCGAGCCGCTCCAAGCGGCCGCTCTCGAGCACGCGCAGCAGCTTGACCTGCAGCGCCGGCGAAGCACTGGCGATCTCGTCGAGGAACAGCGTGCCCCCGTCGGCGGCCTCGAAGCGACCGGCGCGTTCGCGGACGGCGCCGGTGAACGCACCGCGCGCGTGCCCGAACAGCTCGCCTTCCAACAGCGCTTCGGGCAGCGCGCCGCAGTCGAGCTCGACGAAGGGCCCGGAACTGCGCGTCGAGTGCTGGTGCACCGCGCGGGCCAGTTCGGTCTTGCCGGTGCCGCTCTCGCCCTCGAAGAGCAGGCATGCCCGCGTGTCGGCGACGCTCTGCAGCGTGCGGAAGACCGCCTGCAGTCCCGGATCGCGCGTCACGAGCCCGCCATAGGACGTGGGGGCCGAGAGCGCATCGCGCAGCGCGCGGTTCTCGCGCAGCAACGCGCGCGCGCGCAGCGCCTTCGCCAGCGCCTGCTGCAACAGATCCGCCGGAACCGGCAGCTCCAGCACGTCCGCGCAGCCGCGCTCGAGCAGCACTTCGCGGCCGGCCGGGCTGCCGAACCCGGCCAGCGCGATCAGGGCGGGGGCGGCAGGTCCCTCGAGCAGTGCTTCCAGCTCCCGCGCGCCGAGCAGGGCCGCATCGACGACGCACAGGTCGGCGCCGTCCAGCGCGGGCGCCCATTCGGCGTGCGTCCGCGGCAGTCGCGCCGAGGCGACTGTCCAGTCCGCCGGCAGCCGGCCGCCCAGGTCGGGCAGCAGGTCGGCGCATTCCAACAGCAGGATCCGAGGCATCCGCAGGGGCTCAGTCGCTGTTTTTCGACCCGAACCGGGCCGGGCTTGACGCGGAATCCTTTGCCCGCGACCCCATTCGTGCCGACAATGCGCGCTCCAGCACGCCATGGAGCGTCCGCCGTCCCCCCGCGTCTCGGTCGTCGTACCGATCTTCAACGAGCAGGAGAACTTGCCGCTCCTGCAGCGCGAGCTGGAAGCCGCGCTGGCGCGCCTGGAGCATCCCGCCGAGATCGTCTACGTCGACGACCGCTCCACCGACGGCTCGCTGCGCGTGATGCAGGGGCTGCGGCGCGCCGACCCGCGCGTGCGGATCGTGCGCTTCCGCCGCAACTACGGGCAGACCGCCGCGCTGGCGGCCGGATTCGACGCCGCGCGCGGCGACATCGTGGTCACGCTCGACGGCGACCTGCAGAACGACCCCGCAGACATCCCGGCGCTGGTCGCCAAGCTCGACGAGGGCTTCGACGTGGTGGCCGGCTGGCGCAAGCAGCGCCACGACAGCTTCGTGGTGCGGCGGCTGCCGTCGCTGGCGGCCAATCGCCTGATCGCCTGGGTCACGGGCGTGCCGATCCACGACACCGGCTGCACGCTCAAGGCCTTCCGGGGCGAGGTCGTCAAGCGCCTGCCGATCTACGCCGAGCAGCACCGCTTCCTGCCGGTGATGTCGCGCGGCAGCGGCGCGCGCGTGACTGAGATGGTCGTCAACCATCGCCCGCGTCTGTACGGACACAGCAAGTACGGCCTGGGCCGCATGGTGCGCGTCGCGCTCGATCTGCTGACGATCAAGATGATCTCGCAGTTCTCGCAGCGTCCGTTGCACTACTTCGGCCTGCTCTCGCTGCTCCTGCTCGGACTGTTCACCTTCGTCGCGGTGCTCGGCTTCCTGGGCCTGCCCTACGCGCCGGGCGGCCTGAGCGGGCCGGAGCGCTGGGGGACGGCCGTGCTGCCGATCTGCCTGCTCGGGCTGACCATCGTGATGTACTTCGCGATGCTCGGCCTGCTGGCCGAGCTGGCCGTGTCCGCCAGCGGCATGCACCGGCGCAGCGCGATCGACCGCCTGCTGAACGAGCTGCACTGACGATGTCCGAACAGCTGCCCGCGACCACCAACCTGCCCGCCACGCCGCGCGAGGAGGGGAGCGTCGATACCGCCGGCATCGAGCGTCTCGACGTGACCGTCGTCGTGCCGGTGCAGAGCCCGGAGGCGGAGATCGAGGACGTGGCGGAGGCCCTGTCGGCCGAGCTCGAGCACAGCGGCAAGAGCTACGAGATCCTGTACGTGTTCGACGGCGTGACCGGTGCGGCCTGGAAGAGCGCGCAGGCGCTGCTCAAGCGCTCCGGCTCGCGCGTGCGAACGATCAGTTTCAAGAACGCCTTCGGCGAATCGGTTTGCCTGTCGGCGGCGGTCGAGCGCGCGCGCGGACGCTACA
This sequence comes from Planctomycetota bacterium, assembly GCA_016872755.1. GTDB lineage: Bacteria > Planctomycetota > UBA1135 > UBA1135 > GW928-bin9. The sequence goes on from VGZE01000027.1 coordinate 29,493, forward strand.
TCGTGACCTCGCCGCAGTACGTGCAGGTCGATCCGCACGAACTGCGCGCGATGCTGAGCGCACTCGACGCCGGCGCCGACTTCGTGACTCCCTGGCGGCACCCGCGCGTCGACCCGCTGCTCAACCAGCTCCAATCGACGATCTTCAACGCGCTGATCCGGCTGATCATCCGCGGCCCCTTCCACGACCTCAATTGCTACTTCCGCGCGATCCGGCGCGAGGTGCTCGAGGACGTCGCGATCTACGGCGACATGTACCGGTTCCTGCCGGTGATCGCGTTCCGCCAGGGCTACAAGATCCAGGAGGTCAAGGTCCGCCACCTGAAGGAGTGGGGGGCGGCCGGCTTCTTCGGTCTGGGCGTCTACGCGCGCCGCGCGCTCGACGTGTTGGCCGTGATGTTCCTGACCAAGTTCACGCTCAAGCCGCTGCGCTTCTTCGGCACCGTCGGCGGGTTGTTCGTGCTGTCCGGGCTCGCCGTCGGCGCCTTCCTGGCCTGGCGCAAGTATTGGCACCACGAGCCGGTGGCGGATCAGCCGTTGTTCTTCGTCGGTGTGATGCTGTGCGTGCTGGGCGTGCAGATCGTCGGGTTCGGCCTGGTCGGCGAGATCATCATCTTCAGCCAGGCTCGCAACCTGCGCGAGTACCGCGTCGAGCGGATCTGGGAATGAGCGCGGCCGGCCTGCACGTCCGCGCCGCGCAGGCGGTCGACGACGCGGCGCGCGATGCCTTCGTGCTCGCGCATCCGCACGGCACCTTCTTCCACTTGGCGCGCTGGCGCGACGCGATCCGCGCGATCTTCGGACACGCTTCGGCGGACCTGATCGCCGAGCGCGACGGCCGCATCGCCGGCGTGCTGCCGCTGATGCGGACGCCGACGCTGGGCGGACGCCAGAACCTGATCTCGATGCCCTACGCGGTCTACGGCGGCCCGCTGGCCGCCGACAGCCTGGCCGATCAGGCGCTGGTCGAGGCGGCCGTGGCGCTCGCGGACCGCGAGCGCGTCGGGCACCTGGAGCTGCGCTACCTGAACGACCCCGGACCGGACCTGGCCGGTTCGTCGCTGTATTGGACCTTCCGGCGCGAATTGCCGGCGCGTCCGGAAGAGGTGCTGGCACGCATGCCGAAGAAGGCGCGCGCCGAAGCGCGCAAGGCGCGCGAGAAGCACGGGCTCGAGCTCTCCGAGGGGCGCTGGTACGTCGATGACCTGCAGCGGCTGTTCATGGCGAACAAGCACAAGCTCGGCTCCCCGGGCATGCCGCCCCACTACTTCGCGCGCCTGAGCGAGTTGCTGGGCGACGCGGTCAGCGTGCACCTCGTGCGCCGCGCCAACGTGCCGCTGTCGGCGGTGATGTCGTTCCGCTTTCGCGACGAGCTCTACGCCTACTACTCGGGCACGCGCGACGGCGCGGACCGCGATTTCAGCGCCAGCAACTACATGTACCTCGCGCTGCAGGAGTGGGCGGTGCGCCACGGCTTCAAGCTGTTCGATTTCGGCCGCAGCCGGCGCGACTCCGGCGCGTTCGCGTTCAAGGAACACCAGGGCTTCACGCCGGCGCCGCTGCACTACCGCTACCACCTGGTACGCGATCGGCGCCTGCCGTCGTTCAATCCGAGCAATCCCAAGACGCAGGTGTTGCGCGATGCGTGGTCGAAGATGCCGGAAAGCCTCGCCGCCGTGCTGTCGGCGCCGCTGTCCCGCTACCTGCCCTGAGCGAGACGGCCGTAGCGTCGCGTACCCGCAGCAGCGGCCCCGGGCTCCGTACCGTGGGATAGAATCGCAGCATGCTTGCGGCGCTGGCAGTGTGCTCGGGCCTGGGAATTTCCTTCCCGGCTGATCTGGTAGCCGTGCGAGGAGGCGTAGCGGGGCCGCAGGCCCGGCCGCTGCCCTTGCCGGGCTGGCGCCTGGAGCCGGCTGCTCCGGAAGGGCTGGCGGACTGGCGCGCACAGGGCGCCTTCGTCGCACCGCTGCGCGGGACGGAACTGCCGGGCGGTTGGAGTGCCGCGACCGCCGACCTGCTGCTGCTGGCGCACCCCGGACAAACCGAGCGGGCCGCCGAGCGCGTGCGCGCGCGCCTGCCCGAGGCTGAGCTGGAGCTGGGTTTCGGCGGACTCGCGCAAGCGCTGCGCGTGTGCGGCGCCGCCCGCGATGGTTGGCAGTCGGAGGCGCTGGCCGCGGAGCTGTCGAACTGGTCCGAACTCGCGCTCGCATTGCCGGATCGATTGGTCAGCGGACGCGCCTGTGCGGCGCCGCAGGATCCGCTCTTCGAGGCGGCCTGGCACCGCCACAACCACGGTCAGGCGGGCGGCGTGAGCGGAATCGACGTCGATGCGCTCCATGCGCTCGGCCTGGGCGGAGGGGACGCGACCAGCAAGGTGCTCGTGCTCGACGACGGCGTGCAGCTCGACCACCCCGATCTGCCGCACGTCGTGGGCGCCGACTTCACCGGCCAGGGCGGTGCCGGCGCTCCCGTCGAGGCTTGCGACAGGCACGGCACGGCCATGGCCGGTCTGATCAGCGCCAGTGTCGACAACGGCCTCGGCT
>VGZE01000028.1 GCA_016872755.1 Planctomycetota bacterium
TCGCGCACGAAGCGCTGCAAGTCGCGCTGCTCGCCTCCCCGGCGGCTCACGAAGTGCTGGTGCAGAGCCTCGCTGACGAGCGTGCACGGGCCATCGAACCGCGCTTCCACTTGCGCTGTCTGGCCGCACGGGGCGTCAGCGCCGCCCTCCCGTTCGCGGAGCGCGCCAGCGGCGATCCGCTGCTCGAAGACGCCGCGCTGGCCTGCATCGCCTCGATCCCGACCCCCGAAGCACTGCTCGCGCTGCTGCGTATCGGCCGGCGCCAGCGCGAACTCGACCTCGCTCCCGCGCTGGTGCGCCTGCTGCGCGCCGAGCCGGAGCTGGGCCGCCGCGCGCTCGAGTTGCCCGTCTTCCCGCGCGACGGGGCGCGCGCACTGCTCGGAATGTGCGATCGAGCCGGCGACGGCGCCGTCGCGCCTTGCGCGCTCGCGCTGGCCGCCGATGGGCGCCTGGACGCCGCCGATCGCGAACGGGCGGTCGAACTCGCGATCGAGCTCGGCTCGCCGGCGCTGCTGGGCGAGCTGCGCTCGCTCTACGAGGCCCCCGATGCCTCGCCGCGGGTGCGCTCGAGCTGCCTCGTCGGCGCCGCGCGCCTGTGCGGAGCCGCGGCAGTCCTCGATTGGCTCGCAGCGTTCCCGAAAGCACGCCGCGATCGCATCGCGGCGTGGCTCGGCGCCGAGCGCGCGCTGACGCAACCGATCACGACCGTCTCGCGCATCGAGCGCGAGCTCACCGCTCCCCCGCCTTCCATCTCGCTCTGAAACCGATTGCTCCTACAGGAACCGACGATGCTCATCCCGATCCTCTTCTCGACCCTTGCCGCACTCCCGTCTACAACGCAGGAGCCCGCGGCGGTCTGGCGCAGCTATGACTTGAGGGCAATCGCGCCCGCCGGCCGCAACTCGACACGCGTGGAACGACTGCTCCCGTTCCTCGATCCCGGCAGCGAGGTCAACGCGGAAGAGACGCACGCGGATTCCCTGCGCGACGGACTCCAGCACCTGCTGACTGAGGTGTTCCTGTCGGAACTCGAGCAGCCGGATCGCGGGATGTTCACGCAGGAGGAGGGGATCCTGTTCGTCCGCGTGCCGGAACTCGTTCACCAGAAGATCGCGGAACTGCTCGCGCAGCTTGCGCGTGCCCTGCGCGGCGAGACCGAGATCGACGTGCTCTACGCCAGCGTGCCGCATGGCGACGCGGGCTTGCTGCCTCAGGCCGGGCTGATCGGCGCGACCGAAGTCAACGCACTGGCGAGTCGGCTCCAGGGCGGCAGCGGGCGCAGCTTCACGCGAGCGACGCTGCGTGTGCCCGCGCAGTCGGAGGGCTGGTTCGCGGCGGCGCGCAACATCGATGCGCTCGTGGATTACGACGTCGAGATCGCGCAGGGCGCGCACGTGGCCGACCCCAAGACGATGGACCTGTGCACGGGCCTGCGACTGGGCGTGCGCACGAGCGGCGACGAGGCGGGCACGTGGATCGCGTGCATCGCGCGTTCGGCCGAGCTCACCGCGGCGCCCGGTCAGCGGCAGGTGCGCATCCCGGGGCGGCTCATGGGCGTCGAGGGCGTGCAGCGGCGCACGAGCACGCCGACCGGTGTGACGACGACGACCGACGGGCAACTCAGCGGCGGCCTGGCCCTGGAAAGCGATGGCGACTACCAGATCTCGCAGATCGCGGCTGCCTGCGCGGCATGGTCCGTGGAGAGTTACGTGCCCGCCGGCCAGGCACTCGTGCTGCGCTCGCGCGTTTCCGTCGAGGATGCGCTGACCGAGGGGGTGCTCGTGCTCGCACCGCGCGCGCACGCGGCGCCGCGCGCGTCGATCGCGCTCGCGGACGGCAGCCGACTCGTCGTGCGCGGAACTGCGCCCTGGTCGACACCGCGCGCGCAACGCAACGGCGACCTGCCTTCGACGCGCACCTTCGGACAGGGCTTCGTCACGCAGCTCGAGAGCGCTCAAGGACTCGAAATCGAGTTGCATGACATGCCTGCGCCGGAGGAACTGACCTCGTACGAACTGCAGGACGGCGATGAGTCTTCGATCGTCGCGGGCGTGCAGATGCTCTGGCAGCGCGGATCCAACACCGTTCTGCCGCAGGTCGCGCGCCCGGCTCCGCGCATGGCCTCGATCGAGCTCGTGCTGACACGCGGGGAGAAGCGCGAAGCGCATGCGCGCGCCACGTGCGTCGTGCGCGCCGGCGGCAGCGGCCTCGTCGTGCTCGGCCGGGAGGCGCTCGAAGTGCACGACTACGCTGTCGAGGTCGCGACCGCGGCGTCGATCTGCGATCCGATGGCGAGCCTTGCCTTCCAGGGCCTGGTCGCCGAAGTCGAGCCGCAGGTTGCACCGGATGGTTCGTTCACGGTGCTCGTGCGCACGCGCGCGCGGCTGCACCGCGCGCCGCGCGCGAACAAGACGCTCGCGCCGAACTCACCCTCCACGCTGGACTTCGCCGATGCCGATCTCCTGGCGAGCGAGGAACTGCTGCGCGCGGACGCGAACGGCGCGATCGACGCGCGCGTCGGCACGGCGCTCGGCGGCGGCCTGGGAGTCGAAGTGCGCGCGAAGCTGCTGCCCTGATCACACGGCCACGAGCACGCTGCTTCGAGAATTCAGTCGGGCTCGGCGCGCGCATGCGCCGGGCCCGCGTCGCCTCAGGGCAGGAAGTTCAACCGCAGCGCGTTCGAGAAGGACGTGCTCTGCGTCGCGAAGAGGTCGATGATCCCCCACTGCACGACCACCGAGAACGGTCCGCCGCCGCCGGGGATCCCGGGAACGGCGAGCGCGCCGTTCGCATCGGTCGCATAGGGTCCGAGGAACTGAGGCGCGAGCGGCACCAGCGTGCCGCCGAGTGCGAGCTGGACGCCGCTGTTGAAGCCCAGCGCGAGGTAGGCGAGTGAGTTCGGGCGAGCGTCGACGAGGTTGAGCGTGGCCGTGCCGCCGGTGACGAGCGAGCCGCAGGCGCTGAAACGCGGGAACTTGCCGGCGCCGCCGATCTTCGCGTAGCCGAGGTTGGTGCCGGCCGTATTGCAACCGAGCGCCGGCAGCAGCACGAAATCGGCGACCACCGGCCTGTGATCGGAGGCCGCGTTCGACACGCCGCCCGTGCCGCCGCTGAACCCGGCCAGCTCGGCCGGCACCGCGCCGACGGGCAGCGTGGCCGAATTGAACACGAATGCGCGGCGCTGCCAGATCACCGAGTCCTGCCAGGCCAAGTGGTCGAACTTGGCGCTGCTGACGGTGAAGGCGCTGTTCGTGAACACGTCGCGCGCATCGTCGAAGCTCATGTCGGTGCGATTGCGATCGACGCCGTCGGCGCCGCTCGAGCCGGCCGCAGGATCGTTGGCCGCGCCCTTGGTCAACCAATCGGCCGGCCCCTTCGTGCCGTTGGTCGACTCGTCCTCGTTCCAGTCGCCGCCGAATACGATCGCGCGCTCGACAGAGAGCACGCTGGTCGCGGCCGGGCTGTCGGCGATCTTGGCATGCGGATCGACGCTTCCGAGGCCGAGCCCGTTGTAGAACGCATCGAGGTAGTACGAGATGTTCTTGGCGGCCGCGAGCCGCTCGGCCTTGTCAGCGGCCGACGATCCCGCCTTCAGGTGGCTGTTGCCGATCACGAGATCGCCCGCATAGCTCGCGTCGGGCAGGTTGAACTCGGCGTGCTGGAAACCGCGCACGCCGCCGTCACCGCCCCCGGCCCACAGGTCCGCGCTGATGTTGGGCGTGTCCGAGTACTGGCTCTTGTTGTCGCCGTTGAGATCGCCGAACGGGTAGCGCGACAGGATCACGTTGCGATTGAAACCGTCGTTGTCGCTCGACACGAACACGAACGGCAGCTCGTAGGTCGGCGCGTACTTGCGCACCCAGCTCGTGATCGCGCTGCCGCCGTTGAACGGATCGGTGCCTCCGTACTGGAAGCGGTTGACGACGGTCGACAGGTTCGTGACCGAGTCGAGGCCTGAGCCCGTGCCCTGACCGTCGTTGTCGCCGCACTCCTGCAGGATCAACACGTCCGGCTTCAACGCGGCCACGACACGGGCAAGCGCGCACCAGTCGTTGTTGCCCTCGACCTTGCCGTTGCTCGAGCACAGGCCGTCCTCGATGTTCCACGTCATCACGCGGACATCGAGGACGTCGGTCTTCCCCCACTGGCCGGCGGCGGGATTCCATTGGGCGAGCCGGGGGCCGCCTAAGGCCAGCAGCGCGCATGCACATCCAAGGAGCGACTTCATCGGGTCTGGACAGGATATCAGGCCAGCCGGGTTGGACCGGTTCCTCGACACGGCAGCGATCGACGGCTCGGTCAGCCTGTCCGGTCCACTGGCCTCGAAGCTCCGGTGCCGCAGGGTCGGCGAAGGAAGGTCGAGAGGCGGCACGAGCCCTGCGCGCCTACAGTGGCCCCTGGACATCTACTACATTTGTAGTAGTATCCAGGCATGAGCTTTGGCCAGGTCCCGCCGAGCGCCAACCCCGACCCGGCGCAGCCCAGCGACGCCGAGTGGAAGGTGCTGAACGCGCTGTGGCGCCGCCATCCCGCCAGCGCGCGCGAATTGCTCGGCCTGCTCAGCGCCGAGCGCTGGGCCTACACGACGCTCAAGACGATGCTCGATCGCATGCAGGAGAAGGGCTTCGTGCGTGCAGAGCGACGCGGCAACGTGTCGTGGTACGAGCCGCTGCTCGAGCGCAAGCGCGCGCAACGCGCGGCCGTGCGCGACCTGATCGCGCGTGTGTTCGAAGGCGCTGCCGGATCGCTGCTCACGCACCTGGTCGACGACGAGCGGCTGAGCGCCGCCCAGCGCAAGCGCCTGAGCGCGGAGATCGCCCGGGCCGAGCGCGAGGAGGCGCGGCGTGCGCGCGGCTGAGTTCCTCGTGGCGCTGTGGGCGTGCTGCGTGCCGGCACTGCTCCAGGGAACGCTGCTCCTGGCCTGCGCCTGGTTAGCGGATCGCTGCCTGGCGCGGCGCGTGTGGAGCGAATGCCTGAGCGTGCTGTGGTGGCTCGCGTTCGCGCGCTTCTTCCTGCCGCCAAGCCTGCACTCGCCGCTCAGCGTGACGACCGAACTCGGGGTCGCGACGCTGGATTCCACCCGGAGCGCGCCATCCACCGCGCTGCTCGCCGTGCTGGGTGGCGCTTACCTCGGCGTGGTCGGGGCGCTGCTCGTACTGCGGGTTCGGCGCCGCGCGCGCCTGGCGCGGCAGGTCGAGTTCGTCGTCGCGCCGGGCGCTTGGCACGCAGCCGTCGAGCGCCTGGCCGATGAAATCGGCTGTCGGAGCCGGCCGCGCATCGGGATATTGGACGGTCTGGTCGGCCCCGCGGTTTTCGGGCTCGTGCGTCCCGTGCTGCTGGTGCCGCGTGCGTGGCTCGCCCGCGCACCGACGCGCCGCGACGAGCACGCGCTGCTGCACGAACTCGCCCACGTCGAGCGCCGCGACGCGTGGCTCGACGAGGCGCTCGCCCTCCTGCGCGCGCTGCTGTGGTTCCACCCGCTGGTCTGGTACGGCACGCGGCGCCTGCGCGAGCTCGCGGAGTTGCAATGCGATCAGGCCGTCGCGCGCGCGCTGGGCCCGGAGTCACGCGCGTACCGCGGCACGCTGGATGAAGTCGATGCAGCCGAGCGCGGCGCACGCGCGCCTCGCGGAAATGCTCGGCACCTACGACGTCACCATGCGCATGCAGTGGGCCCCGGGACAGCCCGCGATGGAATCGAAGGGCACCGCCAAGGTCGCGTGGTTCAGCGAGGGCAAGTGGCTGCAGTCCACGTGGGACATCGAGATGATGGGGCAGGCCGTCAAGGGCATCGACCACCTCGGCTACGACAACTTCAAGGAGCGTTTCGTCTGGTGCAAGCTCGACAGCATGCAGACGACGATCCAGACGGCCGCCGGCCACTTCGACCAGAGCGGCGACAACTTGATCCTGTGGGGCACGATCGACGAGCCGATGACCCCGGAGCAGGACAAGCAGGTCAAGTACGTGTTCCGCGGCTACGGCCAGGACCGCTTCACGCTCGAAGTGCACGACATGATGATCGGCGAGACGAACACGAAGGTGCTCGAGCTCGAGTACGTGCGCCGGAAGTGAAGGCAACGCGCCGCGCGCGTGCTCGAGGGTCGTGCTCGAGGTTCAGGCGCGCGCGGGCACCCGGGTCAGCAGTTCGCGCGCCAGCTCCGGCACGGACCGGTCGCTGGTCTCGAGTTGCAGATCGCACTGCGCGTAGCCCGGCTGGCGCAGCGCGAGGATGGCGCGCAATTCCTCGAGCGCGCGCGGGCGATTGCGCATCGGCCGCAGGTCGCCCTGCGCGGCGACGCGCGCCAGGTGCTCCTCCGGCCGCGCGCGCAACCAGACCGTCGTGCAGGCTTCGCGCACGCGTCTCCAATTCGCCGCATGCGCGACGATCGAGCCCGACAGGGCGATCACGCTGCGCTCGCCTTCGCCGAGTACTTGTTCGAGCGCCTCGCCCTCGAAGCGCTGGAAGGCCTGCTCGCCGTGCAGGCTGAAGATCTCCGCCAGCGACAGGCCCGCCAACTGCTCGACGCGCTGGTCGAGCTCGACGAACGGCACCTCGAGCTCGCGCGCGAGCAGGCGCCCAAGGCTGGTCTTGCCGGCGCCACGCAACCCGACCAGCGCGATGCGCTCCGAGCGGCGCGTCGGCAGCGGCAGGTCGAGCAGCTCGCGCAGCGGAGCGCGCAAGAGCAGCGCGAGGCGCGCCAGGATCTCGATCGACGGATTGGCGCGCCCCGCCTCGGCCTCGGTCAGGTAGCGACGCGACACGCCGGTGCGTCGCGCCAGGTCCGACAAGGTCAGGCCGCGCGCGCCGCGCGCTGCGCGCAGGCGCAGCCCCAACTCGCGCAGCAGGGGTTGGAAATCCCTGTCGAGAGCGTTATCATGCGCAGGCGCTGCCATACTGCGCATTATATATCCCACCCCCGCAGTCGACAAGCCCCCCCTCCTCCATGGCCGCCACGGCAACCGCCACCGCCCCGATCGAGTTCCAGACGCATCCGTCGCGCTACAAGCATTGGAAGCTCGACGTGCCCGCCGGGTCCGACTGTGCCGCGCTGACGATGGCGGTGCAGCCGCTCGAGGGCCTGCGCGACAGCTACGAGCTGAAGCTGAATTCCTACGACCTCGGCGTCGACATCGAACTCGCGGATGCGATCCAACGCCTGCGCTTCGAGCAGCCCCAGGTGCGCTGCATCGTCGTTACCGGGGGGCTCGACCGCGTGTTCTGCGCGGGCGCGAACATCCACATGCTCGGCAGCTCGACGCACGGCTTCAAGGTCAACTTCTGCAAGTACACGAACGAGACGCGCCTGTACCTCGAGGACGCGTCGGAGCATTCGAACAAGCGCTTCCTGTGCGCGCTCAACGGTACGGCCTCGGGCGGCGGTTACGAGCTCGCGCTGGCCTGCGACAAGATCCTGTTGTGCGACGACCGCAACTCGGCGGTCTCCTTCCCCGAGTTGCCGCTGCTCGGCGTGCTGCCCGGCACCGGCGGCCTGACGCGCCTGGTCGACAAGCGCAAGGTGCGCAAGGACCAGGCCGACGTGTTCAGCTCGATCGCCGAAGGCATCAAGGGCAAGCGCGCGGTCGAGTGGGGCCTCGTCGACCGCATCGCGCCGCTGTCGCGCTGGAAGGAAGCGGTGGCCGAGATGGCGCGCGAACTCGCGCGCGAGACGCCGGCCAACGCGGCGCGCGGCGTCGAGCTGCCTGCATTGAAGGTCGAGGCGAGCGAAGCCGGCCGCCACTACGAGTACGTGACGCTGGCCTTCGAGCCCGGCTCGCGCCGCGCCAGCCTGACGCTGAAGCTGCCGGCCGAGCCCGGTCCGCGCGACGGCGCGGCGGCGCTGGCCGCCGGTGCGCGTTGGTGGATGCTGCAGTTGCTGCGCGAGCTCGACGACGCCCTGCTGCACCTGCGGCTGAATCACCCGCTGATCGGCCTGGTCGTGCTGCGCGTCGTCGGCGACGCCCAGGTCGCGCTCGCGGCGGATGCGGTGCTGGCGAAGAACGAGAACTGGTTCGTCAACGAGGTGCGCGGCCAGGCGCGGCGCGTGTTGAAGCGCGTCGAGAACATGGCCAAGAGCCTGTACGCGGTCGCCGACTCCGGCACGGCCTTCGCGGGGACCTTCTTCGAGCTGTACCTCGCCTGCGATCGCCAATACCTGCTCAACGACTCCGACCAGCCGGTCGCGCTGTGCGTCGCGGATCTGTCGAGGGGCGCCTATCCGATGGCGAACGGGCTGACACGCCTGCAGACGCGCTTCCTCGCCGAGCCCGCGCGCGCCGCGAAGGTGCTCGAGCACGTCGGCGCGCCGCTCGACGCGGACAGCGCGAACGAGCTCGGCCTGGCCACCTTCGCGCCCGACTCGATCGATTGGGACGACGAGTTGCGCCTGGCGCTCGAAGAGCGCGTGTCCTTCTCGCCGGACGGCCTGACCGGCATGGAGCAGAACCTGCGCTTCGCCGGCCCCGAGACGCTCGAGACCAAGATCTTCGGCCGCCTCTCCGCGTGGCAGAACTGGATCTTCCAGCGCCCCAACGCGGTCGGCGAGCGCGGCGCGCTCAAGTGCTACGGCACGCCGAAGGCGCCCGAATTCGACTACCAGCGCACCTAGCGCGATCCCCCACCACGCTCCACCCCAAGTCCTTCCATGCCCGCGATCGACTACTCCCAGAAGATCCCCAACAACGTCGACCTCAAGTCCGACAAGAAGCTGCAGCGCGCGCTCGAGGAGTGGCAGCCGAACTTCGTCGAATGGTGGTGCTCGACCGGCCCCACGGACTTCAATGCCAACGAGGTGTACCTGCGCACCGCGGTCGGCGTCGACCGCGACGGCTGGGCGCAGTTCGGCTACGTGAAGATGCCCGACTACCGCTGGGGCATCTTCCTCGAGCCGCAGCAGGAGGGCCGCAAGATCGGCTTCGGCGACCACTACGGCGAGGCCGCCTGGCAGGAAGTGCCCGGCGAGTACCGCAACTGGCTGCGCCGCCTGATCGTCACGCAGGCCGACACCGAGCCCGCCTCGGTCGAGCAGCAACGCCTGCTCGGACACACCGCGCCGTCGCTGTACGACATGCGCAACCTGTTCCAGGTCAACGTCGAGGAAGGCCGGCACCTGTGGGCGATGGTGTACGTGCTGCAGCGCTACTTCGGCCGCGACGGCCGCGAGGAAGCGGAAGAGCTGCTGCAGCGCCGCTCGGGCAACCCCGACCACCCGCGCATCCTGGGCACCTTCAACGAGCCGTGCGAGGACTGGCTGTCCTTCCTGTGCTTCACGATGTTCACCGACCGCGACGGCAAGTACCAACTGCTGTCACTGGCCGAGAGCGGCTTCGATCCGCTGGCGCGTACCTGCCGCTTCATGCTGACCGAGGAGGCGCACCACATGTTCGTCGGCCAGACCGGCGTCGGGCGCGTGATCGAACGCACCTGCCAGTTGATGAAGGCGGGCAAGGACGTCGTCAAGGAAGGCGCGGTGCCGCTCGAGATCATCCAGAAGTACATCTCGTTCTGGCTGGCCTCCTCCACCGATCTGTTCGGTTCGGAGATCTCGTCGAACTCGGCCAACTTCTTCCGCTCGGGCCTCAAGGGCCGCGCCTTCGAGGACAAGTACGACGAGCACCTCGCGCTGAACCAGGCCTACGCGATCGACCTGCCCGAGGGCGGCAAGCTCGTCCGCAAGGAGGTCGAGATGCGCAACGCGATGAACGAGGTGCTGCGCGATGCCTACCTGGAGGACAACCAGAAGGGCATCGACTACTGGAACCGGATCTGTGAGAAGCACGGCATCGAGTTCCGCTTCCGCATGCCGCACCGGCGCTTCCACCGCAAGATCGGCGTGTATGCCGATGCGTGCTACGACATCGACGGGAATCCGCTCGATGCGGCGAAGTTCGAAGCGCGCGCCGGGGACTGGCTCCCGACGGCGCAGGACAAGGCTTACGTGAAGTCGCTGATGAAGGGCGTGCGCGAGAAGGGCAAGATCGCGAGCTGGATCGCGCCGCCGGCCAAGGGCATCGACGACAAGGGCTGGGACTGGGAGTACGTGAAGCTGTAACGGCGGCGAGCCGCCGCATAGCGTCGTGAGGGCCGAACGCGTGATCGTGCGCGGGCACGTGCAAGGCGTGGGCTTCCGCTGGTTCGTGCAGTCGCGATCGGAAGCGGCAGGCCTGACGGGTTGGGTTCGCAACCTTCCGGATGGTGCGGTCGAGGCACAGCTCGAAGGCGATTCCAACGCGATCGAGCGCGTGATCGAAGCGCTGCGCCGCGGTCCGCCGCGCTCGAAGGTGACTGCTGTCGAGCGCGCGCCCTGCGCGACGCAGAACGCGAGTGGCTTCCAGATCGTGCGCTGAATCAGCTCACGCGAGTACGTGCTCGATCACGTGCGTCTCCATCACGCCGACGAGCTTCCGATCGAGACCCGCGAACCGCCACGTCAGCGTCTCGTGGTCGAGCCCCATCAGCTTCAGGATCGTCGCGTGCAGATCGCGCACCGGCCGCCGCTCGACGACCGCCTCCGACCCGAGTTCGTCCGTCTCCCCCACCGGCCCCGGCTTCACGCCCGCGCCGGCGAGCCACATCGTGAACGCTTTCGGGTTGTGATCGCGCCCGTCGACGCATGCCGTCTGGAACTTGCTCGCGCCCTGCGCGACCGCCATCCGACCGAACTCGCCGCCCCATACGACGAGCGTCTCGTCCAGCAGACCGCGTTCCTTCAGGTCGGTGAGGAGTCCTGCGATCGGCTGATCGATCTCCGGCGCGTGCAGCGCGAGGTTCTCCTCGACGCCCAGGTGCGCATCCCACGTCTGCTGCATGTGCCCGCCGCCGTGGTAGATCTGCACGAAGCGCACGCCGCGTTCGATCAAGCGCCGCGCGACCAGGCACTGGCGGCCGAACGGCGCCGGCCCGAGCGAAAGCGGGTGCTCGGACTTCTGCGCATCGAGCGCGTAGAGCTCGCGCGTGCGCGCCGACTCCTTCGAGAGATCGAGCGCCTCGCGCGCGCTGTCGCCGAGTCGGAACGCGAGTCCGTAGCTCGCTTCGCGCGCCTCGAGATCCGAATCATTGGGCCGCTCGGTGAGATGGCGGCGGTCGAGAGCGCGTACGAGCTCGATCTGCTCGCGCTCCATCGCGCGAGTCATCCGCGTTCGCGCGCTGCCGTTCGGCGCGGAGGACAGATCGAGCATCGGCTCGCCGCTCGCGCGCAACAGCGTGCCCTGGTACTTCGCCGGCATGTAGCCGGCACTCCAGTTCGCCGGCCCCGAGATCGGACCGCCGCGCGGATCGTGCATCACGACGAAGCCTGGCAGATCGTCGTTCGTGCTGCCGATTCCGTGCAACAGCCACGCGCCGAGCGCCGGGTGCCCAGGCACGACCTGGCCGCTGTTCATCTGCAGCAGTGCCGTGCCGTGCGCGAAGCTGTCCGCATACAGGCTCTTGATCACGCACAACTCGTCCATGTGCGTCGCGATCCGCGGCAGCGCGTCGCTGCACCACTGACCGAGCTCTCCATGGCGCGCGAACTTGCGCTGCGAGCCGAGGATCATCGCCTCGGCGAAGACACCGCGGCGCTGCTCCACGCGCATCGTCTGGCCGTGGCGGCGCTGCAGCTCGGGCTTGTAGTCGAACAGGTCCATCTGCGACGGACCGCCGTTCATGAACAGGAAAATGCAGTGCTTCGCCTTCGCGCCGCGGGCGGGCAGCGCGAACGCGCGCGAGCTGCCGAGCGCGTGCAACAGGCCGGCGCCCGCGACGCCGGCACCGAGCCGCGCGAGGAAAGCGCGTCGCGCTTGAATGGAATCGCGCGGAATCTCAATCACGGTAGAGGAACTCGTTGGTGTTGAAGAGCGCCAGGCACAGCGACTCGAGCGCGAGCTCGAGCGGCGCGCGCCGCTGCGCGGCTGCGACCTCGCGCACGCCGCCGCGCGCTTCCAGACGCGGTGCGACGAGATCGATCGCGGCCCCGACGGCGCGCGCGCCGAGAGTTCCCCTGCCGCTGATCCGCGGGTCGGTCACGTCGAGCTGCGCGTCTTCGCTCTCGCCCATGCGCACCGTGCAGCGCCCGCCGCGCAGCTCGACGGACAACGGCAGCACGACGTCGAAAGGCATGGCGGCGTGCGCCGCGGCGAGCTGCTGCGCCGCTTCGTCGACGCGCCACAGCGAAAGCTCGCCGACGCGCGGGTCGAAACGCAGCTCGAGGCCTGCGATCCACGTCTCGCGAATGTGCGCGCGCAGGTACAGCGACGCGACCTCGCACCCGGCGCTCATCCGCAGCCCCGCATGCAGAGTGAAGTCCTCGCTGGTCGCATCCCCCGCCGTCCACAGCGCGGCCGGTCCGCGCGCGAGCTCGGGCTCGAGCGTCTCGTTGTAGGGCGCCACCCATACGCCCGGCACGGCCTCGAACTCCGCCTCCGGCATGTACAAGAGCTGCTCGCCGCGCGCGGCACGCAGGTAACCGCGCGAGACGCGCGCCGGCACGCGCGGCTGGAACGAGAGCACGTCGGGAAGCTGGGCGTGAGCGTGCCGCTGGTCCTCGAGGAAATCCGCGGCCAGCGCGTGCTCGTCCGGTCGCGGCGCGCGCGCGAGCACGCGCTCGAACGCGCGCGTCGCCAACGCGTCGGCCGCCGTGCGACCGTCTCCGCACAGGGCACGCGCGGTCGCACGTGCGCGCTGCGCCGCGAAATCGCCGTTCAAGAGCACCAGCGCCTGCGTCGCGGTCGTCGTCGATGCGCGCACGCCGATCGACAGCGACGGATCGGCGCCGTCGAAGGCCTCGATCAATGCGGGGCGCACGCCGCGCTTCGCGTAGGCGTAGAGCGCGCGTCGGGAGCGCTGCTCGGGACTCGACACTTCCCAACCTTCGCCGGGGCGCGACGCCCCTCCTAGCACGTCGCGCGAAAGCTCGGGGAAGTAACCGCGACCGCCGCGCTCCGCGCTGAGCTCGCCCGAGGCGCGCAGCATCCCGTCGTGCACGGATTCGGCGTCGAGACGTTGCGCATTCTGTCGCCAGTACAGGTCGTTCGCCGCGTCGCGCGCCAACCCGTCCGCATCCGCCGCGCGGCTCGAGCGCTGGTACGCGCGCGAGGTCAGCAGCAGTCGCTGCAACTTCTTCGTGCTCCAGCCCTGCGTGACGAGCTCGCTGGCCAACCAGTCGAGCAGCTCCGGATGCGTCGGCGGCACGCCCATGCGCCCGAAATCCGACGGTGTCGCCGCGATGCCGCGACCGAAGTGGAGCTTCCAGACGCGATTCGCCCACACGCGCGCCGTCAGCGGATTGGCCGGACTCGTCACCCACTCCGCGAGCGCCGCGCGCGAGCACGCGCGTCGGTTCACGCACCGGGTTCGTGGTCGCGATCAGCGCCCAGTGGAGATCGCCTTCGAACGTGCCGTACGGGGCGCCCAGCTCGACCTCGATGTCGATGCCGCGACTGCGCTCCACTGGAGGCAGCGCCGCGTAGGCATCGGCGTCGTCGAACTCGCGCGACGCGTGCCGTGAGACGATTTCCAACTGTGCCGCGCTGCGCAATGCCGCGGGTGAGGCGAACGCGTCGCGCACCGCCGCTGGCAGGTCGGCCAGGCGCTGCGCGGCCACCGCCGCGCGCGCCCGCAAGAGCAGCGCCTTGCGCTCCTCGACGAGCAGCGCGCGAGCCGTCTCGCGCTCCATGAACCACGCGCGCAACTGCGAGGCGCTGGCTCCGATCGGCGCCAGCGTCGCCGAGTCCAGCGACAGGTCCGGCGGCGCGTACGGCCGCAGGTCGCTCAGGTGAGCGACGAGCGAGTAGTAGTCGCGCTGCGGCAGCGGATCGAACTTGTGGTCATGGCAGCGCGCGCAACCGATCGTCAGTCCGAGCATGCCCTCGCCGACGACGCGCGCGATGTCGTCGAGCTCGTCGGCGAGCGCCTGCTCCGGATCGTCGGGTTCGTCGTCCCACGGACCGACGCGCAGCAATCCGGTCGCGACCGCGCTCACCGCCTGCGGGCCGTCGAGCTCGTCACCGGCAAGCTGCGCGCGCAGGAATCGGTCGTACGGCATGTCCCGCTCGAATGCCGAAACGACCCAGTCGCGGTAACGCCACGCATAGGGCTTTTCAGTGTCGCGCTCGTAGCCGTTGGTCTGCGCGAAACGCGCCAGGTCGAGCCAGTGCCGCGCCATGCGCTCGCCGTACTCGGGACGCGCGAGCAGTCGGTCGACCAGGCGCTCCCAGCGATCGGGCGAGGCGTCCTGCTCGAACGCGTGGATCTCCTCCAGAGTCGGCGGTAGCCCGAGCAGATCGATGTACGCTCGGCGCACGAGCTCGCGCGGGCTGGCCGGCGGATTGGGGGACAGGCCGGCCGCGGCGAGCCGCGCATCGATGAATGCGTCGACGGCATTCGCGCCGGCAACGCTGCCGTCGGGCAGCGCGGGTCGGAGGAGCGGTTGAAACGACCACCACGTAACTGGCTGCCGGATCTTCCGCCGGCGCGCTCGACTCGGGTGCCGGCGGCGCGTGCGCTCCCTCCTCGGGCCATTCCGCGCCTGCTGCGACCCACTCGACGAGCGCATCGATCTCGCGCACCGACAGCCGCTCCTTCGGCGGCATGTGAATGTCCGGGTGCTCGTAGCGAACCGCGCGGATGAGCAAGCTCGCAGCCGGGTCGCCGGACACGAGCGCAGGCCCGCTGTCGCCACCCGCGAGCAGCGCCGCGCGACCGCTGATGCGCAGTCCGCCCTTGACGCGCGTCGTTTCGGGGCCGTGGCATGCGAAACAGCGCGACGCAAGCAACGGGCGCACGTCCTGCTCGAACTGCTGGACGCGGGCGGCGCGCTCGACCGGATCGCGCACCTGCGCGCGCTGGAACCCGCCCGCGAGGCATGCGGCGAGCACTGCGACGGCGAGCGCGCGGACAGACATACTCGAGTATTGCCTTCCCGACCCGCGAGCGTCGAGCGGATACAGCCGTCTCCGTGCTACGAAGTCTCATCCGGCGGAGAAGTTTCTTCCGCGCACGCACTCCTTCAATCAAATGCGCAACTTACGCCCGTGTTGTCGCTCAGCCATGAAAGCAAGAATGCTCTTGCGCTCCCCGCAACATCGCGGCCGCTGTGACAACGAGCGGGATCCAGCGCGTGATGGGAGAGCGAAGCGGGAAGGCAGAGCGGACGCGCGCGGCGTGTGACCAGCGTCGCGCCAGGCGGCGCTGCCTCCAGCGACGGCGGCGCCGCAAGTCAATGCGATTTCCTAGACCGAATCCAGATTCGGCCTCCTGACGGTCGATGCGGGCGGCGGGTGAAGGGTCCCGCGTTCCGCGGTACCGCAGCAGGGGAATCCATTCATGACGAAGCGCAACCGCGCTACGGGCCGCAGGTCCGTCAGCGCCGGCCATTCCAGGCCTTGGCGGGGCTGGGAAGCCGCGACCGGTGCAGCCTGCGCCGCGCTGGCGATCTTGACCGCCTGTGGTGGCGGCGGCGGCGGCGGCGGTGCTGACTCCGGCGATGGCGGCAGCGGCGGCGGCAGTGACCCGAACGACGAGCCCGACGAGCCGCTCAACCTCGTGCCGGTCCAGGTCGTCGCGAATCTCGAGGTCGTGCTGCCGGAGAGCAGCACCTTCGTGCTGCACGGCAGCGTGCCGCTGCCCGATGACGCCTATCTGCCGGAGCAGGGCCAGGTGCCCTTCGCCATCCTGGATTGGGATGGCACCGCGCTCGACACCCAGATCGAGACGGTCAGCCGCTACCCGTCCAGCGCGGACGGCGCGGACGTGATCGAAGTGCTCGCGCGCGTCAACCGCAATCCGGGACTCGCGCCCGGCGACCGCGCGCAGTACGCGCTGGCGGTGCTCGCCTCGCCGCACGCGGCGCCTGCACTGCCCAGCGGCATCGACGCGCTGGTCGACGGCCCCGACGCGCTGCCGCCCGCGGTCGTGGGCCTCGTCACGAACGAGAACGGACTGCTGATCGGCGCACGCGACTGCTTCGACCACTTGTACCTGTCGCGGCCGTTCGCTGACGGCTCGCAATTCGCGCTGAAGCGCCACGGCCCGGCGCGCACGACCGTGCGCGCATGGAACCCGTTGCTGCCGGTCGCGCCGGATCCCGGCGCGCAAGGCACGCTCTCGTGCCTGCTCGGCCTGCACGCCTACGTGACCGCAACGGCGTCGACCGACGTGCTACTGCTCGACCTGCGCTTCAGCAATGCCGGCGACGGCCACGACCAGGGCGATGCGGTCGACGATCCGCAGGGCAAGGTCTATTTCCTCTCGATCGAGCTGGCACTGCCCAACGGTTGGAACATCGTGGAGGACGTCGAGGATCCGGCCTTCGGGATTCCGTACGTGTTCAACGACCAGACCATCTTCCCGCTGGTCGCGGAGCAGGGCGACGGCAAGTTGCACGTGATGCCCTCGCAGGGGCAGTTCCACCGGCGGCTGGCCTTGTGTCCGATCGGATCGGAGACACGCGCACGCTCGCTGCTCGACGAGGAGGGCCTGGCCTTCGCGCGTCGCGGCCTCGATCCGATCGGCGGCCAGGAGTACTGGTCCTGGTGGAACGAGGACAGCGCGCGCTACTTCCCGCAGCGCTTCAGGCTGCCGGGACTCGCGCACGTCGGCCTGACGAACCTGCGCAACCAACTGGCGAACGAGACCGCGGGCCTGGAGACCCTGCTCGTGAACGGCACGGGCCTCGGCGACTGGCCGGTGCAATTCGGTCAGCTCGGTTGGGCGCACCCGTACGGCGTCCAGTACGGC
Source organism: Planctomycetota bacterium (assembly GCA_016872755.1). Taxonomy (GTDB): domain Bacteria; phylum Planctomycetota; class UBA1135; order UBA1135; genus GW928-bin9. Next base: position 16,718 of record VGZE01000028.1, read on the forward strand.
GGCATGGCGGGCGGCAACGAGATCCACCTGACGCAGGGCACCGACGTGCTCGAGGCGGCCAGCCCCGAGGGCTATCGCGGGCTCGAGCTCGTGCACCGCATGCACTCCGACCGCCAGCCCAACGCGCTGTACCACGCCGACGGGCGTCCCTCGCGTCTGGAGGATTGGACGGCAGTCGACGGGAACGGCAACACGTACGTCGACTGCTACTTCTACATGAAGCTCACTGGTTCCCAGGACCCGTTCGGCCTGTACTCGCCACCGACCTTCCAGGTCACGGCGGTCGCGAATGCCGGCCTGCAACCGAGCTACGAAAACGACCTGCTCGCGTTCGAGTCGCACGACCTGCAGCACCTCGTGCGCTACACGCGCTGCGCGAAGGCGCTGGCCTGGATCGGCAACGACGCGCTGGCCAAGGACGACCTGGAGATGCAGGCCGAGCTCGTGCGCCTGTCGTACCACCCGTACTACAACTCCGCGTACCAGCACGTGCAGGACACCGGCATGCGCAGCGACCTGCGATACGTGCAGCAGCACCCCTACAAGGGCGTCGACTTCGGTCGCGGCGAGGGCTGGGCGCTCGACACGGCCAATGCGGTGTACTCGCTGGCGACGCCCGCGGACCGCACGCGCCTGAAGAGCTGGTTCGACTCGGTGACGACCGTCGTCACAACGGGTCAGGTGCCGTGCAGCGGGCTGCTGATGGCCGCCGTCTACACCAAGTTCCTGGACGGGAAATACCGAACGAGCCAGATCATCGAGCAGGCGATCATCGACAACGCGGTGCGCGGCATGCTCGAGAGCGTCTACTCCGGCGAGGATCCGGTGCGCACCGGGATGCTGCGCGACTTCCTCGCCACGAGCGCGCAGGGCGTCGTGCGCCCCGCGGCGTGGAGCACGCAGTTCAACGCGCCTTGGCGCCAGATCGCCACGGGGCCGCTGAACGTGAGCAGCGGCGTCTACTGCGCGAGCGTGCCCTCCGATGGACACTCGGCCGACGCCGACAGCTATCAGATCTGGCCGACCTTCGCGTGGGGCTACGAGATCGAACCCGTCGCGCTGCTGCTGACGCGAGCTGCGGAGATGGCCGGCGGCGGCAATCTGATCGGAGGCATGGAAGGCGCCGGACTGTCGAACCTGCACAACCGGGCGCCGCTCTTGGCGCTGGCGCAGGAACTGGCCTACGGCCTGCCGTTGGCGCCCATAGGGACGGACCTCTGCGAGTGACCGGAAGGGATTTCGGTCCGACCGGCCCGACGGCCGATGAGCTGCGCGTGAACCCGCGCGTCCACCGCCCCTTCGTCGATGCACTGGTGGCCGAGTTGCTGGAGGTCGACGAGCGCGACCAGCGCGACCAGCGCTTCTTGAGTGCGCTCGTGCGCCACGAGCTGTGCGGCGCGGCCGCGCTCTGGCGGCGCGGCGTGCAGCGCGCCGGAGCCGCACCCAACTGGTCGCCGGTGCGCAGCGTCGGCGCGACGGAGCTGCTCCCGCCCGCAGCCGTGCTGTTGCGCCTGGCCATGCAGCACGACGACCTGTTGCTGCCGCCGCGCTTGACGCGCGTGCGTGGCGGCACGGATGCGCAGGTGTTCCTGGCCGAGTGCGCCGCGCATTCGGCGCAAGCCGATCTCGCGCAGGCGCTGACGCTGGTCTGGAACGCCTGTGCCCCGCCCGTTTCCGGCTCCCGCCTCGACCAGGGAGCGAGCCTGTTGCGCGGCAACGAGGGCCGTCGCATGCGCCGCGTGGCGGAGCTGTTCGAAGCAGCGTACGCGACGCATCCTGGGCTGAAGCTCGAGCTCGACGAACTCCCCGAGCACGTGCGCAACGCTCCCGCCGATGCGCGTCTGATGGAGCTCGTGGAACAACTATTGGCCCCGCTGCCCGGCGCTGCGCGCGCATCGCTGCGCCTGCGCCCCGGCCGAGATGAACGCGCCGGCTACGAGTTGGTGCTGGCCAGCGCAGAAGATCTGCCGCTGGACCAACCCACGGCGCTACTGGCCCTGGGCGGCCGATGGCAGGCCGCTGCGGTCCCAGAAGGTGGAATCCTCTGCCGGGCCTGGCTGCCGGCGCTGTGAGCCGTGCAAGCCCTTCTGCCCCGCGCGGCTGAAAAATCGCTGGCGCGGCGCCGCCGGGGTTCTAGAATGCAGGTGTGGGAGCAATCCCATGGAGTTCGCCGGGAGACCGGTGCGAGTTGCGAGCCTCGCGCTGGTCAGGGAAGCCCGGCGGGACCTCCTGAAAGATCGAGTGATTCGGCAAGGGTTACTCGACCTTTGCTCTGTCGAGGCTTCGCAACATGCGAGCCTGCGAGGCCTCACGAGACGACAGAGCCTCCTCTCTCCCCTGGGCCGGTGATCTCTGATCACCGGCCCTTTTTCTTGCCCTCGGACCCGGTGCCCGATGCGGCGGTACCCGGTCCGGCAGTACCCGGTTCGGAGGTTCAGGGCACGATCGACAGCACCTGGCTGGGCCCCTGGGGCAGCAGCGTGAGCTCCGCGCGCTGCGGATCATGGAACCACAGCGGTGCCGGACCGGTCAGCGCCTGAACCTGCGCCGGCGCATTCGGCTGAGCCAACAGCACCAGCCGCGCGAAGTTCGCATCGAGCCCGGACAGCTCGAGCGTGAGCGCTGCGCCTCCGCCATACGAATGCGGATCGAAAGCCAGCTCGCGAACCGCGAGCGTGTCGCGCACGCGCAGCGTCGGGCCGGTGCCGTCGAAGCGCCAGCGCGCCACTTGCTGCGGGACGCTGTCGCGCAGCTCTTGCTCGAAGTGCCCGCCCGGCGCGTCCCGATGCGCGCGGAAGGCGGCGGGCGGTGTCGCCAGCAGCTGATCGTCCAGCCACTCGAAAGCCTGCTCCATCGGCAAAGTCGACCACGCATGCTGCAGCGTGCCGACCGCGGTGGAGCTCTGAACCTGCGCCCCCTGCAGGATCAGCCAGTTGCGCAGCGTGACGGTTTGATGCACCAGGTCCTGGAACGGATCGGCTGGATTCCAGTGAATCCACATCGGCACGTGCAGCAGGTTCTCGACCTGCGCGGTCAACGGCTCGACGCCCTGCGAACCGATGCGCACGGGCGCGATGCGCTGCCACGCATAGCTGGCGCTGGTCGGGCTGCCGCCGAAGTGCAGTGGGTCCTCGAGCAGCGCTTTCAGCTCGGCTCCACCCTGCTGGTAGGCGCGGATCGGATCGGCGGTGCCCGTGTGATCGATCAGCGCCGCGATGCGCGTGGCGGCGGGATCCTGGTGCCGCGCCGCGTACGAGAGCGCGTTCAGCCCCCCCATCGAGAAACCGATCGCGTACACGCGCTCCTTGTCGTAGGCGATCCACTTGCCGAGCAGGGCCAGGATCGCATCGAGCGCCTGCTGCGACGGCGCGCATGCGTAGTTCGTGTCGACCAGGCCGTAGGGCGCGAGCAGCAGGTAGCGCTTCTGCGCGCACAGGAACGGCAGCGCCGTCGCGTTGAACGGACTCTTCTCGCTGACTCCGAACGGGTGGAACGCGATCACCAGCGCCTTGCTTGCCGGGGCGACCGGCTCGTGCAGCGGGAACTGCAACAGGAAGCGCTCGGCGCGATCCGGCACGCCTGAGTTCGGCGGGTAGAGGATCACCTCGAGGGTCGGACGCTGCTCCAACTCGGCACGAGTCGGAACTGGAAGCCCAGCTGTGGCAAGTACAGCCACCCGCCGCCGGGACCGACCGGGATCGAGACCGTCCCCAGATCCTGCGGACCCGAAGTCCAGGAGAACTGGCTCGCCGGCGTGAACGGCGGCTGCCAGCCGTTGCCGGGATTTCCGCCACCGGCGAATTGCGCGACAGCGGGAGCCGTGACGGCAGCGAGACACAGGCCGAACCTTGGCAGGGACATCCTCGCGCTATCGACCAGAGCGAGGTCGGCTTCTTGAGCCGCGCCCGGATCAGCCGGCCAGTTCCTCGATTTCGCCCTGGCAGACTCCGGCTGCATCGAAGGCCCGCACGCGCAGCCCTTCGCGATCGAGCAGCGCGACCCGCGCGGAGCTCGGATCGACCCCGTCGAGCAGGGCCATGTCACAGGCACCCTCGACCGGAGCCGACAGCGCTTCGCGCACATTGCCGGAGCGACCGATGCGCAGCAGGCCCGGCGCCGCGCCGTCGGTGCACACGACGCCGCTGCCGTCCTCGTACAGCGCGATCGCAGAGAGCGGTTGCGGCTCGCCGCGTTCGCGCACCTGGAAAGCGAAGTGGAAGTCGCCGTCGCGAAAGACCTGCACGCGACGCGCCAGCGTCTCCAGCACCCAGACGTAGCGCCCGGCCGCGCGCACGCGACGAGCATTGCGGAACGGCTCACGCGCGTCGCCGAGGCTGCGCAGCCGCAGGCGTGCGCGTCCGGACTCGTCGAACAACTGCACCGCGCCGCGCCGCAAGCCGCCCTGCACCAGCCACAGGCGCAGCGGATCCCCATCGCCCGCGCAGCACAGCCCGCGCGGATCGGCCAGCGTGCCCAAGCCGTCGCGCGGCGCGGAGGCGCGCGCGCGCAACGTGCAGAGCTCGTTCCCGAACAGGTTCACGCAACGCACCCGGGCGAATGCCGGGTCCGCGATCCAAAGTCGGTGGTCGGTGTCGAGCTCCACGCCCGCGCACTCGCCCGGCAGCGCGCGCCACTCCGTCAGCGCGCGGCCCGACAGCTCGAAGGCGCGCCAGCGCGCCTGCCGTCCGGGCCAGGCGACGACCAAGGCGCGCCCGCGCGAAGCCAGCGCGCCGTTCAAGCCGCCCTCCGCGGAGCCACGAGCACGATGCGCACCAGCTCGGCGGCCGCGCGCACGCGCAGCGGCAGCCCCAGCGCGCCCAGCCCGCGACTGACGATCAGCGTGCCGCCCGGCGTATCGACCCGATCTCCCGGGTGCGCGGGAGCGAAGCGTCGGATCCCGGGCAGGTTGATCTGCCCTCCGTGCGTGTGGCCGGACAGCACGAGCGCGCAGCCGCGCGCATGCAGCGCCGGCGCGCCCTTGGGGTTGTGGCACAGCGCGATCGCGCAGGCGCCGGGCGGAACTCGAGCGAACGCGTCGCGCGCACCGCGCTTCTCCTCCAGATCCTCCAGCCCGATCAGCCACAGTGCGCCGTCGCACAGCGGACGCGCCTCGTCGCACAGGAACTCGATGCCGCGCGCCGCGTAGGCGCTGCGGATCTCACGCTCACGCCGACCGTGGTAATCGTGATTGCCGAAGACGGCGCATACACCCAGTGGAGCGCGCAGCGCGGCCAGGTCCTCGAGGATCCACCACGCTTCCTCGGCCGCGTGCGTGACCAAATCGCCGGTGAGCACGATCAGGTCGGGACGCAGCGCGTTGGTGCGCTCGACCGCGCGGGCCAGGTCGCCGCCGCGGAGGAAGGGCCCCGCATGCAGGTCCGAAAGGTGCACGATCGACAAGCCGTCCAGGCGCGCAGCCAGGCCTTCGAGCAGCACGCGCTCCTCCCGCAGGCGCGGCGGCGACAACTGCAGCGCGCGGTAGAACGCGCGCCCGCCCAGCGCCGCCGCGAGCTGCTCGATCGCGCGAAAGAACGCCAGGCGCGCGCGACTGAAGCGACGCGGTTCCAGGCGCAGCGATCGGTCGGTGGACATGCGGCCGGATAGTCGAGCATCCCGGCGCGCGCGGCAAAAGCCTCAGGCGCACAGCCGCGTCGCGCTGCGCTCGGTGCGCCGGCGGCTCGCTTGCAGCACGGAGCGATCGAAGACCGTCTCCAGCGCGACCAAGGCGGCCAGGGCCGCATCGCGCGCTTCCTGAGCACCGTCCGGCCGTGCCTTGAACAAGCGCTCCGCGAGTTGCGCCGCGCCCAAGCCGGCCGGCGATGCGCACAGCTCGAGCAGCGGGTGCTGCAGGGCCGTCCGCTCCGGGCGCTCCGCCAGGCGTGCACGGCAGTGTTCGACGAAGCCGCGCGGCGGCAGCGCGAGGCGCAGCGCCGCATAGGCGGCGGCGATTTCGTGAGCCCAACCCCGTTCGCAGACGGCGTGCCACTGCTGCGCGGCGCCGACGGCGGCGCCGGGCAGGCCCGACAGATCGAAGGCCAGACGCAGGCGTTCCCCCGCACGCAACCGCGCGACGAAAGCATCGTAGGCGGCGGTCGGCAATCCGTGGCGCGCGAGCAACCCGCGGAACAGCTCCGGCCGGCTGCACCAGTCGCCGCCGGAACGCTCGCTGCCCTCTTCCAGCAGCGACAGCTCCAGCACCAGCCGCGAGGCGGCGCCGTCGGCCGCCGGCACCCACGGGGTTCGCGACTGCACCAACGCGCGACGCAGTGCGCAGAGCAGGTTGGCCGACGACCATTCGGCCAGCGCGAGCGCCAGCCCGGCCTGCGCGCGATCGGCGGTCGCCTCCGGATCTTCGAGCAGCGCCCACAGCTCATGACCGTGCAGGCGGGTCAGGACGGGCTCGAGGTCGGTTTCCAGGGAAGTCGCGGGGATCAGTCGGGTGGTCATGGTCGTGTGGGAAGTCGCTTCGACCGGAAACGCTTTCCACTTGAGCCGACCGTCTGTTTTTTTCGACGCCCGGGCTCGCTCAGGGCCGCGAGCGCAGCTGAGGATCGCCGAAGCCGACCAACACGTACTCGGCGGCCTCGGCGGGGCAGCCGGGCGGCGCCGGCTGTGCGCCGACCTCGAAGGTCAGCGCAACGCGCTGGCCGGCATGGCGCGCCAGATCCACGCGGAAGGCGCGCCATCCGCGGTCGGCGGCGCGCCTGCGCGAGTCGAGCTGGGTCTCGAAGACGACCTCGGCACCGACCCGCACGCGCGCGATCGAACCCGGACCGGGCTCGGAGTACTCGACCAGGCGCGCGTGCTCGGCGAGTTCGAACACGAGCTCGCCGTCGGCCGGGATCTCGACGTCGCGCCAGGTCACGCGACCCGGGAACGTGAAGGCCAGGGAAAGGTGCTGGTCCTCGTCCACGCCGGCGAAGTAGCGCTCGACGCGCAGATTGGCGCGGCTGGAGACGCGCTTGGCGTAGGACTCCTTCTCGGCGCCGTTGAATGCCTCGAGCAGCGCGTTCCCGTCCTGGACCTCCCAAACCTGGATGCGGTCGTGATCAGCTTCGGATACTGCGAACGGCAGGATGCCGGCGTCGACGTGGTACAACCCGGCGCCCGCGTAGGCGTTGTGCACGCGCACCGGGTACCGATCGCGAAAGATCTGCTCGTCGCTGACGCGCAGCCGCCGCACGAGCTCCGGGTGCAGCCGGTAGTCGCCGCTGCTGCCGTCGTCAGGACTCGACGTGCACACGGCGGACTTGAGCAGGCGGTCGCCGGCCTCGGGCTCGTTCGATGCGCTGGCGATCACGCGGCCGACACCGGCCTCCTCGAGGTACCAACGGAAATCGATGTCGCCCCAGATCCAGGTGCGGCCCTCGCTCCAGGCACTGCGGCGCAGGGCCTGCGCTTTCGCGGCGTACTCCGGGTAGACGCGCGCGGCGCGGCGATCGGCCTCCGCGGCCAGAGCACCGACCAGGAACTGCAGCACCAGCGCGGCGACAGGCAGCACGCGAGCCAGGCGCGGGAAGCGCGCTGAATGCAACTCGCGCGCCATGCACAGCGCCAGCGCGGGCAGGGCCGGCAGCGCGTAGCGCGAACAACCGAAGGGCACGCCGACGATGGCGGCGATGGCGAAACCTCCCAGCCAGCAGGCGAGCAGCAAGTCGACTCCGATGCGGCGCTGGAGCGCGGCGCCGAGCGCCAATCCGAGCCAGGCCGCACCGCCGATCAGGCTCGCGCCGAGCAGCCAGGCATTGAGCCCCACGGCGGCCGAGCCGCGCTCGGCGGCCGGTCCGAAGGTGAGCCACGCGCCGGCTGCGGCCCCCAGCAATGCGCAGGCGCTGCGCGCCGCCCCGCGCGCGCCCAGCGCAAGCGCCGGAAGGGCCGGCAGCGCGGTGAAGCCCAGCGCCGCGACGCAGGCCAGCGCGCAGCCCAGCACGTCGATCCGCGCCAGCACGAGCAGGAAGCTGGACGCTCGTTCCGCATCGGTGCGCCCGAGCCAGGCGCGCGTCAGCGCGAAATACGCGCCGACCAGCGCGAGACCGATCACGAGCGGCAGGAACGAACGCAGTCGGCCCGCGCCGAAGACCCAGCCCGCCAGTGCGAGCAACGGGAACACGGCCAGGCCGTGGTAGCGCGTCAGCGCCGCCAGCGCGGCCAGCACGCCTGCCCCGACGAGGGCGGAGCGCGAGCCGGTCTGGCAACCGCGCGCCGCCAGCGCCAATGCCGCGCACAGGAACGCGACCATCGGCACGTCGGTCATCACATTGCCGGCCAACACCCAGGCGATCGGCGACCACGCGTACAGCAGCGCCGCCGTCAACGGGCGCGCGCCCACGCGGGGAGCCAGCGAGGCCAGCGCGAGCCCGGCCAACCCGTGCAACAACGCGGTCAGCGCGTGCGCGGCGAGCAGCGCATGGGCGCCGAAGAGCGGCGCTCGTGTGAGCGCCACGAGCAGCGGCCAGACCGGACCGTGCGGCACGCCGCTGGCGACGTCCACGCTCGAGCCCTTGTACAGCGTGGTCTGTTCGAACACGTGCAGCGGGTCGCGCAGCAACAGATCGGCCACGCGCAGGTAGGCCCAGTCGTCCTGGTGCACGGGCTTGTCGGCGAAGCACAGGCTCGCCGCGCATGCCAGCGCGAAGGCCAGCGCCAGCTCCAGTCGGGTCGCGGATCGAGGTTCGGCCGTGCTCACTTCGGATCCGCGCGATGCACCGCGCGCACTTCGTAGAGCGGTCGCGCCTGCACGAGGCGATAGATCCGGTGCGTGAACTCGCCGACCGCGCCGAGAACGACAAGCTGCAATCCGACCAGCAGGCCGAGCACGACGAGCACCTGCGCGCGATCGGAGGCGGAGGCCCCAAAGAGCCGTGCGGCGAAGTAGACGATCGCCCCCAGCGTGCCCGCCAGCACGCCCAGCGCGCCGATCCCGATCAGCCACTGGAACGGGCGCCTGGTGAAGCTGACGACGAAATCCAGGGCCAGCGCACACAGCATGAACGGCGAGTAGGAGCTCGCCCCGGTCCGCGCATCGGCCTCGATCTCGATCTCCATCGCGTTGCGCGACAGGCTGGCCACCAGCGGCTTGAGGAAGCGGCGCTGCTCGCCGCCTTCGGGGATGCGCTCGAAGACGCTGCGATCGACGGCCGCCAGCGGACAGCCCCAGTCGTGCAGGGCCACGCCGGTCACGCGGCGCACGAGCGCGTTCATCGCCGCCGACGCGACGCGCCGCGTCAGCGGATCGCGGCGCACGCGGCGCCAGCCGCTGACGAAGTCGTGTCCGGCCCGCCAGCTCTCGAGCGCGCGCGGCAGATCTTCCGGCCGCTGTTGCAAGTCCGCGTCGAGCACCAACGCGACGCGTCCGCGCGCGGCGGCGAAACCGGCGCACAGCGCGCCGTGCTGGCCGGCGTTGCGGGCGAGTTCGAGCACCACGAGGTGGGGCCGCTCGCGCTGCGCTTCGAGCAGCAGCGCCAGGCTGTCGTCGGGTGACGCGTCGACGACGAACACGTACTCGCGCGCCTCCCCCGCCAGCGCCGCGTCCAGCCGACGCAACAATTCGAGCAGCGTGTGCCGATTGCGATAGACCGGCACGACGACCGACACTTGCGGCGCCCGGTCGGGCGCTGCGTCTACGACGTCGCTCGCAGCGGACACGGCGGCAGTCTAGCCGGGCCTCAGGGGACGCGCACGGACTGTCCCGCGGCGAGTGCGCGCTCACCACCCGCATCGATCAGGCGCGCCGTGCCGCTCAGGCAATCCACTTCGAGACTCGTGCGCGTCACGCGAACCATGCAACGGCCCGCATCGACCAGCAGGCCGGCCGTCGTGTGGCTGAGCTGCAGCGGACCCTGCAGCGTGAATTGCCCCTGCTCGACTCGCAATCGGGCTCCCGCGGCCTTCTCGAAGACGAAGCGCGCCGGACCGCGCACCTCGGCCTGCGCCTCCCCCGACTCGATTTCGAGCACCGCCCCTGTTTCCAGAACGCACCAACGCTCGACCGGCAACTCCTCCAGAACCTGCGAGGCGGGGTCGGTTTTCCCATCCAGGCTGATCACGCCTTCCACGCGCACCACGCGCCAGTCGTGCGCGGACTGCGCGCGCACCAGAAACAAGCCCGCGGCCAGCGCGACCATCAGGCCCAACACCGACAAGCTGGGCAGTCGCCCCGGCGCCCTGGGCCAGCGCACCAGGCCGGTGCGCAGGCGCGGAGCGGGGCCGGAAGACGCGGGCGATTGCGTGGAGTCGGTGCGCGGCCGGCCCAGCGCGGCGATGCCGCTGATCGTCGCTCGGTAGTGCTCGAGGCAGTTCTCGCAGTGCCCCAGATGCGCGCGCATGCGCGCCTGCGCGTGCACGGCCAGGGATCCGCTGACGAATTCGACCACCAGCGCACGCGCCTTGAGGCAACCCTGATCCACGCCCGCAAGCTCGGTCGATTCCATCGGCAGGCTGGAATCGGCCGAAAAGCAGCACGGCTTGACTCGCGGACGGGGCTAGACTCCGCATCCGCATCCGGAAGAGCTTCCCCAGTGCCGACGCCCCGACGTTATCTGACCGGTACCGGCAGCCACCTGCCGGAGCGCGTCGTCTCCAACGCGGAACTCTCCACGCTCGTCGCCAACTACGACGCGCGGACGGCGGGTTGCGATCTCGACGCCTGGATCCGGCGCCACTACGGGGTGCGCACGCGTCACTGGGCGCGTGACGGCGAATCGACGGGCGACATGGCGCTCGCGGCCGCGCGCCGCGCGCTGGAGGCGGCCGAGCTGGCTGCCGGCGAGCTCGATCTGATCGTGCTCGCGACCGCGACCAGCGATCATGTCGCACCGCACTCGGTGTCCTTCGTGCAGGCGGAACTGGGGACCAAGGCGGTCTGCCATCAACTGCAGGATGCCTGCCCTGGTTTCCTCAATGCGCTGATGGTGGCCGATTCGCTGATGGCCAATCTCGGCTATCGCCGCGCGCTGGTGATCGCCGCCGAGAAGATGACGCACCTGATCGACAAGCGCGACTTTCGCATGAGCGGCCTGTTCGCCGATGCGGCGGGCGCGGTCGTGCTCGAGGCGCTCGAGCTGCCCGAGCAGGCAACGGGCCGGCCCCACGGCTTCCTGTCCTTCTACGCGGGCACCGATGGCGCGGCCGGCATGGCGCTGCGCGTGCCGGCCGGCGGCACGCGCCGACCGCTGACGGCCGAGCGGCTGGCGATCGGCGAGCACCATCTGGTGTCGGAGTTCCGCAGCGTCTACGCGTTCGCGGTCGACACGGCGCGCCGCTGCATCGCCGAGGCGCTGGCGCGCGCGGGCCTGCGCGCGGACCAGGTCGACTGGCTGATTCCGCACCATGCCAGCGAGAACATCGTGCTCGAGAGCCTGAGCACGACCGGCATCCAGCCCGATCGGCTGGTCTGGGCGATCGACCACACCGGCAACACGTCCAGCGCGAGCGTGCCCACCGCGCTCGACGAGGCCGTGCGCGCCGGCCGCTTCCGCGACGGTGACCACGTGCTGATGCTCGCGCTGGGAGGCGGCATGGGGTGGGGCTCGACCGTCTACCGTTGGCTCGATCCGGCGCGCGCGCGCGCCGCGCGCCGGTGAGCACGCCGGTCGTTCGCACGTCCGAAGCGCTCGGCACGGACGAACTGCAGGAATTATGCGCCGGATATCCGTTCGGCGACTACCGCCGCTATCGCTCGATCGAGCCGCAGCGTGAGCACGCGCACTTCGTCGAGCGCGTGCGACAGCTGTGCGCGCGCGACGACGTGCGGCGCCTCGTCGCGTGCGATCCCGACGGTGCGCCGGCGGGCTTGCTGCTGCTGCAGCACCTCGACGACGACTCCCGACTGTTCGGTCTGCGCATGGCGGGGATCCCGATCGCTCTCGCGCGCGCCGACCATCCCAACCCGCGCGCGGTCCAGCGCGCGCTGCTCGCGGGATTGTCGTCCCTGGTGGAGCGCGAGCGCGTGCTGCACGTCAGCTTTCGAGTCGACACGGCCGATCTCGCCGCCTACCAGGAATTCACCGATGCGGGATTCCGGCTGGTCGAGACGCTGGTCACGCTCACGCACGACACCGAGCGTCGCGGGCGCGGCGTGGTGCTTCCGGCCGAGCACGGTTTCGAGGGCGTGCTGCGCGCGGCCGAGCCGCGCGACCTGCCGGCGATCGAGGAGTTGTCCGCACGCGCGTTCACGCTCAATCGCTATCACCTCGACGAGCACCTGCCGCGGCGCGACGCGGGCCGGCTGATGGCGCGCTGGGCGCGCAACTACCTGGAGCTCTCGCTCGCGCCGGAGCGTGACGCACAGGTCTGGGTGGCCGAAACGAGCGCGGGCCGGCTGGCCGGGTTCCTCGGCCACCGGCTCGAGCGCGAGCTCGAACGGCACACCGGCGTGCTCGTTTCCGGCCGCGCGCTGCTGGCGGTCGCCGATCCGCGCTCGGGCGTCGGGCGCATGCTGTCGCAGCACCACGTGTGGACCAGCAGCGGCGCCTACAAGGACGCCGACACGCAGCTCAACAACTACGGGATGATCAAGGTCGCCTTCGACCTCGACATGGAGCTGGTCCGCACGAAGTACACGTTCCACCGCTGGTACGGAGGCTGAAACGCGCGCGATCACGGGCTCCGCAGCCCGGTCGAACGAACCGTCAGGCCATCCGAACCAACGCAGTCTCGAGCCGGACGAGCGCCCGCTCGGCGCCGATCAGCTCGATCGAATCGAACAGGTCGGGTCCGCCGGCCTCCCCCGTCAGCGCGCAACGCAGCGGTTGGAACAGCGCCGGCATCTTCAGCTTGCGTTCCGCGACCCAGGCCTTGGTCGCATCGCGCAGCGCATCCTTCGCGACCCGATCGGAGAGCTTGGGCCTCAACCACTCCAGATAGGCGCTCAGCGTCCCCTTCCAGTCGGTCTGCTTGCGCACGTTGATCAGCGCGGCCTCGGAGTAGACGACCGCGCGATCCTCGGCGAAGGCCCAGGTCAGGCGTTCGGGCAACTCCGAGTAGATGTGCAGGCGGTCCTTCTCCAAGGCCAGGGCCTGCAACAACCACGCGCGGCGCGTCACGAGTTCCTCGCGGCCGACCCGCCCGCTCGCGACGAGGTACGGCGCGCAATGCTCGAACAGCTCTTCGAGCGGCTCCTTGCGCAGATACTCGCCCGCCAGCCAGCGGAACTTGTCGAGATCGAAGACCGCGCCCGCCTTGCTGACCTGCGTCGGATCGAAGTTCCTGACCAGCTCGTCGATCCCGAACACCTCGGTCTTGCCGTCCAGGGCCCAGCCCTGCAGGCACAGGAAATTCACGATCGCCTTTTTGGGGTAGCCCTTGTCCCGGTAGTCCTGCAGCGCCGTGTCGCCGGTGCGCTTCGAGAGCTTCTTCCCGTCCGTTCCGAGCATCAGCGGCAGGTGGCCGAAGGTCGGGAACGCAAGGCCCAGCGCCTGATAGAGCAGGATCTGCTTGGGCGTGTTGGTCAAGTGCTCCTCGCCGCGCAGCACATGCGTGATGCGCATGTCGACGTCGTCGCACACCACGGCGAAGTTGTAGATCGGGGTGCCGTCGGCACGCACCATCACCCAGTCGTCGACCTCCTTGTTCTGGAAGACGACCTCGCCGCGGATCAGGTCGGTGAAGCTGGTCGCACCCGCCGGCACCTTGAAGCGCAGCACCGCGGGCTCGCCGGCCGCCAGGCGCGTGGCGCGCTCGGCCGGCTGGAGGTCACGGCACTTGCCGTCGTACGCGGGCTTCTCCTTGTTCTTCTCCTGTGCCTCACGCAGCTGATCGAGTCGCTCGGTCGTGCAGAAGCAGCGGTAGGCGGCGCCCTTGGCCTCGAGCAACTGCGCCATCTCCGTGTAGCGCGCGTAGCGCTCCGACTGCCGGTACGGGCCGTGCGGACCTCCGATGTCCGGGCCCTCGTCCCAGTCCAGGCCGAGCCAGGCCAGCCCCTCGAGGATCGCGGTCTCGTACTCGCGCGTCGAGCGCCCCTCGTCGGTGTCCTCGATGCGCAGCAAGAACTTGCCGCCGTGCCGGCGCGCGTAGGCCCAGTTGAAGAGCGCGGTGCGCGCGCCGCCGATATGCTGCTTGCCAGTGGGGCTTGGCGCGTAGCGGACGCGGATATCGTCGTTGCGGGTCATGGTCATGGGCGGAAGCAGCAGCGCAGACCGCGTAG
>VGZE01000029.1 GCA_016872755.1 Planctomycetota bacterium
CGCGCCGCTCGCGTTCGGCACGCAGCTCGACCGCCGCGTACAGCGCGCCCGAGGCGATGCGCCGCTCGACCTCGGCGGCCGTCCAGCGCTCGGCGCGGATGCGCTCGCGCCAGTTGGAGAGCACCTGTTGCACGAACTCGGCCAAGAGCTCGCGCGGCAAGCCCGCCCCGGCCGCCGCGACGCGCTCGTCGCGCAACAGCTCCTCGACGGCGGGCAGCAGGCGGAACGGATTGGCGGGGTCCGGTGGAGGTGCGGGCATCGGCGGCCTGATACCGTACCGCAATGCGCGGTCGAGCACGCCCCTGGATCCGACGCGAGGTCGAGACTCGCGTGGTGGACGAGCTGGCGCGCGGACTGTCCGTCTCGCGCGTGACGGCCACCGTGCTCGCCGCGCGCGGACACTGCGCGCCCGAGCCCGCCCGACTGCACCTGGCGGCCTCACCGCAAGGGCTGCACGACCCGGGCTTGCTGCCCGGCATGGCGGCCGCCGTCGAGCGCCTCGCGCGCGCCGTGGAAGCGCGCGAGCCGATCCTGGTGCACGGCGACTACGACGTCGACGGCGTCACGGGCACGGCGCTCCTCGTGCGCTTGCTGCGCCTGGTCGGCGCGAACGCGCACTGGCACATCCCCAATCGCCTCGTCGACGGCTATTCGTTCGGCACGCACTCGCTCGACAGGGCGCGCGAGTGCGGAGCGCGCGTCGTGATCAGCGTCGACAACGGCACCAGCGCCTTCGAGACGATCGCCGCGTTCGCCGCGCTGGGCATCGACGTGATCGTGACCGATCACCACGAGCCGCCGCTCGCGCATCCGCTGCACGGCGCGCTGCCGCCGGCGCTCGCGATCGTCAATCCGAAGCTGGCCGGCTCGAACTATCCGTGGCGCGAGCTGTGCGGCGGCGCGGTGGCGTTCAAGCTCGCCTGGGGGCTGTGCCAACGGCTCTCGGGTGGGCAGCGCGTGCGACCCGAGCTCAAGGCCTTCCTCGAAGACGCGCTGGCGCTAGTCGCGATCGCGACGGTGTGCGACGTCGTGCCGATGCGCGACGAGAACCGCGTCTTCGCGCGCCAGGGGCTCAAATTCCTCGGCGCGACGCGCCATGCGGGGCTGCGCGCGCTGCTGGACGTGGTCGGAATCGGCGCGCGCGCGCCGAACTCGGACGACCTCGCCTTCGGACTCGGCCCGCGCATCAATGCGTCCGGTCGGCTGGGCAGCGCGGCGCGTGCAGTCGAGCTGCTGCTCGCCGACGATCCGGCGCTGGCGCGGCGGCTGGCCGGGGAACTGGACCAGCTCAACACGCAGCGCAAGGAAATCGAACAGCAGGTGCTGGCCGAGGCGCGCGAGCGCGCGCGGGTCTTCGCTGACGAGCGCGAGTGGCCGGTGCTGGTCGTCGAGGGTGCGGGCTGGCACCCGGGCGTGGTCGGGATCGTCGCGGCGCGGCTGGTCGACGAGCATGCGCGCCCGGCCTTCGTGCTCGGCAACGCCGACGGAATCGCCAAGGGCAGCGGCCGCAGCTGGGGCGATTTCGACCTGCTCTCCTGCCTGCGCGCCGGGCAGCACCTCTACGCGCGCGGCGGCGGGCACGCGCAGGCCGTGGGGCTCGAAATCGACTCCTCGCGCGTCAACGCGCTGCGCGCGGCGCTGTGCGCGCACGCGCGCGAGCGCCTCGGCTCGGGCGCGCACGCGCCGGCCGCGCTGCACGTCGACTGCGAGATCGCGGCCGCGCACATCGACGAGCCGCTGCTGCGCGACCTGGAGCGGCTGGAGCCGTGGGGCGCGGGCAACGAGATGCCCGTGCTGTCCTCGCGCGAGCTGCAGTTGGCGGAGGAGCCGCGCGCGCTCGGCGCGGACGGCGCGCACCTGGCGCTGAAGGTGCGCCACGGAAATCGTTACTTGCGCGCGATGGCCTTCGGGATGGGCGCGCGGCGCGAGGAGCTGGCCGGAACGCGCACGCTGGAGCTCGCGTTCACGCCGCGCTGGAACACGTTCCGCGGCAACACGAACCTCGAACTGCTGGTGCACGACTTCCGCGCGAGCTGAGCAGGTCGAGCCCCACATGCGCGGCGGGCTCGCGCGAACTCGGGTGATACCAGTCGCTCGACGACGACTCGATTCGAGCGCACGCGCCGGTCAGGCCGTCTTGGCGCCGCGGTGACGCCACCACTCGATCACGATCGGCAGCACCGACACGAAGATGATCCCGAGCACCACGAGCTCGAAGTTCTGCTTGACCACCTCGATGTTGCCGAGGAAGTAGCCCGCGCCCATGCAGATCACGACCCAGGCGATGCCGCCGACGACGTTGAAGAGCAGGAAGCGCCCGTAGTCCATCGTGCCCAAGCCGGCCACGAAGGGCGCGAAGGTGCGCACGATCGGCACGAAGCGCGCGAGGATGATCGTCTTGCCACCGTACTTCTCGTAGAACTTGTGCGTGCGCTCGAGGTGCTCGCGCTTGAGAACGCGCGGGAAGCGGTCGAACAGCGCCAGCCCGAGCCGCTTGCCGAGCGCGTAGTTGACGCTGTCGCCGACGATCGCGGCGACCGTGAGCAGGACGAGCAACACCGCCAGGTTGAGCTGCCCGCGCGCAGCGACGGCGCCGGCGGCGAAGAGCAGGGAGTCGCCGGGCAGGAACGGCGTCACAACCAGCCCCGTCTCGCAGAAGATGATCGCGGTCAGGATCACGTAGATCCACAGCCCGTAGTCTCGCGTCCACGCGTCGAGGTGGTCGTTGATGTGCAGCAGGACGTCGAGCAGTTCCTTCAGGGCTTCCATGGGCGCTCCGATTGTCGGCACGTCCGCCCGCGCACTCAAGGATCGATCGTCTGGCGCAACAAGCGCTCGAGCTTGCGGCGCAACTCGCGCGCGCGTCGAACCGACCTGCTCCGGCTGCCGATGCCGGCCCCCGAAAAATCCAACAGGTACACGCTGGGCAACGCGTTGCGCTGGAGCGGCCGGCTCGTGCGCGCGGAGAGCTGGCCGGCGGGTGAACAATCGCCGGGCTCGTGGGCGCCGCTCGCACCGAGCCCTTCTTCCGCCGACAGGACCAGATCCTCCTCGCGCTCCAGCTCGAGCTGCAGGCCGCAGGTCGCGGCGCGTTCGATCGCCGCGAGCAGCGCCTGCGCGCCGCGCGCGCGCACGTCGCCGGGCAGGCGGGCCTTCATCCACGCCGCCAAACCGATCACGTTGCGCGGCGGCACGGCCACGAAGAACGACTGTTCGGCGAACAGAGGCGCGCGCACCGCCCCGACGGCGATCGGCTCCGGCGTGCCCAGGCCGTTGGCGCGCGCATGGCAGACCAGGTTCCACTCGCGCTCGGCCAGCGAAGCGCTGCGCGGGCGCGTGAAGCGGGCCGAGAGGCGCTCGGCCAGGCCGGCGCGCTTCCACACGCGCACGAGCAACTCCCCCATCCCGAGCTCGGGTGCCGCGAGTCGGTGCGAGCCGGCACCGAGGGCCAGCAGGCGCTCAGGATCGAGCGCTCGCGCGGCCGAGCGCGCGTCCAGCCCCGGTGCGAAGCGGATCCATGTGTCGGCCAAGGCGGGCGGAGTGTAGCATCGACCCGCACGTCCTCCGCGTGGGCGCGCACCGGTCGGGCCGGTGATATCGGCGCCGCGCAAGCGGGATTTCGCCGCGCCTCAGCGCTCGCCGGCCTGCGCCAGCGTGGACGCCGGCCGCACCGCCGCCGCGCCGTACTTGTCGCGCAGCTTGTCGAGCCCCGCCGCGACGCGCTCGAGCTTCTGGTCGCGCTCCGGCACGGCCAGCGCGTCCGCCTCGCCGAACAGCGTCTGCTGCAGCGGCGCGCGCACGTCCTCGAGCCCCGAGACCTGCACGCCGAGCAGCCGCAGCGGATGCTCCGGCACGCGCTCGAGCAGCTCGCGCGCCACCGCGTAGATGCGCGGGCCCAGATGCGTCGCGAAGTCGAGCGTCTTGCTGCGCGTGATCGTCTCGAAGTCCGCGAAGCGCGCCTTCAGCGTGATCGTCCGCCCGCGCAGCCCGCGATGGCGCAGGTCGTAGGCAACCTCCTCGCAGAACTCCATCAGGTGCCGGCGCAGCTCTTCGCGCGACGCGATGTCGCGCTCGAAGGTCCGCTCCATGCCGTGCGACTTCTCCGGTCGCCGCGGCGTGACGCGGCGCGGGTCGATGCCGCGCGCGAGCTCGTGCACCCAACCGCCCAGCGAACCGAGCTCGCGCTCGAGCTCTTCGCGCGAGCGCGCCGCCAGGTCACCGATGGTCCGGTAGCCGAGCCGCTCCAGCCGCTTGGCCGTCCGCTCGCCGATGCCGTGGATGCGCCCGACCGGCAGCGGCGCGAGCAGCGCCGGAACCTGCTCCGCGTGGATCACGCGGAAGCCGTCCGGCTTGTCCATGTCGCTGGCCAGCTTGGCCAGGAACTTCGTCGGCGCGACCCCGATCGACGCGACCAGGCCGGTCTCGCGCAGGATCTCGTGCTTGATGCGCATGCCGATCGAATCGGCGCTGCCGAACAGGCGCTCGCAGCCCGCCACGTCGAGGTAGGCCTCGTCGAGCGAGAGCGGCTCGACCAGCGGCGTGTAGCGCTGGAAGACCTGCATGATGCGCCGGCTCTCGCGCGTGTACTTGTCGAAGTGCGGCGGGATCAGCACGAGTCCCGGGCACAGCGCCTGTGCTCGCGCGGTCGACATCGCCGAGCGCACGCCGAAGGTGCGCGCCGCGTAGCTCGCGGCGGCGATCACGCCGCGCTTCTCGGCCGTTCCGCCGACGGCCACCGGCCGCCCGGCCAGGCTCGGATCGTCGCGGATCTCGATCGACGCGTAGAACGCGTCCATGTCGACGTGCAGGATCGTCGGCGCCGGCGGGCGCGATTCGGAACGCTCGGACAAAGCGCTCCAGCATCGCCGAGGGTCACCGAAACCGTCAACTGAGCTAGAATCGGGGCTTCCGCGATGCCATTCCCAATCCTGCGCGCGTCCCTACTCGCCGGCCTGTGCGCGCCGCTCGCCTCGGCGACCGGCGATTGGGCCAACTCCGGTGGCAACGACCAGCGCAACGGGCTTGCGCTGGAGGTCGGCCCGGCCGCCGCGCAGCTGTTGTGGTCGAGCGCTCCGAGCTCGATCATCGCCTGGCTGCCGGTGATCGACGGACGCCGCGTCTACAGCGTGCGCCAGACCGGCTTCCCCCCCGCGGGCGAACCGAACGGCTCGCCGATCGTGTGCCAGGACCTCGACACCGGCGCCGTGCTGTGGAGCGTGAACGTGCCGCACGCGAGCGGCGACTGGACGACCTGGATCGCCGGCGTCAGCAATGGACGCCTGTATGCGTCGCGCTCCGGCAATGGTGCGAGCGTGCAGTCGTTCCTGCACGCCTATGACGCCGCGACCGGTGCGTGGTTGTGGACTTCGACCGAGAAGACCGACATGGGCGCCTACGACGGTGCCGTCTTCGCGCCGGACGGCGATCCGGTGCTGGCGAGTTTCACGCGCATCAAGCGCTTCGACGCGCAGACCGGCGCGCTGGTGTGGAGCGCCAATCGGCTCTGCTCGGTCAGCGGCAACTGCGGCGGCGCGCTGGCGGCTAGCGGCGACGCGCTGTACGTCACCGACGCGGTCGTGGGCGGCCACGCGATTCGCAAGCACTCGCTGGCGACGGGCGCGCTGCTCTACACGGGGCCGGCGATGAGCGGCTTCACGCTGCAGAACACGCCGTTCGTCGGACCCGACGGGACGATCTACCTGTCGCGCACGCAGAACAACGCGGCGACCGACTTCTTCTATGCGTTCACCGACACGGGCAGCGGCCTGGTCGAGAAGTGGAAGGTGCCGGCGCAGTGGACCACGAACGCCGAGTGCGCGGTCGGGCCCGACGGCAGCGTGTACATGATCGGGCCGGGCCGCGTCGTGCAGCGCCTCGATCCTGACAACGGGACGGTGCTGGCGAGCTCGGCCGCGCTCGGAGCCGGCACGATCGCGCCGCGCATCGCCACCGACCCGCTCGGCAACGTCTACGTGTCCAACGGCGCCTTTTCCGAGGGGCGCCTGTTCGCGTTCAACGCGAATCTGCAGACCCAATGGCAGGTCGCCGTGCCGAACATCAACATCGGCGGGCCGTCGATCGGCATCGACGGCACGCTCGTCGTCGCCGGTATCGGCACGAACGTGCGCGCCTATCGCACTGCGCGCGCGCTGCGCGCCGATCGGCTGGCGCTGTCGAGCTCCGCCGGCGGGAGCGTGAACTTCTCGATCGACACGGGGCCCGCGAACGCGGGCAAGCTGCACCTGCTGGTGGGC
Source organism: Planctomycetota bacterium (assembly GCA_016872755.1). Taxonomy (GTDB): domain Bacteria; phylum Planctomycetota; class UBA1135; order UBA1135; genus GW928-bin9. Next base: position 6,255 of record VGZE01000029.1, read on the forward strand.
TCGCTCTCCGGCACCCAGCCCGGCACGCCGGCCGGCGCGCTGGTGCTGCCCTTGAACTACGACGCGTACACGGCGCTGACGTTGAGCGCGCCCAACTCGGCCTTCCTGCCCGGGTCGCTCGGCTCGCTCGATCCGCAGGGCAAGGGCGCGAGCGCGCTGAGCCTGCCGGGCGGACTGACGCCGCCCTACGGCCTGACCGCGCACCACGCGGTGGTCGTGATCGACGCCGCGAACCTGTCGGTGACGCTGGTATCGAACCCGATCGGCTTGCGCTTCGACGCCTGATCGTGCGTTTCCAACACGTCCGCCTCGCCGCCGTCGGATGGGACCACGCGCCGCGCGTGGTCAGCTCGCTCGAATTGGAAGAGCGGCTCGCGCCGCTCTACCGTCGGCTTGCGCTGTCCGCCGGCCGGCTCGAGCTGATGAGCGGCGTGCGCGAGCGCCGCTTCTACCCGCCCGGTGAGCGGCCCAGCGCGATCGCGGCGCGCGCCGGCGCGCATGCGCTCGCTCGATCGGGTGTCGGGCGCGAGCGCATCGGCCTCCTGCTGCACACCAGCGTGTGCCGCGACCTCCTGGAGCCGGCCAGCGCGGCCTTCGTGCACCGCGCACTGGAGCTGCGGCCCGAGTGCGCGTTCCTCGACGTGTCGAACGCCTGCCTGGGCTTCGCGAACGGACTGCTGATCGCCGCGCAACAGATCGAGCACGGCGAGCTCGAGGCGGCGCTGGTCGTGGCGGGCGAGGACGGCGGCCCGCTGGTCGAGGCGACGCTGGCGCGCCTGCTCGCCGAGACCGCCAACCCGCGGCGCGCGCTCAAGCTCGCGTTCGCCTCGCTGACCATCGGCGCGGGCGGAGCCGCGGCCGTGGTGTGTCGCGACGAGCTCGCGCCCGGAACTCCGCGGCTGCTCGGCGGCGTCATGCGCTCGGCCTCGCAGCACTCGGGACTGTGCCAGGGCGACCACGAACCGGGCCTGGCGGGTCCGCTGATGGAGACGGAGGCCGAAGCGCTGATGAACGCCGGCATCGAGCTGGCGCGCGAGACCTTCCCGCGCTTCCTGACCGAGCTCGGCTGGTCGAGCGCATCGATCGACCGGATCGCCACGCACCAGGTCGGAACGGCCCAACGGCGCCTGCTCTTCGAGGCGCTGGAGCTCGATCCTGCGCGCGACTACCCGACGCTCGCGGAGCATGGCAACGTGGGGTCGGTTTCCCTGCCGCTGTCGGTGGCGCTGGCGCTGGAGTCGGGGTTCGTCGGGCCCGACCAGCAGGTGGCGCTGCTGGGCATCGGCAGCGGGCTCGGCTGCGCGATGCTGGGGCTGCGGACCTGAACGGCTGCCGCGGCATGCCGCGATGGTCCTGGAGGCTCGGAAAGCTCAAGCCGGAGGGCAGTTGAACCGATAGCGCGCTTTCCGGAGTGCCCTTGCCCGCCCCCACCCGATCGCCATTGGTGCTTTTGGTCGACGCCGACGCCGCCCGTCGATCCGCCACGCGGGATCTGCTCAGGCAACTGGGCGCGCGCCTGCTCGAAGCGCCCGACGCGGCCACGGCACGGCTGTGCCTGGAATCCGCCTCGCCCGATTTCGTGCTGCGCGCCTGGCCGCTCGAAGGCGCGCTCTCGGCAACCGACCTGCAGTGGCGGGACGCATGCGGCGAGGCACTGCCCTGCGGGGTGCTGCTGCCCGACGCGAGCACGGCCGGCGCCAAGGCGGCCGCGGAATTCGGCGCATTCGCGATCCTCCAGCAGCCACTGGCGGCGGGGCCGCTGCTCGCATTCGTGCAGGCCGCTCATGCGCTGGCCCAGCTGCTGCGCCAGAGCGCGCGCGAACGCGCGCGCTTCGAGCGCCTGGAATCCGAGGCGGGCATCGGGACCTTCGACTACGACTCCGGCACGGAGCGGCTGCGACTGTCGGCCGGTGCGCTGAGAATCTGCGGCTTGGAGGCCGGCGCCGCCGAGCTCGACGCGGTCGCGCTGCTCGGCGCGTTCGAGAACCGGGCGCGCCAGAAGCTCTACACGTGGCTCGAGGTCCTGCGCGCCGGACGCGTGCCGACGCCATGCGAGCTCGAGTTGGACATGCCCGGCCACGTGCTGCGACGGCTGCGCTTCTGCGCATGCACGCCGACTACCGGCTGGCTGCAGCTCATGCCCGAGCGTGTCACCGCGATCCTCGACGGCGGCGACCGCAGCGTCTACGACGGCGCCACCGGCCTGCCCGAGCGCGCGCAATTCGCCGAGCTGATCGCGCAGCATGCGACCCGCGCCTCCCTGCACCGCAGCAAGATCGCGTTGTTGTGCCTGGAGATCCGCTCGGCGGACCAGACAGGCCCGGCGCCGGACGGGCTGCTGGTCGCGGTCGCCCGGCGCGTGCGCAACTGCCTGCGCGACGGCGACGTTCTCGCGCGCCTGCCCGCTCGCGGGGAGCTCCAGGTGGGCCTCGGGCGCATCGAAGGCGATGCCCTGGGCATCGAGCTCGAGGTGCAGCACACGCACGATGCGGCCAGCGTCGCGCGCCGCCTGATCGACCTGCTCAGCGAACCGTTCTCCTTCGGCGGACAGCCGCACAGGCTCGACGTGCACGTCGGCATCGCGATCTGTCCCGACGACACTCAGGAGGCCGGCACGCTGATCACGCTGGCCGACGAGGCCGCGCGCCATGCGCACGAGCGCAATGCGGGACGCATCGAGTATTGGTCGCCGGCCCTGAACGCGAGTTCGTTCCAACGACTGGAACTCGAGCGCCACCTGCAGGAGGCCCTGGACGCCGGGCAGCTCCAACTCCACTACCAGCCGAAAGTGCAGATCGCCAGCGGCGCCGTCACGGGATTCGAGGCCCTGCTGCGCTGGCGGCATCCGCAGCTCGGGATGATCTCGCCTGCGCAGTTCATCCCGATCGCCGAGGAATCAGGCCTGATCGTCCCGATCGGGCGCTGGGTGATCGAGGAGGCCTGCCGGCAGATCCGCGCCTGGCAGGATCGCGGCCACCGCGTGCGCATCGCGGTCAACGTGTCGCTGCTGCAATTCCGCGACGGCGGCCTCTACGACACGATCGTGCGCGCGCTGGCCGACGCGGGCGCCGATCCGGAGCTGCTCGAGCTCGAGCTGACCGAGAGCCTGCTGATGGACGACAAGGACGCCGCGATCGCGATCCTGCACCGCCTGAAGGGCCACGGTCTGCGCATCGCGATCGACGATTTCGGCACCGGCTACTCGTCGCTGGCGTATCTCAAGCGCTTCCCGATCGACTCGCTCAAGATCGACCAGAGCTTCGTGCGCGGCCTCAGCACCAATCCGGACGAGGCCGCGATCGCCACCTCGATCATCCTGATGGGACGCAGCCTCAAGCTGAACGTGATCGCCGAGGGCGTCGAGACCAAGAGCCAGCTGGCCTTCCTGCGGGTCATGCAGTGCAACGAAGGGCAGGGGTACCTGTACAGTCCCGCGCTGCCCGCCGAGGAAGCGACGACGTACCTCGAGCAGTCCAAGCGCGACCGCAGCGCGGCCTGAGGCCACGCATCGGAGCGGGCTGCGCGGCAGCCCGGTCCGGCTACGCCGCCAAGCGGCGCTCAGCTGCCATCATCGGCAGCCGCAACGTCAACGCGAGACCTGCGGCGTTGCAGCGCGCGTCGAGTTCGCCGCCCAGGCGTTGCACTGCGCGACGCGCCAGCGCGGGTCCGAGGCCGTGCGCGGTCCCGAAGGGCTCGAACGCGAGCGACAGCTCGTCCGGCGCGAGCTTCACGGTCGGCGCGTTGATCTCGATCTTCAGACCCGCCGGGTCCGTGCGCATGCGGAGCTGCACGCCTCCGGGGGTGCTGCAACCAATGGCGAACTCAAGGAGAGTGGCCACGCTCACCTCGACCAAGCGCGCATCGCCGAGCAGGCTCGCGCGGCCCTGCTCGTCCTGCTGGCCGAGGAGCTCGACGTTCCGTTGGCGCGCGGTTTCGCGCAGGCGTTCGAGCACCGCGCCGCACACTTCGATCGGCACGAAGGGCGCGAGCGCCAGCGGAGCCGGGTCGCGCTTCGCAAGGTGAACGTAGACGCGCGCATCCTCCAATCCCTTCGACAGCCGAGCGCCGTTCCAGCCCGGCGCGAGCCCGGCATCGAGCGACGTCAGTTCGCCCGACAACTTGTCGATGAACCGCCCGAGCAACTCGTTCTGCGCGTCGGCGTGCGCTTCGGCCGTCGCCTTGTCGGTCAGCAAGGCCAGGTTTGTCATCTCGAGCGAACTCGCCAGGGCACGCGCCTCGTGCTCGGCCGCGCGCAGATCGCGCAGCAGCGCTTCGACTCGGCGCGCGGCAGCCCACTTCTCGGTCTGCGCGGCGGCGAGCTGTTGCACCTCGACCGGATCGAAGGGCTTCTTGAGGATGAGCAGGCGGCTGCTGCGTCCCAGCCGGGCGATCGTCTGATCGTAGGTGTAGTCCGAGAACGCGGTGCACAGCACCGCCTGGACGTCCGCATCGCGCGCGAAGATCCGCTCGAGTGTCTCGACACCGTCCCAACCCGGCGGCATGCGCACGTCGCAGAAAATCAGCGCGTACGGGCGCTTCTCCTGGAGCGCCTGCTCGACCTTTGCGAAGCCCTCGGCGCCCTGCAGGGCCGAGTCGAGCTCGAACACCGGGCCCGTCTCCGCCGCGGCCGCGGGAGCGCCGGCCGGCGCACCGAAGAACTCGGCGGCCGTCGCGTCGATCTCGCTGGCCGATCGAGAACCGCACAGGATCTTCGCGAAATCCGCGTGGATCGCGGCATTGTCGTCGATCAGCAGGATGCGGTATTGGGGGCGGTCCATGGCGGTGGTTGCGGGTCGCGCTCAGGCGGCGCGGGCAACGCTCTCCCTTCCAGGCAGCTCGAGCGTGAAGACCGCGCCGCGTCCCGGTCCGTCGCTGCGCGCGCTGATCCGGCCGCCGAGCTGAGTGGCGGCGTTGGCGGAGGCGTGCAGGCCGAAGCCGTGCCCGATGCGCTTGGTCGTGAAGCCGTGGCGGAAGAGCTGCGGCATGTGCTCGGGCGCGATGCCGACGCCGTTGTCCTCGATCTCGATGCAGGCGATGCCGCTTGGGCCGGCGCTCGCGCGCAGCACGATCGTCGGACGTCCATCGCAGCGCTCGGCCAGGGCCTGGCGCGCGTTCTGCACGACGTTGACGAGCACGTCGAGCAGCCGATGGCGATCCGTGTGCAGCACCAGTCCGGGCGTGCACTCGACGCGGACGTCGACGTTCTTGGCCGCGCCGGGTGCGCTCTCGGTCAGTTGGATCGCGCGCCGCAGTTCCGGTTCGAGCTCGACCGGCTCCTCCAGGCGGCCGTTCGTCGCATAGGCCTGCTGCGCATCGACCAGCGTGCGAATGTGCCGGATGCCCTCGCCCAGCGTCTCGAGCTCGCTGACGACCACCGCGCGTTCCTCGCTGATCTGCTTGGTCAGTCCGAGCAGGAAAGGCGCGAAGCGCTGCCCCTGCGCATCGCTGGCGATCCAGCGCGACAGGTCCGCGCCGCGCTCGGACACGACGCCGGCGAGCTTCTCGAGCAGCAGGCTCTTGGATTCTCGCACGCGCGTGCTCGCCAGCTCGTGGGCGACGTTCACGCTGTTCAGCACGTTGCCGACGTTGTGCAGGATCCCCGTCGCGATCTCGCTCATGCCGGCTGCGCGCGCGGTCTCGACGACCTGCTGGCGCGAGCGCGCGAGCTTGCCGACCATCGCGTCGAACTCGCGCGACAGCGTGCCGATCTCGTCGGCGCGGTCGACGACGAGCCGGCGCGAGAGGTCGTCGCTGGCGCCGATCGCTTCGGCGTGCTCGGTCAGGCGAGCCAGCGGACCGACCACGATGCGTCGCAGCGACAGCATCAGCACGAGCACCAGCAGCAGGCCGGAAGCAAGCGTCGAGATCAGCGCGTAGCGGCCGGTGACCTCGCCATGGGCGCTGATCGCCTGGGGCAAGTCGACCGCGCACAGGAAACCGGGTTGTCCGCGCGCGTCGTCAAGCGCGCCGTAGGCGCGCAGCGTCCCGGGCTTCGTGACGCGCGTGACCAGCTCGTTCGTGGCGGTCACGCGGTCCGCGACCGCGCGCTCTTCCTCCGGCAGGGACGCCGGATCGAGCGGCCAGAAGGCCACGCTCGAGCGTGTCGTCTCGCCCAGGCGCGCGATCAGGTTCGTGTCCAGGAAGCGCCCCGCGATCAGGCGCCGGCCGCTCGCGTCGTCACCGCTCGAGCGCGCCGCGACCAGCAGGATTCCCCGCTCGGTCGGCCACAGGCCGCTCGCCGGGGCGCCCGGTCGCAGCGGCGAAAAGATCCAGTGCGAGGTGGACAGTGCGCCGGTGGGAAAGTCGCGCAGCACGATCGGTCCCCCTCCGTGCGGATCGACCAGCCTGGCGGTCTCGACGCGCCCGTCCGGGGCACAGGCGACGAAGACGTGCAGCGCCGCCGCGTCGAGCTCCTCCGCCAGGGGCCAACGCTCGGGCGGTCGCGCGGCCAGCGTGCCGGTCTCACGCTCGAGGTGCGCGAGCTCGCGCCCGAGCGCCTGCTCGACGCGCTCGACCGCGCGCTCCGCCTCGGCTATTTCCAGCTTGGCGAAGCTGGGCACGAGCAGGCGGCGCTGCAGCGCGAAATCGACCAGCGCATAGCAGCCGACGACGCCGACGAGAACGAGCGCGAGCCTGGTGCCGAGGCGCATGCGCAGCCTCAGGCGGCCTTCCGCTGATCGGAGGACTTTTGCGGGTCCAGGGGCGCGGCCCCGCGCAGCGGGGCCGTCGCGGCATTGATCGTGTGGCACAGGTCGACCAGCTCGTCGCCCTTGCGCAACGTGCAATTGCCCGGCCGTTCCCCGCGGATCACCGACAGCAGATAGGTCTCGAAGCGGTACACGGGGCCCGCGATGCGGTGCGTGACCAGCACCCCGACCCAGAGCATGATCGGCAGGAGCAGCGCCAGCGTGATGCCGAGCACGCGCAGCACGGTGCCTTGCAGCTCACCGAGCACCAGCGGGCCATCGGAGGGCAGCATGGCCGCGATCGACGCCAGCTCGCGCATGAACACGCAGGCCTGCAGGACCAGCCCCAGCACGGACATGCCGACGAACACGCCGGTCAGGCGCAATTGCAGACCGGGGCGGATCAGCTTGATGCTGCGTTTGTACTTCACCACGGGGATCGCAACCGGGGCAGGCCGCGCACGGGGTTCATCGGCCATCCGTCGGGCGGTTACTTGAGTCGCGCGCACCAACCGTCACGACTCGGCGTGACACGCGCGGCGCCGGTGCCACGCGTTGCAGCGCGGCGGCCAGCGATGCGGAAAGTTCTTCATCGCCGCTCCCCACGCTGGCCTCGAGCACCGACTGCGCGACCTGGCCGCCCAGGTCGGCGAGCACGCAGGCGGTCAGCCGAGCGACCTTCGGATCATCGCAGGCGAGGAGCGGGGCGAGCGCGCGGGCGATGTCGGCGCGACGCCACGGATGTTGCGAGAGTTCGCGCAGCGCCTCGGCCTGCTGCTTGCGATTGAGGCTCGGCAGTCGGCGCAGCAAGTCCGCGCCGCTTTCCTCCCAGAACGCCTGCTCGGCGGCCAGCCATCCGAGCCAGGCCGCGCTCTCCGGAGCAAGTGCGAGCCCTGTGATGCGCTGCAATGCCCACGCCGCGGCCTGCCGTTCGCCCTGTTCAGGCGAGTCGAGCAACTCGGCCAGTGCGACAGCGGCCTCGGGATCCTCGAGCCGGCCCAGGGCCAACGCCGCCTCGCGTCGTAGGTGGACGTCCGTCGAGGTCAGCGCCGCCCTTGCGCGCTGCAAGAGTCGCGCCGGGGGACCCTGCTCGGGAACCTGGGCGTACGCGCCGATCAGCCCGAGAATCACGCTGTCCTCGGCCGACGACGCACCGAGGCGATTGGTCAGGTAGTCCATCGCGCGGCCGGGAGCGCCCTTGGCGACGCCGGCATGCAGCGCGCAGCGCAGTTCCGGCACCAGCCGGTCGGAAAGGGATGGCAAGCCGGCCAGCGCCTGCGGCGAACGCAGCAACCAGTCGCGCACGACTACCTCGACGCAGGCCTCGATCCCCTCATCCGCTCGTTCGAACGCGCTCGCGGCGAGCAGGCCGAAGCGGGGCAGGTCTTCGTTGGAGCCGCTGGCGCCCAGCATGAACAACGCCGTGCGCCGATCGGCGGCCTCGACCGGCGCGTTCGCGCAGTTCTCGAGCCACACGTCGCGCTCCAGCGGCGCGTGCCCCTGCCAGCGCTCGATCAACTGGGCCGACAGCGATGCAGGGCTCGCGGCAATGCTCACACGGAGTTCGGCCCACAGCGGCGCGAGCGCCGCGGGAGGCATAGGGCGCTGCGGGTCCGACCGAGCACCGGTCGCAGCCGGGGACGAAGCGAGGCTCACGACGATCGCCGCGAGGAGCGGGCAGGCAGCGCGCAACAATCGTGTGGGAGGCGTCGGCATGGGACCAGGGCTACGGCTTCTTGAGCAGTTTCTGGACCATGCCGGTGAAGTTGGCGTCGGCCGGCGTGGCAGTCGTGATCACCGTCGCGACCTTCGCGTAGTTGAACTCGGACTCCGAACCGATGTACGTGTAATTGTTCCCGTCGATTGCAGTGAAGCAGATCAGCCAGGTCGATTCGTCGTGCGCGTCGCTGGGCTTGCGCAGCGCATCCTTGTCCAACCCCAGCGCCTTGATCGGGTCGACGTTGGCAAGCGACTTGACGGCCTCGGGCAGCTCCAGAACCCGCCAGGCCACCGGCAGCGGCATCGCAGCCTCGGGAGCGCCGCCGGCCCCCCCTGATGCGGTCGCGATGTCGTACCGGAACTCGGCACCGCTGGCGAGCGTCACGGATCGGGCGGCCAGAGCGCCGTACACGTCGAGCGAAGCGGGCAGCGTCAGTGTCAGGTGCGGCGCGAAGACCTTGGCGTACAGCGTTCCCGTCGCCGCTAGCGTCAGGCTCGGGGTGGTTCCGTATGCGCTCGGATCGCCGGTGTGGTAGATCGAGCAGCTCTTGGCCTCCGGGTTCGGACACACGATGGTCGAGCCCGCGGCGAGCACCAGATCATCCTCGACGTACAGCTCGATCCCGCCGAGCGTCGTGTCGAGCTCCAACGTCGCTCCTGCCTCGACGACGAAGGCAACGGCTTGAATCTGCGCGGGCCCGGCGATCGACAGCACGGTGCCGGTCTGCACCCGGATGGTCGAGTAGCGGCCCTCGTTGCTGGGCAGGGTCTTCGTGCCGCCGCCCATGGCTACGTAGGTACCAATAGGAGGCAGTGACGGCAACGCGATCGTCGGCAGCACCTCGGCCTCCGAGCCGGGCGCGGTCGAGCCGCTGACCGAAGAGTTCAGGCCGAGCACGACTCTACCCTCGGGCCCGGGGATCGCATCGCCGCTGATCTTGGTCGGGTGTTTCTTCGTGCCCGCCGCCAGCGTGATCATGCCGTTGCTCGCGACGCGCGCGGGCACATCAGGTTCGGCGGTCTCCCCCTTCATGCCGACCTTCACCGCAGGCTCCTCCTCGGCGCTCGAGTCGTAGCCAAGAACCTTGGCCTGGCTCCCCAACGCGACAGTCTGGTCGCCGAACAGCCCGAGATTGCCGATCGGGTCGCTGGCGGAGCGCACGACGAGCTGCAGCGTGCAGCGGCCCGATCCGGACAGGGCGGTCGAGGTCAGCTCGGTGTAGCCGTCGATCGGCACCAGGGCCTCGGTCCAGAAAATGCCGTCCCCGAAGCGCGCGGGGTCCGTCGGCGAAGCGACGTTCCCGTTGCCGCCCAGTGCCAGGCTGGCAGCGCCCTCGGCCAGCCCCGCCTCGGCGATGTAGAACGCGCGCTTGGCATCGAGCGCGCCGAGCTGGCGCTTTGCCATCGAACCGCGCAGCGTCAGCATGGCCGCCGACAGCATCGCCATCACCGTGACGACGACCAGCGCAGCCGCCAAGGCGCCGCCGCGGCGTGAGCCAGTTCGTTCCCTCGCGATCGATCCGTGCATCCGTGGTTTCCTTTCCCTTTTCCCCGTGCCGCTAGTTGCGGCAATTCACCATCGATTCGAGCGCGAAGAGCACCTGCTTGCCCGACTCGCTCGTTCTTTCCAACGACAACTGCACGCGCACGCCTTCCTCGCCGACGAGCGCGAACGCCAACCCGGCCTCGTCGACCAGGCCGTTGTCGTTGTCGTCCCACAAGTTGAGATCGACTTCGCCGTCGTGCAGCGCGCGCACCAGATCGCCCCACGCGACCGTTTTCTGTTCGCTGGTTCCCGGATCCCGCGTCCAGCGCACGATTCCGGTGGCCGGCTCGAGCTCGATGCGCTCCGGCGTGCCGAGCATCATCACGCCATCCTCCATGCCGAGCGACGAGCGGAAATTGATCTCCGGGTTCGACAGCGGCATCGCGTTGGCGGGCGTCAGCGAATTGCGGCTGGCGCCGGCCAGCGCGATCACGACGCGATCCATGGTGCGCGCGGCCATCTCCTCGAGCCGCGCGCTCGCGGCATCCGAATCGAAGGCCTTGCCGGCGGTGCGCACCAGCGACGTGATGTTCACGACCACCAGCGCCAGCACGGTCAGCGCGATCAGCATCTCGACCAGCGTGAATCCACTGCGCGTGCGCCGCGCTGGAGAGATTCGGTGAATCGCGCTCTGGGGTCGCATCAGACCTCCACGAACTGGGTGTACAGCGACAGGCTGCGGGCGCCGTTCACGCCACGCCAGCGGATGCGGACCTCGATCGGCAGGATCTGGTAATCGTCCGAGTGATCCGTCGCGTCGATCACGCCGTCCAAGTCGAGATCGCGCGGCAGGCCGAGCTCGAGCCAGGTTCCGTTCTCGAACAATGGCGGCGTCTGCGTCGGGAAGAGGATCTCGCCCGGCAGGCCGTCAGCGTCGTCGGCCAGCGGCTCGAGACCCTGGATTGCGAAACCACTCCCGGGCGCCGTACCCGCGCCGCCCGGGTCGTCGGAGGGATCGGCGTTGTAGAGCGCATAGATGTCCATGAACGGCTGACCGCGCAGGGTCTCGAGCATCCGGCGCGCGCCTTCCCCGGCCAGCGCGTTCTCGCGTTGCACCGGCCCGAGCCGCGCGGCCGAGCTCATGCTGCCGGCCAGCATCGACACGGCGACCGTGAGCACGACCATCACCATCATCAACTCGACCAAGGTCAGGCCGGCACGGGCCTTCGAATGCGCGTGCAATTGGGGTGGGGTGAGCATCGGCCGCTGGGGCTCCCTGCGTACAGGCGGGGATCCCGGTCAGCCTCTTCGGTGCGGGCCCGGCCTCGAACTTCAGCGAATTGCGACTTCCCGAAGCCGCTCGGGTCCCCCTCTGGAATTTCGTTCCGATTTCATGATTTCTTGAAATCCATGTCCGCCCCGATCACAATCCGCCCCCCATGAGCACCTCGCTGCGGCCCGAGCCCGTCCCGGCCGACCTGGCCCCGGAACTGGCCGAGGCGTTGCCGGCCTTCGAGGCCTTCTTCAAGACCTTCGGGTTCAAGCGCATCCACGGCCGCGTCTGGGGCCTGCTCGTCCTGTACGGCAAGCCGCTGTCGAACCGCGACATCTGCCACCTCTTGTCGATCTCGGTCGGCGCGGCGAGCACCACGCTCAAGGAACTCGAGGAATGGGGCGCGCTGACCACCGAGTTCGACTCGGGCCGCCGCTGTCACCTGCACGCGCCGGTCGGCAATGCGCTGTCGATCGTCGCGACCGTTTTCCGGCGCCGCGAGCAGGTCGCCTTCCAGAACTTCCGCCAGGCCGCCCAGCGCGCGGTCGAGTACATCCAGCGCCAGCACGGCGAGCGCGATGCGCGCGTGCTGACGCTGCGCTCGATCATCGCCGCCTGCAGCCTGGCCGACGCGATGATGAACGTGGTGTTCTCGGCGGTCACCAACGCGCTCGGCGATTCCGAGAGCGTGCTGTCGCGCGCGCTGACCTCGGCCCTCAAGACCGGCGTCGGCGGGCCGGCGCGCCTGTTGTTCCGCGCGACGACCCCGCCGCGCCCGAAGCCGGCTGCCCGTCCCGAGGATCGCCACAAGGCCCATGCCTGAGCGCGAGACGATCGTGATCAGCGGCGTGGGGCTGGCCAGCCCCAACGGCAACTCGCTGCCTGAGTTCCGCGCGAACCTGCTGGGCGGCGTATCCGGCGTGCGTCCGTGGGAGATCCGGCACGTCGGCAAGACGCTGGCGGGCGTGTGCAGCTTCGATCCGCTGCGGCACCAGTCGAAGAAGGAGCTGCGCCGCGGCACGCGCGCCGGCTCGCTGGCCGTGTACTGCGCGAACGAGGCGCTGGCCGATGCCGGCGTGGATCTGGGGCGCTACGATCCGGCGCGCGTCGGCGTCTACACCGGCATCACCGAACACGGCAATGTCGAGACCGAGAACGAGATCCATCAGGTCAGCCAGTACGCCTTCGATCTCGCCTACTGGAGCCACCACCACAATCCGCGCACGGTCGCCAACAACCCGGCCGGCGAGGTCACGCTGAACCTGGGCCTGAAGGGACCGGCCTACTCGATCGGCGGCGCTTGCGCGGCCGGCAACATGGGCCTGATCCACGCGGCGCAGATGCTGCTGCTCGGCGAGGTCGACATCGCGCTCGGCGGCGGCGTGTCCGAGGCCATCCACACCTTCGGGATCTTCGCCAGCTTCAAGGCGCAGGGCGCGCTGGCCGCGCACGCCGAGCCGGCGCGCGCGTCGCGCCCCTTCGACGCCGATCGCAACGGCATCGTGGTCAGCGAGGGCGGCTGCCTGTACGTGCTGGAGCGCAAGTCCGACGCGCTGCGGCGCGGCGCGCGCCTGCTGGCCGAGATCGCCGGTTGGAATGTCAACAGCGACGGCCACGATTTCGTGCTGCCCAGTGCCGAGGGCCAGAACGCCTGCATGCGCGGCGCGCTCGCCCATGCCGGCCTGGCGCCGGAGGACATCGACGTGTTGAACACGCACGCCACGGCCACGCCCTCGGGCGACGAGGTCGAGTGCGCGGCGATCCGCGCCGTGTTCTCCGACAGCCCGCGCACCTTCGTCAACAACACGAAGAGCTACATCGGCCACGCGATGGGCGCCGCCGGCGCGCTCGAGCTGGCCGGCAACCTGCCCTCCTTCGTGGACCAGGTCGTGCATCCGACGATCAACCTCGAACGCCTCGACCCGCGCTGCGAGCTGCGCAATCTCGTCGCGAACGAACCGCGCAAAATCTCGCGCTGCGACCACGTACTCAACATGTCCTTCGGGATGCTCGGCATCAACTCGGCGCTGATCGTGCGCCGACCGCGCGCCTAGCTTCCCCGCACCCCTACCCGCCATGAACGACTCCGATATCCAGATCGCCATCAAGGACATCATCGCGCAGATCGCGCCCGACGAGGACCTCTCGCAGCTCGACCCCGCCGTCAGGCTGCGCGAGCAGATCGAGCTCGACTCGATGGACTTCCTCGACATCGTGATGGAGCTGCGCAAGCTGTACGGCGTGCAGGTGCCGGAGGCCGACTACAAGGAACTCGCGACGCTGGACGGGTGCGTGAACTACCTGCGCCCCAAGCTCGCCGGCAAGACGCTGCACTGCGCGGCGCGCGTGTAGAGCGCGAGCTCGAACTCCGCCGATGCGCTACGACGCGCTCGTGATCGGCGCCGGGCTCTCCGGCCTCGCGGCCGGCATCCGCCTGGGGATGTACGGGAAGCAGGCGCTGCTGCTCGAACGCCATGCGCTGTGGGGCGGCCTGAACTCGTTCTACCGGCTGCGCGGCCGCCGCCACGACGTCGGGTTGCACGCGCTGACCAACGCGACGAGCGCGCGCACGGGCGTGCTCTCGCGCGTGCTGCGGCAACTGCGCATCCCGCGCGAGGCACTGCAGCTCGGTCCGCAGCTCCGCTCGGTGATCCGCTTCTCCGATCTCGAGGTGTGGTTCTCCAACGACCCCGCGCTGCTCGAGAGCGAGCTCGCGGCCGCCTTTCCGGCGCGGCGCGATGCGCTCGCCACGCTGTCCGCCGAGATCGCGAACTGGGTGCCCGAGGCGCGTCCCATGCCCTTCGCCAGCGCGCGCGCGGAGCTGCTGCGACGCCTCGGCGACGAGCGGCTCGTCGACGTGCTGCTGCTGCCGACCTGCTACTACGGCAGCCCGCTCGAGAACGACATCGACTGGACCCAGTTCCGGATCCTGTACCAGAGCCTGTTCCTCGAGGGCATCGCGCGGCCCAGGGGCGGCATCCGCACGCTGCTCACCGCGCTCAAGACGCGCCTCGAGGCCTGCGGCACGGAGCTGCGCACGAACTGCGGCGTCGAGCGGATCCTGCTCGACGGCGCGCGCGCGGTCGGCGTGCGGCTCGACGACGGCAGCGAGCTCTTCGCCGACCACGTGCTCTCCAGCGCCGGGCTGGACGAAACGCTCGCGCTGTGCGGCCGCAAGCCCGAACCCGATCCCGCCCGCCGCGACCTGTCCTTCCTCGAATCGATCCACGCGCTCGACTGCACGCCCGCCGCGCTCGGCCTCGACGCCGCGGTCGCCTTCTACTGTCTGGCCGACCGGCTGTGCTACGCGCAGAACGAGGCGCCCACCGAGCCGCGCTGCGGCGTGCTCTCCTGTCCCGGCAACTACGCCGACCAGGAGCCGGAGGCCGCGGTGCTGGTGCGCCAGACCGTGATCGCCAACCCGCAGCGCTGGCGCGAGCTCGTCGCGCGCGGCGACGAGGAGTACCGCGCCGCCAAGCTCGAGCACAGCGCGCGAGCCGCGGCCGCCGCGGCGAGCCTGTTCCCCGACTGGCGCGCGCACACGCTGGACCTCGACGTGTTCACGCCGCGCACGATCGAGCACTACACCGGCCACGTGAACGGCCGCGTCTACGGCAGCCCCGACAAGCGCCAGGACGGCGACATCGGATTCGAGGGCCTGCGCCTGATCGGCACCGACCAGGGCTATCTCGGCATCGTCGGCGCGATGATGTCGGGTATCGGGATCGTCAACCGCCACGTGCTGGCCGCGGCCGCGGAGTCCGCGCCGTGAGCGAGCGCCGCTATTTCAAGGGCTCGAGCGACGGCAAGAAGCCGCTGGGGCGCGATCCTCTCGCGGATGCGCGCTCGCGTTATGACGTGATCGTGATCGGCAGCGGTCTGGCCGGGCTGACCGCCGCGGTCGTGCTCGGGCGCGCCGGCCACAAGGTGTGCGTGCTCGAACAGCACTACAACCTCGGCGGCATGGCAACCTGGTTCAAGCGCCGCGGCGGTCACGTGTTCGACGTCTCGCTGCACGGCTTCCCGGTCGGCATGAAGAAGACCTGCCGCAAGTACTGGAACGCGACGATCGCGAGCCGCATCGTGCAGTTGGAAGGCGTGCGCTTCGCCAACCCGCAGTTCGACCTCGAGACGTCCTTCACGCGCGAGGACTTCACGCGCCTCTTGGTCGAGCACTTCGGGGTGGCCCTCGAGCGCGTGCAGGCCTTCTTCGAGCACATTCGCGCGCTGGACTTCTACTCGGATGCGCGCGAGAGCACGCTCGAGCTCTTCGAGCGCTACTTCCCGGGTCGCAACGACGTGCACCGGCTGCTGCTCGAGCCGATTTCCTACGCCAACGGCTCGACGCTCGAGGATCCGGCCATCGCCTACGGGATCGTCTTCTCGAATTTCATGAGCCAGGGCGTGTTCACGTTCACCGGGGGCACGGACTGGCTGATCCGCGAGATGCGCGCGGAGCTCGACCGCGTCGGCGTCGACGTCCACCACTCCGTAGAGGTCGAGCGCATCATGGTCGAGCCCGAGGGCGTGCGCGGCGTGCTCGCGCACGGCCGCGAGCTCGCGGCGCCGTGCGTGATCTCCAATGCCGGCATCACGGCCACGCTCGAGCGGCTCGTCGGCCCCGAGCACCTGCCCGAGGCCTACCGCGCCGCCGCGCGCGACGTGCGGCTCAACAACTCCTCCTGCCAGGTCTACCTGGGCCTGCGCGAGGGCGAGGAGATCCCGTTCCAGGGCGACCTGTTGTTCAGCTCGACGCGCCCGACCTTCGACTCGCCGGCGCTGTGCGACCTGCACGGCCTGTCGCGCACCTTCTCGTTCTACTACCCGAAGACGCGGCCGCAGCTCGGTCGCACGACGATCGTCGCGTCGACCAACGCGAATTTCAGCGACTGGGCCGACCTGCCGCAGGCGCGCTACGAGGCCGAGAAGGCGGCGCTGATCGAGGAGACCCTGCGCGATCTGGAGCGCTACCTCCCGGACATCCGCGCGCGGCTCGCCCACGTCGAGGCCGCCACGCCGCGCACGTTCCAGTTCTACACGCAACAGCCGCTCGGCGCGTCCTTCGGCACGAAGTTCGAGGGCCTGCAGGTCTCCTTCGACCTGCCCAAGCACGTCCCGGGGCTGTTCCACGCCGGTTCGGTCGGCATCATCATGTCGGGCTGGCTCGGCGCGGCCAACTACGGCGCGATCGTCGCGAACAAGGCCGACGCGTGGCTGCACGCCGCGCGCGGCGCTTCCGCATCCCACCCATGACCACCACCACCTCCTCCTCCGCCGCGCGCGCGCCGATCGAGGCCGCGCTGCCGCATCGCGATCCGTTCCTGCTCGTCGACGCGATCGTCGCGTGCGACGAGCGCTCGATCGACACGCGCTGGCGCGTGCCCGCCGACGCCGATTGGGTGCGCGGTCACTACCCCGGCCGTCCGATCACGCCCGGCGTGCTCTTGTGCGAGCACGCGGTGCAGAGCGGCGCGCTGCTCGTCTCGCACCTGCTCGGCGGCTTCAAGGCCGCCGACGGCGCCCCCGTGCTGACGCGCCTGTCCGACGCGCGCTTCAAGCGCATGGTGATCCCCGGTTCGGAGGTCGAGACGCGCGTCGTGCTCGACGAGCGCGTCGGTCCGGCCTGGTTCCTGTCGGCGACCGTGCGCTGCGGCGGCGAGAAGGCGCTGACGCTCTCCTTCGCCGTCTCGGCCTCGAGCGCGCTGGCCAACGCTGCCGGCACGACGCCGGAAGCCGCAGACTAGCCGATGACCAGCGCACCCACCGGCTCGGACTGGCTCGCTCTGGCGGGCAAGACCATCGCCGTCTTCGGCGTGGCCAACCGCAAGAGCGTCGGCTGGCACGTCGGTCATGCGCTGCAAGCGGCCGGCGCGCGCGTCGCATGGGTCGTGCGCAGCGATGCGCGCCGCACCGAGCTCGCCGCGCGCCTCGCGCCCGGCGGCGTCCACGTCTGCGACGTCGAGCGGCCGGCCGACATCGAACGCGTCGCGGGCGAGCTCGCCGCGCTCGCGCCGCTCGACGGCTTCGTGCACTCGATCGCCTTCGCCAACTACGCGCCCGATCCCGCCACCGGCGCTCCACGCCCGTTCCACGCCACGCCGCGCGCGGACTTCCTGCAGGCGCTCGACGTGTCGTGCTATTCGCTGGTGGCGCTCTCCAACGCGCTGCGCCCGCACCTGTCGCCGCAGGCCTCGGTGGTCGCGCTGTCGATCTCGACGACGCGCATGGCCTCCGAGAGCTACGGCTACATGGCGCCGATCAAGGCCGCGCTCGACGCGTCGGTCGTGTTCCTGGCCAAGAGCTTCAGCGCGTTCTCGCAAGTGCGCTTCAACGCCGTCGCCGCCGGACCGCTGAAGACGTCGTCGTCCGCCGGCATCCCCGGCTACCTCGACGCGTACCTGCACGCCGAGGCGTGCACGCTGCGCCGGCGCGGGCTGTCGACGCAGGAGGTCGCCGACGCGGCGCTGTTCCTGCTCTCCCCGCGCTCGAGCGGCATCAACGCGAGCTCGCTGCTCGTCGATGCCGGGATGGGCGTCAACTACTTCGACCGCGACCTGATCCGGCGCGCGAATCGGCCGGAGACGACCTGACAAATGTCCGCCGAATCGAGACCGGCCGCGCAGTTCGTGTTCCGCGTCCATCCCGAGCGGCTCGCGATCGCGCGGCTGCCGGCCGGCTCCGCGGTTCCGGCCTGGGCCGGCGGTTCCTGGTGCACGGTCTCGAGCACGGTCGACGAGCTGTCGATCGTGTGCCCGCAGTCGCGCGTGCCGGCCGAAGTGAAGCACGAGCGCGACAAGATCGCGCTGGGGATCGAGGGCGTGATCCCGATGACGACGGTCGGGCTGCTCGCGGCGCTGTGCCGCGCGCTCGCGGATGCGCAGGTTCCCGTCTTCGTGATCTCGACCTACGACACCGATTGGCTGCTCGTGTCCGCCGATCGCTTCGATGCCGCGCGTGCGGCGCTCGAGCGGATCGGACACCGCCTTCAGGGCAGTTTGCCGGCGCGTTGATGCCGAGCGCCGCCTAGCCGCGCCGCCCGCGGCGCGGCCGCTTCGGCGCCGGTCCCGCCGCGCGCTTCTGCGCGAGCAGCACGCAGGCGCGCTCGAGCGACAGCGCCTTCGGGTCCTCGCCGCGCGGCACCGTCACGTTCGTCTCGCCATCGGTCACGTACGGGCCGTACTTGCCCTCCTTGACCACGACCGGCTTCTGGTTGGACGGATCGTTGCCCAGCGTCGCGATCGGCGCGCGCGGCGTCGCGGCCGCGCGGCCGCGGAACCCCTTGCGCTGCTGCTCGACCGCGAACAGCGCCGAGGCCTCCTCGAGCGTGACAGTGAGCAGTCGCTCCTCCGACTCGATCCTGCGGTACTCGGGCTTCTCCGCGTCCGGGGCCTTCTCCTTCTCCAGGTACGGCCCGAAGCGCCCGTTCTTCGCGCGGATCGCGCGCCCGTCGCGCGGATCGGCGCCCAGCAGTCGCGGCAGCGACAGGAGCGCGAGCGCTTCGTCGAGCGTCAGCGTTTCCGCCTTCATCGACTTGAACAGCGACGCGCGCTTGACCGGCGCGAGCGCCGGATCCTCGACGGCGGTGTCGAGCTTGGCCGCGGCGCCGGTCTTGGGGGCCTTGGCCCCCTTGCCCGTCTTGCCGCCCTTCTTGGCCGCCTTCTTCGGCTTGGGCGCATCCGCCGGCGGATCATCGCCCCACTGCACGAAGGCGCCGAAGCGGCCGGTGCGCACGTAGACCGGGCGCCCGTCGGGCGCGAGCCCGATCGGCGCGGCCGACTTCTGCGAGGTCGACAAGAGCTCGAGTGCGCGCGGCAGCGTGAGCTCGTCGGGCGCGAGCCCGGCCGGCACGGTCGCGCGCGAATCGCTGCACTGCACGTACGGGCCGAAGCGGCCGACGCGCACGACCACCGGCTCGCTGTCGCGCGCGCCGAGCGTCACCGAACCGACCATGCGCGGGTCGATCCCGTCGCCCTTGGACTCGACGACGCGCTTGAGGCCGGGACCCTTGCCGGTCCAGAAGTCGCTCAGGAACGCGAGACGATTCAGGTCGCCCGAGGCGATCTTGTCGAGGCGCTGCTCCATGTTCGCGGTGAAGCCGTAGTCGACGATCACCGGCTCGAGCAGCTCGAGCACGTGCACGACGGCGAAGGCCAGCCAGGTCGGCACGAGCGTCTTGTCGCGCGCGATCGCGTACTCGCGCGACGTGATCGTCTCGATGATGCTCGCGTAGGTCGACGGGCGGCCGATGCCCAGTTCCTCCAGGCGCTTGACCAGGCTCGCTTCCGTGTAGCGCGACGGCGGCGTCGTGCTGTGCGCGCTCGGGTCGGCCTGCGCGATGGCGGCACGATGGCCGCGCGCGAGCGGCGGCAGCACGGTCTCGCGCTCGTCGAGCGCGCTCTCGACGTCGTCGCGGCCCTCGACGTAGGCGCGGCGGTAACCTGCGAAGTCGGTCGTGCGGCCGCGCGCGCCGACGACGAGGCGGCCGATCGGCTGGCCCGGACGCAGCTGGCCGGCGATGTCGGCCGTCAGCGTCACGCCGTGCGAGGTGTAGCGCTCGTCGGCCATCTGGCAAGCCACCGTGCGCTTCCAGATCATCTCGTAGACGCGCGCCTCGAGCTCGGAGACCTCGCGCGCAACCTCCTCGGGCAGGCGGAACACGGAGCCGGCCGGGCGGATCGCCTCGTGAGCCTCCTGCGCGTTCTTGTTCTGGTTGCCGTAGAAGCGCGGTTTCTCGGGCAGGAACTCCGCGCCGTAGCGCGAGCGCACCAGATTGCGCGCGGCGTCGATCGCCTCGCGCGACAGCGCGGTCGAGTCCGTGCGCATGTACGTGATGTAGCCGTTCTCGTACAGCCGTTGCGCGATGCGCATCGCCTCCTGCGCGCGCAGGCCGAGCTTGCGGCCGGCTTCCTGCTGGAAGGTCGAGGTCGTGAACGGGCCGCGCGGCGAGCTCGTCTTCTGCTCGCTGCGCACGTCGGTCACCTCGAGCGAACCGCCGCGCAGCGCCGCGGCGAGCGCGGCCGCCGCGGTCGCATCGAGCACCAGCGCGTCCTTCGGCTTCAACTGGCCGCGCTCGTCGAAGTCCGCGCCGCGGGCGAGCTTCTTGCCCGCGATCGAGCCGATCTCGGCCTCGAAGCGCCGGCCGTCCTTCTCGAGCTCGAGATCGACGTCGTGCCAGGCAGCCGCGACGAAGGCCATGCGCTCCTTCTCGCGCTCGACGAGCAGCTTCGTCGCGACGCTCTGCACGCGGCCCGCCGACAGCCGCGGCGCGATCTTGCGCCACAACAGCGGCGAGAGCTCGTAACCGTAGAGCCGGTCGAGCAGGCGCCGCGCCTCCTGCGCCTCGACCAGATTCATGTCGAGCGCGCGCGCTTCCTTGACCGCGCGCTGGATGGCTTCCTTGGTGATCTCGTTGAACACCATGCGCGAGATCGGGACCTTGGGCTTGAGCACGTCGAGCAGGTGCCAGGCGATGGCCTCCCCCTCGCGGTCCTCGTCGGTCGCGAGGTACACGCGCTCGACGGTCTCGAGCAGCTTCTTCAGCTTGGTGATCTGCGCCTTCTTGTCCTCGGGCACGACGTAGTGCGGCTGGAAGCCGTTCTCGACGTCGATGCCCAGGCGCGCCCAGGGCTCCTTCTTGATCTTGGCGGGGATCTCCTTGGCGCTCTGCGGCAGGTCGCGCACGTGCCCGAAGCTCGCCTCGACGACGAAGTCGGGGCCCAGATAGTCCTTGATCTTCTTCGCCTTGGTGGGCGATTCGACGATGACGAGCTGCTTCATGAACGGAACAGGGAGTACCCCGCCGGGGGCGCGGGACGCAAGAGGGTCGCGGGGGAAACCTCTTTCGGCAAGAATCCCGCGGAACCGATGCGCGCCGCCCGGCGGCCTCCGCCATCGCCCGCCCAGCCCATGCCGATCGACTCCTGGCCCTACACGCCGCGCTTCCACACGCTGCGCTCGGGTTCGCGCATGCACTACGTCGACGAGGGGCCGCGCCAGGCGGAGACGCTGTTGTGCGTGCACGGGAATCCGAGCTGGGGCTACCTGTTCCGTCCGCTCGTCGCGGGGCTGAGCAGCTCGTACCGGCTGGTCGTGCCCGACCACGCCGGCTGCGGACGCTCGGACAAGCCGTTCGACTCGCGCTACCGGCTCGCGCAGCACGTCGACAATCTCGAGGAGCTCGTGCTGGCCCTCGACCTGTCCGATCTGACGCTGGTCCTGCACGATTGGGGCGGCGCGATCGGAATGGGCCTGGCCGCACGCCGCCCCGAGCGCATCCGGCGCCTGGTGCTGATGAACACGGCGGCCTACCGCTCGTCGCGCATCCCGCTGCGCATCGCGGCCTGCCGCTGGCCGCTGATCGGCGAGCTCGCGCTGCTCGGCGCCAATGCCTTCGTGCGCGCGGCACTCGCGATGGCCGTCGAGCGCCCGCTCTCCGCCGAGGCGCGCGCCGCCTACCTCGCCCCCTTTCCGTCGTGGAGCTCGCGCAAGGCTCAGCTCGCGTTCGTGCGCGACATCCCGATGCGCGCCGGGCACCCGTCCTGGGACACGCTGGTCGAGATCGAGCAGTCGCTCGAGCGCTTCGCCGATCGACCCGCGCTGCTCGTCTGGGGCGAGCGCGACTGGTGCTTCACGACCGCCTTCCGCGACGAGTGGCGCCAGCGCTTGCCGCACGCCGAGAGCATCGGGCTCCCGCGCGCCGGCCACTGGCTGCTCGAGGACGAGCCCGACGCGGTCGTCGCGCACGTGCGCGATTTCCTGGCGCGTCATCCGCTGCGCTAGCGGCCCCCATGGACCCCTTCGCCGCCTTTCCCGAGCCGCCCGCCGACGCGAACATCGCGCACTGGCTGCGCGACGAAGCGCGCGCGCGGCCGGACCAGGCCGCCGTGGTCTGGCCGCGCGGCGCGCGCTGGCAGTCGATCTCCTTCGCACGGCTCGACGAGCGCTCCGACGGGCTCGCCCGCGGCCTGCGCGAGAGCGGCCTGCGCCGCGGCGAGCGAGCCTGCGTGTTCCTGCGCCCCGGCGGCGATTTCCTCGCGGCGATCCACGCCTTGTTCAAGCTCGGCGCGGTGCCGGTGCTGATCGATCCCGGCATGGGCCGCGCGAACCTGCTCGCGTGCGTCGAACGCGCCGCGCCGCGCGCGCTGCTCGCGGTCGGCCGCGCGCAGCTCGCCAAGCGCCTGTGGCCGCGCGCGTTCCGCTCGGTCGAGCTGTGCGTGTCGAGCGCGCCGCTGGGACTGGGCGGCATCGACTTCGACGCGCTGGCGCGCACGCGCGGCGCGCCGTTTCCGATCGAGCCGCGCGACGCCGACGAACTCGCCGCGATCCTCTATACCTCGGGCTCGACCGGCCCTCCCAAGGGTGTCGGCGCGACGCACCGCGTGTTCCGCGCGCAGCTCTCGGCGCTGCGCTCGCTCTACGCCTACGAGCCGGGCACGGTCGACGCGGCCTGCTTCCCGCTGTTCGCGCTGTTCGACAACGCGCTCGGCATGACCAGCCTGTTCCCGCCGCTCGACCCCGCGACGCCGGCGCGCTGCGAGCCCGGTCTCGTCGCGCGCGCGATCGAGGAACACGGCGCGCGCAGCGCGTTTGCATCGCCGGCCGTGTGGTGGCGCGTCGTGCACTGGCTGAAGGAAACCGCCGCGCGCTTCACGACGCTGCAAACCGTGACCAGTGCCGGAGCGCCGATTCCGCTGGGCCTGGTCGAGCGACTGCAACGCTACCTGCCCGCAGGCGCGGCGATCCATACGCCGTACGGAGCCACCGAGGCGCTGCCGGTGGCGAGCATCGCGAGCGCGGAGCTGCTCGGCGCCTGTCGCGCGCCGATGCTCGACGGCTGGGGCACGCCGCTCGGCCGCGCCGCGCCGGGCATCGACTTGCGCGTGATCCGCATCGACGACGCGCCGATCGCGCGCTGGTCCGACGAGCTCGAGCTGCCGCGCGGCGCGATCGGCGAGTTCGCGGTGCGCGGCCCGGTCGTCACGCGCGGCTACGAGGACGATGCGGCGGCGACCGCGCTTGCGCGCATCGCGCCGGCTCCCAGCCAGTGCGGCAGTTGGCACCGCATGGGCGATCTCGGTTGGCTCGACGAGAAGGGCCGCGCGTGGTTCTGCGGTCGCAAGAGCGAGCGCATCGAAACCGCGCGCGGCCTGCTCGTGCCGGTGCCGGCCGAGAATCCGCTCAACGAGATCCTCGGCGTGCGCCGCAGCGCGCTGGTCGGCGTCGGTGCGCGGCCGCGGCAGGTGCCGCGACTGCTGGTCGAGCGCTCGTTCGCACGCCCCGGCCTGTTCGACGAGCTGCGCGCGCGCCCGCTCGCGCAGCCGCCGGCGACGGCCGCGACGGCCGCCGCACTCGGTCCGATCGAGGTCGAGCTGCACAAGGGCTTCCCGGTCGACGCGCGCCACAACGCGAAGATCCGCCGCGACCTGTTGCGCGCCGAGGCGGAGGCGCGCGCGTGAGAGTGCTCGTCAGCGGCGGCAACGGCTTCCTCGGCCGCGCGGTGGTCGAGGAGCTGATCGCGCGCGGCCACGACGTGACCAGCGGCGCGCGCCGCCCGCAGCCCGAGATCGCCGCGCTGGGCGCGCGCACGGTCGCGCTCGACCTGCTGGACCTGGACAGCGTGCGCAACGCGGTGGCCGGCCACGAGGCCGTCGTGCACACGGCCGCGCTGACCGGCGTGTGGGGCCCGCGCGCGGACTTCCTCGCGACGAACGTCGACGGCACGCGGCGCATGCTGTCCGCGTGCGTCGAGCAGGGCGTTGCGCGACTGGTGTACACCGGTTCGCCGAGCGCGTGCTTCGATGGGCGCGATCACGTCGACGCGGGCAATGACCTGCCGTACGCGCGGCGCTTCCTGTCGCCCTATCCGGAATCGAAGGCCGTCGCCGAGGCCGAAGTGCTCGCCGCCAACGGCCGCGCCGGCCTGCTGACCTGCGCGCTGCGGCCGCATTTGATCGTCGGCGCGCGCGACCCGCACCTC
>VGZE01000030.1 GCA_016872755.1 Planctomycetota bacterium
CTCGACGAGCTCTATCGCGACCTGTGCCGGCTGTCGGGGCGCGAGCCCGGCGCGGAGACGCTGTGGGCGTCGATCGCGGCCTACGACGAGAACCGGCGCGCCGTGCGCGAGCTGTACGAGCTGCGCCGCGAGGAGCCGTGGCGCGTGCGCGCCAGTGAGGCCTACCTCGTGCTGCGCGCCGGCATGCAGCTCGACGTCCACGAGCACACCGAGCTCGTGCGCTCATTCCTGCAGGCGGTGCGAGAGCGCCCTGCGCGCGCGGTCGACGACGCGCGCGTCGTGCTGTGCGGCGCCTTCTGCGAGCAGCCTCCGCTCGGCCTGATCCGCACGCTCGAGCGCGCCGGGTGCGAGGTCGTCGACGACGATTACATGCTCGTGCTGCGCTGGCTCGGCGAGCTCCCGCGCCACGACGGCGATCCGCTCGACGCGCTCTCGGACGCCTACCTCGCCTATACCGGGGAAACCGCCAGTCGCTACGTGCCCGACGGGACCGCAAAGGGCGAGCGACTGGTGCAGGCCGTGCGGAAGTCGCGCGCCGAGGGGGTGATCTTCGCCGCGCCCAGTTTCTGCGATCCCGCACTGCTCGACCGCCCGATGCTCCAGGCGGTCTGCGACCGCGAGGGCATCGCGCACACCGCACTCAAGTACGCCGAGAACACCGGCCAGATGCAGCCGATCCGGGAGCAAGCCGGGACCTTCGCCGACGCCATCAAGCTGTGGGGGGACGTATGAAGACGCATGTCGTGAAGGAGAACTCGATGCTGCGCCAGAAGGACATGATCGCGGAGCACTTCCGCGAGCTGGCGCGCGCGAAGGAGAGCGGCCGCAAGGTGGTCTACACCTTCGTGCCCGGCAATCTGACCGAGCTGTTGCTGGCCTTCGACTGCCTGCCGGTGCACCCGGAGATCAACGCGCTGCAGTCGGGCATGCGCAAGCTCTCCGGCGAGTACATCGCGGAGGCCGAGCGACACGGCCATTCCGAGGACGTCTGCACGTACGTGAAGTGCGACATCGGGATGCTGCTCAAGGGCAACATCGGGCCGACCGGCGAGAAGCTGCCGGAGCCGGACCTGCTGCTCCTGTCGTACACCGGCTGCTTCACGTTCATGAAGTGGTTCGAGCTGCTGCGCGAGCGCTACAAGTGCCCGGTCGCGATGCTGCACGTGCCCTATCAGGCCGACGGCACGCTCGAGCCGTCGATGATCGAGTACGTGGTCGAGCAACTGCGGCGCGAGCTGATCCCGAAGCTCGAGCAGATCACCGGCAAGCGCTACGACGAGGGGCGCCTGGCCGGGTTCCTGGCCGCCTCCGCGCGCGCCGAGGAAGACCTCGTCTGGGTGCTCGAGTCGGCCAAGCACCGGCCGTCGCCGATCGATGCGTACTTCGGCGGCGTCTACTACATCGGCCCGCTCTTCACCGCGTTCCGCGGCACGCAGGCGGCGATCGAGTACTACCGCGAACTGCGCGAGGAGGTCGCCGAGCGGATGCGCCGCGGACTGGGTCCGGTCACACCCGAAGGTGAACTGGAGGACGAGCGCTTCCGCCTGGTCGTCGAGGGGCCGCCGAACTGGACCCACTTCCGCGAGTTCTGGAAGATGTTCTACGACGAGCGCGCGGTCGTCGTCGCGAGCACGTACACGAAGGTCGGCGGCACCTACGACCGCGGATTCCGCCACGATCCGAACCGACCGCTGGAGACGCTCGCCGAGTACTGCCTGGGCTGCTACACGAACCTGAACCTGCCTTCGCGCGTCGAGATGATCGCGCGCTACGTGAAGGAGTATGCGGCCGACGGCTTCCTGGTGAACTCGGTCAAGAGCTGCAACTCCTTCTCGGCCGGGCAGCTGCCGATGCTGCGCCGGATCGAGGAGCTGACCGGCGTGCCGGGGGCCTTCATCGAGACCGATCTGGTCGATCCGCGCTACTTCTCCGCGGCCAACGTCAAGAACCGGCTCGAGTCCTACTTCCAGATGCTGGCGCAACGTGCGCCGGCCGCGCGCGCGGAGGCGCTGGCCCCGTGAAGGTCTACGTCGGGATCGACCTGGGCTCCACGACGACCAAGTCGGTCGTGCTGGACGAGCGCGGCGAACTGCTCGGCCGCGGTATCACGAACAGCCGCTCGAACTACGACGTGGCCTGCCAGATCGCGCGCAGCGAAGCGCTGCTGGACGCGCGCTTCCGGCTCTTCCAGCGCGGCTTCGACGATTGCGGCGCGGCGCCCGAGCTGGCCGCCGCGCTGTTGGAGCGGTTGCGCCGCGAGTTCCGGCGCACGCAGCACCTGCGCCTGCTCGCGGAGCTCGAGGCGATCTGCCGCGTGCACGCCGAGCACCTCGGCGCCGGCCGGTCCGGTCCGGTCGTCGTGGCGCTCGACGAGATCTTCGCGGCGCTGGGTCTGGAGGCGGATCGGCTGTTCCGCGGAACGGCCCGGCCGCGCTCCGACTTCTTCCGCGACATCGCGGGCGCGACCTACGCGAGCGAGGCGGAGCGCATCGCGCGGCGCGGAGCGGTCGATCACGACACGCTGCTCGGCGTCTACGACAAATCGATCCTGCAACTGGAAGGCAAGCCGTCCGAGTCTCTGCTGGAGGATCAGCTGCTGCGCGCCTTCGAGCTGGCCGGCGAAGGGTCGGACCTCGCGCCCGCGACGCGCGCGCGCATCGAGCGCGAGGTGCGCCGCACGATCGAGCTGCCGCTGGTCGAGGCCCAGGTGGTCGGGACCGGCTACGGTCGCGCGCGTCTGCCGTTCGCGCGCGAGTGCATTCGATCGGAGATCCTGTGCCACGGGCTCGGCGCGCATGCGACCTTCCCAGGAACGCGCACAGTGCTCGATATCGGCGGCCAGGACACCAAAGCCATCCAGGTGGACGAGCGCGGCCTCGTGACGGCGTTCCAGATGAACGACCGCTGCGCCGCCGGCTGCGGGCGCTACCTCGGCTACATCGCCGACGAGATGGGCCTGGGGTTGCACGAACTGGGGCCGCTGGCCCTGTGCGGCAAGCGCCCGGTGCGCATCAACTCGACCTGCACCGTGTTCGCCGGCGCCGAGCTGCGCGACCGGCTGGCGATGGGGCATCGGCGCGAGGACATCCTGGCCGGCCTGCATCGCGCGATCATGCTGCGCGCCATGTCGCTGCTGGCGCGATCGGGCGGAGTCCGGCGCGAGTTCACGTTCACCGGCGGCGTCGCGAACAACGCGGCGGCGGTCGCGGCGCTGCGCGCGCTGGTGCGCGAGAACTACGGCATCGAGGAGATCAACATCTCGCCGGGCTCGATCTTCACGGGCGCGCTGGGAGCCGCGCTCTTCGCGCTGCGCGCCGAACACGGCGAGGACGCGACTGCCCACGCGGAAAACCAAACCTGCGGAGCTCGCGCATGACGATCACATCCGGTATCGACGTGGGCTCGAGCGCGGTCAAGGCGATCGTGCTGCAGACCGAGGGCGAGCAGCGCCGGGTCCTGGGCCGGGCCGTGCATCGCATCCGCGGGCGCGAGCTGGCCGATGTCGTGTCGGCCTGCTACGGCGCGGCGCTGGCCCAGGCCGGGTGTACGCGGCAGGACGTGGCCTACGTCGCCACGACCGGCGAGGCGGAGAACGTCGAGTTCCGCACCGGCCACTTCTACTCGATGACGACACACGCGCGCGGCGGACTGGAGCTGGTTCCGGCGGCGCGCGCGGTGCTCGACATCGGCGCGTTGCACGGCCGCGTGATCCGGATGGACGAGCGCGGCAAGGTGCTCGAGTACCAGATGACGAGCCAGTGCGCGTCCGGTTCCGGCCAGTTCTTGGAGAACATCGGCCGCTACCTCGGCGTCTCGCTGGAGGAACTCGGCGCGCTGTCGCGGCAGGCCGACCGGCCCGAGCAGGTGTCGAGCATCTGCGCGGTGCTGGCCGAGACCGACGTGATCAACATGGTCAGTCGCGGCATCTCGACGCCGAACATCCTCAAGGGGATCCATCTGTCGATGGCGGACCGGCTGGTCAAGCTCGTCCGCGCGGCGCGCTGCAGCGGCACGCTCGTGATCACCGGCGGGCTGGCGCGCGACCAGGGCCTGTTCGCGGCGCTGCGCGAACTCGTCGCCGAGCGCGAGCTCGACGTCGAGCTGTGCACGCACGAGGACTCGCCGCTGGCGGGCGCGCTGGGCGCCGCGATCTTCGGCGAAGTGCGCAAGCGCAAGCTGGAGCGCCTGGCAAGCCTGGCGGCGGCGTCCTAGGTACGGCCGTGGGGCGCGCGAGCTGGGATTTCCGCGGCGAGATCGCGCTCCTGACCGGGGGCGGCGGCGGCATCGGGCACGCGCTGGCGCGTGCGCTCGCCGGCGCCGGCGCGCGCGTGCACGTGCTCGACGCCTGTGAGTCGCCCGCGCCGTGGACGGATCTGGCGCCCGGACAGGTACCGCTGTTCCGGCGCGTCGACCTGCGCGATCGGGCCGCCACCGAAGCAGCCGTGCAGGCCGTGCTCGCAGCCGAGGGCCGCGTGGACCTGCTGGTGAACAACGCCGGCCTGACCCGCGACCGCGCGCTTTGGAACCTGACCGAGGACGATTGGCGCGACGTGCTCGACGTGAACCTCACCGCAGCCTGGCGCGTGCTCAAGCTGTGCGCGCCGTCGATGCGCGCGCGCGGCAGCGGCTGCGTGCTGCAGATCGCGTCCATCAACGGCCTGCGCGGCCGCTTCGGCCAGGCCAACTACTCCAGTTCCAAGGCCGGGCTGATCGCGTTGACGCGCACGGCAGCGCGCGAGCTCGGCGGCCGCGGCATCCGCGTCAACGCGCTCGCGCCGGGCATGATCGAGACGGCTCTGTCGGCCGGGCTGCCCGAGGACGTGCGCGAGCGTTCGCGCGCCGAGTCGGCGCTCGGCCATCTCGGCCACCCGGATGACGTGGTCGGAGCGGCCCTGTTCCTGTTGTCGGAGTCCGCGCGGCACATCACCGGGACTGTCGTCGTCGTCGATGGAGGTCAATCGTGTTGAACCAGCATCCCGCCACCGCGCGTCCGCTGCCGATCATCGAGCCGTTCCGCATCAAGTGCGTCGACCCGATCCGCGTGCTTTCGCGCGCCGAGCGCGAGCGCGTGCTCGAGCGCGCGGGCTCGAACCTGTTCCGCGTGCCCGCCCGGGACGTGCTGATCGACTTGCTCACCGACAGCGGCACCGGCGCGATGTCGAGCGAGCAGTGGGCGGCGCTGATGCGCGGCGACGAATCCTACGCCGGCGCGCAGAGCTACTACCGCTTCCAGCACGCGGTGCACGAGCTGACCGGCCTCGAGCACGCGATCCCGACGCACCAGGGACGCGCGGCCGAGTTCCTGCTGTTCGGCGCCTGCGTGCAGCGCGGCCAGCTCGTGCCGAGCAACACCCATTTCGACACCACGCGCGCCAATATCGAGGATCGCGGCGCGATCGCGCTCGATCTGCCCTGTGCCGAAGGTCTCGACACCGCCAGCTCGCATCCGTTCAAGGGCGACATGGACCTCGTCGCGCTGGAGCGCGCGCTGGTCGAGCACGGCGCGCGCGTGCCGCTGGTGATGATCACCGCGACGAACAATGCCGGCGGCGGCCAGCCGGTGTCGCTGGCGAACCTGCGAGCGCTCTCGCAGCTGTGCCGCCGGCACGGCAAGCCGCTTTTCCTCGACGCGTGCCGCTTCGCGGAGAACGCGTGGCTGCTCAAGCTGCGCGAAGAGGGGCTCGCCGCCCGCACCCCGCGCGAGATCGCGCGCGCGATGTTCGAGCTCGTCGACGGCTGCACGATGAGCGCGAAGAAGGACGGATTGGCCAACATCGGCGGGTTCCTGGCGCTGCGCGACGGCGCGCTGGCCGAGCGGGTGCGTGCGCGCATGGTCGTGACCGAGGGCTTCCCGACTTACGGCGGCCTTTCCGGTCGAGATCTCGACGCGATCGCCCAAGGATTGGTCGAAGTGCTCGAACCCGACTATCTCGATTACCGGCACGCCAGCATCCGCTACGTCGTCGATCGCCTCGCGGCGGCCGGTGTGCCGGTCGTTCAGCCGGCCGGCGGGCATGCGATCTTCCTCGACGCCGCTCGATTCCTGCCCCAACTCGGATGGCGCGAGTATCCCGGCCAGGCGCTGGCGCTGGAGCTGTACCTGGAGGGGGGGATCCGCGCCTGCGAGGTCGGCAGCGTGATGCTGGCCCGGCGCGATGCTGCGGGCGCGGAACTCCCGGCGCGCCACGAACTCGTGCGCCTGGCCGTCCCGCGCCGCACGTACACGCAGAGCCACATGGACTACGTGATCGAGATCGTGCGGCGCGTGCACGAGCGTCGCGGCTCGGTGGCGGGCGTCCGCATCGTCGAGCAGCCGGCCGTGCTGCGGCACTTCGGTGCGCGTTTCGCGCGCGTCCGAGCGGAGATCAGCGCCGCGACATGAGTCGCAGCACGTACCAGAACATCAGCGCCAGCGAACCGAACAGCTCGAGCGCCGCGCCGACGTGGCGGTCGCGCGGGTAGTGGTGCAGCACGGCGGAGGTGTCGTAGAGCACCGACGCGCCGGCGAAGCCGATCATCGCGACCGAGAACCACGTGCCGAGCTCGGTCCCGAAGATCGCCGCCAGCACGATCGCGCCCAGCGCCAGCAGGCCGCCGAACAGCATCAGCCCGCGCAGGAACGAGAAGTCCTTGCCGGTGAAGAACACGATCGCGGTCAGACCGGTGAAGCCGATCAGCGTGGCCACGCCGGCGGAGCGGATCACGCCGGGCGCGCGCGACTCGCAGATGAACAAGAGCGGCAGGAAGATGACCGCCTGGATCACGACGTAGCCGATCAGCGCCGCGTACTGCAGCGGCACCGAACGCACGTTGTGCGCGGTGCGCGTGCACAGCCAGCCGATCAGCATGAACGCGCCCATGATCACGAGCCAGGGCAGGGACAAGATGCCCTGCGCAATCCGCAGGCCGAGCTCGCTGCGCATCAGCAGGTACTCGAGTCCGGCGAACAGCAGCACCGCGCCGGTCAGGTGCGCATAGGTGCGCGTCAGGAACGACGCCTGGGCGTCGGCGGAAAGCTCGGAAACCGGGCGGTCGACGGCGGGGGCGCGGTAGGGGTTGTCGTGAGTGCTCATGCCTGGGGTCCTCCGAACTCAGGTTATCGGCCGACGGGACGGGAAGGCAAAGAAATCAACTGTCGCCGTCGAGCAGGTTGCCCAGGCCGCCGAGGATCGAGCCTTCTTCGCGGCGCGAGCCGCTGCCGGGCGCGGCCTTCGTGATGCGGTCGGCCAGGCGCGACAACGGCAGGGACTGCAGCCAGATCTTGCCCGGCCCGCGCAACGTCGCGAAGAACAGGCCCTCGCCGCCGAAGAGCGTGTTCTTGATGCCGCCGACGAATTGGATGTCGTAATCGACCGAGTTCTGCATCGCCACGATGCAGCCGGTGTCGACCTTCAGCAACTCGCCGGCCTTGAGCTCGAGCGAGTGCAGCATGCCGCCGGCGTGCACGCAGACGAGGCCGTCGCCGCGCAGCCGCTGCATGATGAAGCCCTCGCCGCCGAACAGGCCGACGCCGATGCGCTTCTGGAACGCGATGCCGATCGACACGCCGCGCGCCGCGCACAGGAACGAGTCCTTCTGGCAGATCAGCTCGCCGCCCAGTGTCTGCAGGTCGAGCGCCAGGATGCGCCCGGGGTAGGGAGCCGCGAAGGCGACGCGCTCGCGCTGCGAGCCGGCGTTCGTGAAGAACGTCATGAACAGGCTCTCGCCGGTCAGCAGGCGCTTGCCCGCGCCGAGGACCGCGTCCATCAGGCCCGGCCGCTTGTCGCCCTGGCTGCCGTCGCCGAAGCGCGTTTCCATCTGAATCGACTGCGTCATGAACATCATCGACCCGGCCTCGGCGATCGCGGTCTCGCCCGGATCGAGCGTGACCTCGACGAATTGCAGGTCCTCGC
This sequence comes from Planctomycetota bacterium, assembly GCA_016872755.1. Classification (GTDB taxonomy): domain Bacteria; phylum Planctomycetota; class UBA1135; order UBA1135; genus GW928-bin9. The sequence continues at coordinate 7,893 of VGZE01000030.1, forward strand.
CGTAGATCTCCAGATCGATCTCGTGCGCGCGCCGGCCGGGCAGGCCGGGGACCGCCGTGGGCGGCGTCGTGCGCTGCGCGGCCGCCTGCGCGAAGAGCGGCACGTCCTTGAGCGGCTTCCACTCGCTCAATCCGGGACCATACAGCAGCGTCTGCTCGGCGATCGAGCCGTTCTTGAGGTTGGTGAGGATCTCGTCCTCGCTGACCGGACCGATCTGGTGGCCGCCGACGGCCATGTACCACTGCTTCGCCATGATGGACTGGAGGAACTTGCGGGTTCGGGGAGGGACTGGCGCCTAATTCCCGGCGCCTGGATCGATGCGCGCATCCGCGTCGCGCTCGATGGCCGCGCTGGTCGGGGCATCGAGGCCGAGCAGCGCGGCGAGTTGCGCGAGGTAGATGCGCTCGGAGCCGCTGACGCCTTCGTCGGCGCGCACGACACAGTAGGCGAGCATGTACAAGTCGCGCCGCTGGGCCGGATCCTCGACGCCGGCGACGATCTCCGCCAGCGGCCGCGGCCGATCCAGCTCGGCGCGCATCAACTCCTCGACGCCGCCCGCGCGTGCCTCGGTCAGGCAGCGCTCGCGCTCGGACGGGCTGAGCGAGCCGTCCGCGCGCGCGGCCGAGACGGTCAGGCGCACGAGGCGCTGCAGCCGCGGATCGGGTGCGCTGGTCGGGACCGGCGCGGGGCCGGCCGTGCGCTGCTCGGTGGTTCCGGGGCGAACCGGCGGCGGCGCCTCCGCATGCCCGCGGCGCGCCCGGTAGGTCTCGAACAAACCGGCCGCCAGGCCCGCCGCGCCGAGCAGCGTGCTGGCGTTCAGGAACGGGTGCGAGCCTCCGGTCAGGAACCGCGCGGCGCGCTTGTGCTTCTTGCCGCGCATGCCGAGCGCCAGGTTCACCAGGGAGAAGAGCGGGCCGAGATCGCGCATGAAGAGGGGGGGCGCGCGGGGGAGGCGCGCACGAGGGATGCGATTGTACGCAACGGGTGGGGGCGCATTCTCAGCGCAGGGCCCAGCGTTCGAGCTCCGGCAATCCGGCGAGCACGATGCGGCCGATCGCGTCGAGGCTCTCCTTCGAGCACTGGTCGAGGCGATCGCTCTCGTGGTGCCAATGCTTGTTGCCCGGCCCGTAGCTGAAGTCGATCAGGTTCACGCTCTTGATGCCGACGTTCATGAACATCAGGTGGTCGTCGCGCACTTCCAGCCGCGGCCCATCGACGTGCTTGCCCAACCCGATGCGCCGCGCGGCCCCGAAGAAGATTCCGAGCAGCTCGGGATCGCTGTAGCTCTCGGTCTGCAGGCGCAGGTCCTTGTCGCCGACCAGGTCCATCAGCACGAAGGCCTTGACGCGCGGCACGATGCCGGCCTTTTCGAGCGCCTTGGCGTGGTGGCGCGAGCCGTAGCAGTTGTCGTCGCCCAGCCACTCCTCGCGCACCGCCTCCTCGCCGTCGAGGAACAGGATCCGGTACGTGACATCACGCTTGCCGGCGCCGGGCGCGAGCAGGCGCGCCAGCTCGAGCAGCACGGCCGTGCTCGAACCGCCATCGTTGGCCCCGACGAACTCGAAGCGGTCGTAGCGCTTGGTGTCGAAGTGCGAGCCCAGGATCAGCATCGGCGCGGGCTTGCCGTCCGTGCGCGGCGCGGCCTCGATATCCGCGTAGACATTGCCGAAATTCGTCTCGTCGACCGGCGTCTTCGCGCGGAAGGTCTCGCGCACCGGGGTCAGGCCGAGCGCGCGCAGCTCGTCCTCGAGATAGGTCTTCAGCTTGTCGTTGGCCGGCGATCCCGCAGGCCGCGGTCCCAGCGCAACCTGCCGCTCCAGGTGCGTCCAGGCGCGCTGCGCGTCGAAAGGCTGTGCCGGCAGGGCCGCGGCGGCGCCTTGCCCGGAGGCCTTGCCGGAGGCCGCGTCACACGCGATCAGGCCGGTGGCTACGGCGGAATAACACACCGCGGCGATCAGGAGGCGCAGGCTCATGACGGTCATCTTAGGGCGGCCGTGCCCCAAACACTCACGTATGCGCCGGCTCCGGCCGAAAAGGGCGGCGGCATCCCAGCTCCAAGCCGACCGCGCTTTCCCCGATGGACGACACCCCGGACTCCCTGCTCGATCTCGCCGCCCGCCACGCCGATCCATCGCTGCACGCTGCGCAGGCGTGGCGCGGCAGCTTCGCCGAGTATCTGGAACTCGTCGAGGGCGATCCGCGCATCGCGCGCAACGCCTGGCAGCGGCTACTCGACATGCTGGAGAGCCACGGTTGCAAGACCGCGGGGCGCGCCGGCCAGTCGCCGCGCTGGCGCATCTTCGACGATCCGTTCCACGGCGGCCGCGAGGCCGTCTACGGGCTCGACGAACCGCTCGACCGCTTCGTGCGCACGATCCGCGCCGGAGCCCACGGCTTCGGACCCGAGCGCCGCATCCTGCTGCTGCACGGCCCGGTCGGCGCGGCCAAGTCGACCATCGCGCGTCTGCTCAAGCGCGGGCTGGAGAGCTACTCGCGCAGCCCCGCCGGCGCGCTCTACACCTTCGAATGGCACGTCGACGGCGAGGTCATCGCCTCCCCGACCAACCAGGAGCCGCTGCTGCTCCTTCCGCGCGAGGCGCGCGAGTCGATCGAGCAGCGCTTCCAGGCGGCGCGCCGCACCGCGTACGCGATCCGCATCGAGGGCGAGCTCGATCCGGTCAGCCGCTACTGGTACCGCGAGCTGATGAACCGCCACGCGGGCGATTGGCGCAAGGTCGTCGAGCACGTGCGTGTGAAGCGCCTGTTCCTCTCGGAGGACGACCGCATCGGCATCGGCACCTTCCAGCCCAAGGACGAGAAGAACCAGGATGCCACGGAGCTGACCGGCGACGTCAACTACCGCCGCATCGCCGACTACGGCTCCGATGCGGATCCGCGCGCCTTCAACTTCGACGGCGAGTTCAACGTCGCCAACCGCGGCCTGGTCGAGTTCATCGAGGTGCTCAAGCTCGACGTGGCCTTCCTGTACGACCTGCTCGGCGCGACCCAGGAGCACGCCGTCAAGCCGCGCAAGTTCGCGCAGACGCACATCGACGAGGTGATCCTGGGTCACACCAACGAGCCCGAGTACAAGAAGCTCGCTTCGAACGAGCTGATGGAGGCGTTCCGGGACCGCACGATCAAGATCGACATCCCGTACAACCTCAGCCACGTCGAAGAGGCGAAGATCTACCATCGCCAGTTCGACCAGGGTCGCTCGGCCGGCAAGTTCGTCGCGCCGCACGCGCTGGAGATGGCCGCGCTGTGGGCGGTGCTCACGCGCCTGTCCGATCCGACGCATCCGACGCTCTCGATCCTGCAGAAGGCCAAGCTGTACGCCGGCGAGTCGATCCAGGGCTTCACGCCCGAGCAGGTGCGCGAGATGCGCGACGTCTGCGACGCCGAGGGCCTGTCCGGGATCAGCCCGCGCTACGTGCAGGATCGCATCGCGGCCGCGCTGGTGTCGGGCAAGGAGTGGGTCGGGCCCTTCGACGTGCTCGAGTCGCTGCAGGAGGGTCTGCGCCACCACTCGCTGGTCTCCAACGAGGAGACGCGCAAGCGCTACGGGCAGCTCCTGGCGCTCGCGCGCGAGGAGCTCGAGGAGCGGCTCAAGCTCGAGGTGCAGGCGGCGGTCTCCTCCGACCGCGAATCCTCGGACCGGCTGTGCGCGAAGTACGTCGACAACGTCAAGGCCTACACGACGCGCGAGAAGGTCATCGACGCGACGGGCCGGCAGCACGATCCGGACGAGCGGCTGATGCGCTCGATCGAGCAGAAGATCGACATCCCCGAGGCGCGCAAGGACGACTTCCGCCACGAGCTGATGAACTACATCGGGGCGCTCTCGCTGGAGGGCAAGACCTTCGACTACCGCGCCAACCAGCGACTGCGGCGCGCGCTCGAGCTCAAGCTCTTCGAGGACCGGCGCGACACGATCCAGCTCACCAGCCTCGTCTCGAGCGTCGTCGACCCGCAGACGCGGGCCAAGATCGACGCGATCCGCGACCGGCTGATCGCGCAGTTCGGGTACCACGTCGAGAGCGCCGAGGACGTGCTGCAGCGCGTGGCGGACCTGTTCGCGCGCGGCGAGACGAAGCAGAGCCCGAGCGAAGCGGCCTGAGCCAGCCCGCTCAGCGCAGCAGCGCAGAGAACGCGCGCGGCGGCGGAGCTTCCAGCACGAGTTCGCTGCGTTCGCTCGGCCGGCGCAACGCGAGCTTCCACGCGTGCAGTCCGAGTCGCTCGGCGGGCGTGCCATAGCGCTCGTCGCCGACGACCGGACAGCCGCGCGACGCGAGGTGCACGCGGATCTGGTGCTTGCGGCCGGTGTCGAGCTCGACCTCGAGCAACGTGCGCGTCCTGCCGCGCTCGAGCGTGCGGTAACGCGTGCGCGCGGGCTTCGCGTCCGGGTGCGCGCCGGCGTGCACGAACAGCCGCGCGTCCTCCCACAGCGGCGCGTCGATCGTGCCGTTGACGGGCTCGATGCGGCCTTCGACGATCGCGAGGTAGAACTTCCGCGCGTGCTCCCAATCCGCCTGCACGGCCTGTTGCGCCGCGCGCGACTTGGCGAACAAGAGCACGCCCGACGTCTCGCGGTCGAGGCGATGCACCGGCCACAGCGGTGCGCCCAGATGCGCGCGCAAGAGCGCCAGCGTGTTGCGCTCGCCGCCCTCGTCGGTGCCGACGGCCAGCAGCTCGGCCGGCTTGTCGATCGCGACGAGCTCGGCATCGTCGTGCAGGATGGGGAAGGGCGCGCGCGGCCGTTCGACCTCGAACGGCGCATCGGCGAGCTCGATCGCGTCGCCCGGCGCGACCGGTGCCTCGGGGCGCAGCACCACGGTGCCGTTCACGCGCACGCAGCCGGAGCGCACGCGCTGCTCGAGCGTCTTGCGCTTCCACGCTGGCAGCAGCGCGCGCAGGCACTCGAGCAGGCGGGCGGGGGCGGCGGGCGAGAGGGAGAGCGGCATCGCGGGTACAGGACACTAGCACCGCGCCCCCGCGACGGCCCGATCAAGTCAGGACCGGAAATGGTCGATCCTCGGCCGTTTCCCCATGCTCCGCATCGATGCCGATCGCGCCCGCTTCCGTGAGATCGTCCGCGGTCGCATCCGGACCGACCTCAAGCGCTACCTGTCGACCGGCGAGCTGATCGGCCGCTCCGGCAATCACTCCGTCTCGATTCCGCTGCCGCAGATCGAGCTGCCGCGCTTCGTGTTCGGTTCCAACGACGAGGGCTCCGGCGCCGGCCAGGGCGAGAGCGGCGAGAGCGGCGACGCGAAGGCGCGCGCCAGCGCTTCCGGTCAGGCGGGCGAGGACCCGGGCCTGCACATCCTGGAGGTCGAGGTCGAGTTCGACGACCTCGCGCAGATGCTCGGCGAGGCGCTCGCGCTGCCGAAGATCGAGCCGCGCGGCCACAAGACGATGGAGACCGAGAGCGGTCGCTACAGCGGACTGCGCGTGCACGGCCCCGAATCGCTGCGTCATTTCCGGCGCAGCTTCAAGAACGCGCTCAAGCGCACCTTGGCCAGCGGTCAATGGGATCCGGCGCGCCCGTGCGTGTGGCCCGAGCGCGAGGATCTGCGCTTCCGCGACAAGAAGAGCGTGCGCAAGCCCGACTCCTCGGCCGTGGTCGTCCACATGATGGACGTTTCGGGGTCGATGGGCCGCGAGCAGAAGGAGATCGTGCGCATCCAGGCCTTCTGGATCGACACCTGGCTGCGCAGCCAGTATCGCAACCTGGAGGTCGTGTACGTCGTGCACGACGCGGTCGCCAAGGTCGTCGACCAGCACACGTTCTTCCACTTGCGCGAGTCCGGCGGCACGAAGATCAGCTCGGCCTACGAGCTGTGCCTGCGGCTGATCCGCGAGCAGTACCGCCCCGAGGACTGGAACATCTACCCGTTCCACTACTCCGACGGCGACAACTGGTCGGCGCGCGACACCGAGAGCTGTGTGTCGCTGCTGCGCGACGAGCTGCTGCCGCGCGTGAACCAGTTCTGCTACGGCCAGGTCAAGAGCGCGCACGGCTCCGGGCAGTTCAAGAAGGACCTCGACGCGGCGCTGCCGTCGGCGGACAAGCTCGTCACGGCCGCGGTCGGTGAGAAGAGCGAGATTCCCGAGTCGATCAAGGCGTTCCTGGGGCGCGGACGCTAGGGCCATGCATCTCAAGCGCAGCCTGCCCGCCGCGTTGAAGTACCAGGCCGTGCGCGTCGAGGAGGCCGCGCGCCGCGCCGGGCTCGACGGCTACGAGGTCGAGTTCGAACTGCTGCCGCCCGACGCGCTCAATGCCGTGGCCGCCTACGGCGGCTTCCCGGTGCGCTATCCGTCGTGGCGCTTCGGCATGGAGTACGAGCGGCTCGAGAAGGGGCATCGTTGGGGCCTGTCGCGCATCTACGAGCTCGTGGTCAACAACGACCCGGCCTACGCCTACCTCGTGTCGTCGAACTCGCTGCTCGAGCAGAAGCTCGTGATGGCGCACGTCTTCGGGCACGCCGACTTCTTCAAGCACAACCTGTGGTTCGCTCCGACCGACCGCAAGATGCTCGACACGCTGGCCTCGGACGCGACGAAGGTGCGCCGCGCGATCGATCGCGTCGGGCAGGAGCGCGTCGAGACCTTCGTCGATCGCGTGCTGTCGGTCGAGACGCTGATCGATCCGTACCTGCCGCTGCGCGAATGGCGCGCGGGCGCCGCGGCCGGCGCCGGCACGGCGGGCACGAGCGAACTGCCGACCTACGACGTGCTCGGCTTCCTGCTCGAGCGCGCGCCGCTCGAGGCCTTCGAGCGCGAGGTGCTGGGATGTCTGCGCCGCGAGGCCTACTACTTCGCTCCGCAGCGCATGACCAAGATCGCCAACGAGGGCTGGGCCAGCTACTGGCACTCGCGCCTGCTGACCGGCGGGCTGCTGGAAGCGGAGGAGATCGTCGACTTCGCCGATTGCCATTCCAGTGCGACGGCCTGCGCGCCGGGGCGGCTCAACCCGTACAAGCTCGGGCTGGAATGCTGGCGCTCCGCCGAGCGGCGCGGGCTCGACCTGTTCGCGCTGCGCCGCGCGCACAACGACGTGACGCTCCTCGATACGCTGATCGACGAGGAGTTCCTCGAGCGCGAGCTGGCCAGCTGCGGCGGCGCACGCCTGCTCCCGGAGCAGGAGGGCCCGCCGGACTACGCGGCGGCCAAGGCCAAGCTGCTGCAGGAGCTGTCCTGGGGCGGCCTGCCGCAGATCGGGCTGGTCGCCGTGGACGAGGCCGGAGAGCGTGAGCTGCAGCTCGTTCACCGGCACGACGGCCGCGATCTGCAGCTCGCGCAGGCGCGTGAGACCCTCAAGGCCCTGGCCGCGCTGTGGGGGGGACCGGTGCATCTGTTGACGATCGAGAACGGCCAGGGCCGCCGTCTCGTCGCGAGCGCGGACGAGGTGCGCACGCTCGAGACGCGCGAAGCGCTGCAGCGCTGCGCCTAGCCGCGGCACTCGGCCTCGGCCGCTGGCCGCTGACCGGCCGCTGAGCTACAGTTCGGAGCGATGGCCTCGCTGCGCGTCACGCTGGGAACACTGGCCCTGCGCAATCCCGTGCTGAGCGCGTCCGGAACCTTCGGACACGGGCTCGAGATGCAGGGCTTCTGCCCGCCTTCCGCCATCGGCGGGCTGGTCTCGAAGACCGTCACGCTGCGCCCGCGCCCGGGCAATCCCCTGCCGCGACTGTGCGAGACCTCGGGCGGACTGCTCAACTCGATCGGCCTGGAGAACCGCGGCATCGACGCGTACGTGCGCGACGTCGTGCCGGTCGTCGCGAGCGCGGACACGTGGATCGTGACCAACATCGGCGGCGAGGCGCCGGGCGACTTCGCCGAGCTGGCCGAGCGCCTCGACGCCTGCGACGCGATCGACGCGTTCGAGGTCAACCTGTCCTGCCCGAACGTGCAGGGCGGCAAGCTGCCCTTCGGCACCGACCCGGTCGCGGCGGCGCGCGTGATCGAGCTCGTCCGCGCGCGCACGCGCAAGCCGGTCTGGGCCAAGCTCTCGCCGAACGTCGCGCGCATCGGCGAGATGGCGCGCGCGGTCGAGGGGGCGGGGGCCGATGCGGTGACCGCGGTCAACACGCTGCTCGGGATGGCCGTCGATTGGCGCAGCCGCAGCGCGGGTCTGGCGACCGTGCAAGGCGGCTATTCCGGCCCGCCGATCAAGCCGGTCGCGCTGCGCTGCGCGTGGGAATGCTCGCGCGCCGTGGCGATTCCGGTGATCGGCTGCGGCGGCATCCAGTGCGCGGCCGACGTGCTCGAGTTCCTCGTCGCCGGCTGCACGGCGGTGCAGGTCGGCACCTGGTCCTTCGCCGATCCCGGCGCGCTGGCGCGCCTGCCCGGAGAGATCGCCGCGCTGCTCGATGCGGCCCGCGTCGACGACGTGGGTTGTCTGATCGGCACCCTGCGTGACGGGCTGGGGCCGCGGCCGGTGCGCGCGGCGACCGTCGCCGGCGCCTAGGCGCCGCGCGCGGAGGAACCAGCCATGCGCCTCGAGCGGCTCTCCCCGGTGCACCTGCGCATGGCGATCGCGCTGTACAACCGGCACGCCTGGCCCGAAGGCGGGCCGGTGCGACCGCGCGCCGCGCCGATCGCCGCGCTGGAGGCGGTGCAGACGCCGCAGCAGGCGCTCGCGCTGTTCGAGCGCGAAGCGAGCAATTCAACCGATGCCTGCGCGCGCTACGCGCTGCGCCTGGGCAATGTGCGCTACCCGTTCATGAAGTTCGTCGTGCAGGAGCACCTCGTCGAGGGCGAGTACTTCTTCTGCGTCGACACGCACGACAACCTGGCCGTGCGGCCGAACGCGCCGGACTACATGGCCTGGGAGGAGCTCAAGGCCTACAACCGCAAGCTCAAGCGCGCCATCGAGTCCGATTGGGAGCAGGCCGGCCTGCCGACCTTCGAGGACCTGCGGCTGTTGATGCAGGAGATCGCCATGCGCGAGCAGGCGGCGCGCGTCGCCAGCGGCGAGGCCGCCGCCGGCGGCGCTGCCGGCGCACCGGTGCGCCTGCTGATCGTCGACGACGAGGAGCAGGTCGCGCGCGGTCTGAAGGTGCTGCTGGAGACGCGCGGCTACGAGGTCGAGCTGGCCCACGACGGCCCGAGTGCGCTGGAGCGCCTGGCACGCGAGCCGCGCCCCGAGCTGGTGCTGCTCGACTGCGAAATGCCGGGTTTCGATGGTCAGGAGGTGTTGCGGCGCATCCGCGCGGACCTGGGGTTGGCGGGCTTGCCCGTGCTGGTCGCGACCGCGTCCGACATCGAGATCTCGCGCCTGCCCAGCGCCTGCGGCCTGTTGCGCAAACCGTACCCGAGACAGGTCTTGTGTGCGTTGCTGGAGCGTCTGGTGCGGCGCCCGGGCGCGGGCCCCGCGCCGGGCTAGAGGCTTCCATCGGGCCAGCGCGGAGTCGATACTGTCTGCCCTTCGCGAGCGGGGGCATCGGGGATCCCCGGCCCCGTCGTTCGCCCCCGTTGCGCCTCGACTCTCCATGGACTGGGACAATCTGCAAGACAAGCTGCTCAGCCTCGGCGAGGGGCTGGGGCTGCGGCTGAAGGACTGGTTCGGATCCCGCAACGAGCGGCTGGTGCGCGGTCTGGCCCCGCTGGTGCAGCGCACCAACGAATTGGAGCCCTGGGCCAAGGGCCTGTCGGCCGAGCAATTCCACGCGCAGACCGCCCAGTGGAAGGCCGACATCGCCGCCGGCAAGACCGATCTCGAGGCGATCCTGCCCGATGCCTTCGCGCTGACGCGCGAGGCGGCCCGCCGGACGCTGGGCCTGCGCCACTACGACGTGCAACTCGTCGGCGGCATCGTGCTGCACCGCGGCGCGATCGCCGAGATGATGACCGGTGAAGGCAAGACGATGGTGGCGACGCTGCCGCTGTACCTGAACGCGCTTTCCGGCAAGTCCTGCTTCCTGGTCACGGTCAACGACTATCTGGCGCGTCGCGACGCGTCGTGGATGGGGCCGATCTACGACTACCTGGGCGTGTCCTGCGGCTTCATCCAATCCGACATGAGCGCCGTCGAGCGCGTGCCGGTCTACGCCTGCGACATCGTCTACGGCACGAACAACGAGTTCGGCTTCGACTACCTGCGCGACAACATGAAGAATCGCGTCGCCGAGCAGGTGCAGCGCGAGCTGACCTTCGCGATCGTCGACGAGGTCGACTCGATCCTGGTGGACGAGGCGCGCACGCCGCTGATCATCTCCGGGCCGGCGGAAGACGCCCCCGACAAGTACCGCGTCGCCGACCAGGTCGCGCGCCGGCTGGAAGTCGGCACCCACTTCGAGGTCAAGGAGAAGGAGCGCGCCGTGTCGCTGCTCGAGGCCGGCATCGAGCGCGCCGAGAAGCTCGTCGGCGTCGAGTCCTTCTACACGGCCGGCAACGAGGACTGGCCGCACTACATCGAGAACGCGCTGCGCGCGCACCACCTGTACAAGCGCGACACCGAGTACGTCGTCGAGGAAGGCGAGGTGATCATCGTCGACGAGTTCACCGGCCGGAAGATGACCGGACGGCGCTGGTCCGACGGCCTGCACCAGGCGGTCGAGACGAAGGAAGGACTCGAGATCCGCCAGGAGAACCAGACGCTGGCGACGATCACATTCCAGAACTACTTCCGGATGTACAAGAAGCTCGCGGGCATGACCGGCACGGCCATGACCGAGGCGGGCGAGTTCCTCAAGATCTACAAGCTCGACGTCGTTTCGGTGCCGACGCACCGGCCGGTCGTGCGCGACGACGCCGACGACGTGGTCTACCGGACCGAGGCCGAGAAATGGCGCTCGATCACCAAGGAAGTGCGGCGCGCGCACGACGAGGGACAGCCGCTGCTGATCGGCACGACCTCGATCGAGAAGTCCGAGCACCTGTCCAAGATCCTCAAGGAGGCCGGCATCCCGCACGAGGTGCTGAACGCCAAGAACCACGAGCGCGAGGCCAGCATCGTCGCCAAGGCCGGCGAGAAGGGCGCGGTGACCGTCTCGACGAACATGGCCGGTCGCGGCACGGACATCAAGCTCGGCGGCAACTTCGAATTCCGGCTGCGCCAGGCGCTCGAGAAGGCCGGGCTGTTCGAGGGCCAGCCCGACAAGCTCGCCGAGATCGACGCGATCCGCGCCGAGGTGCGCGCGCAGTGCGACAAGGACGAGGCCGAGGTCAAGGCGCTCGGCGGCCTGTACGTGCTGGGCACCGAGCGCCACGAGGCGCGCCGCATCGACAATCAATTGCGCGGCCGCTCCGGCCGCCAGGGCGACCCCGGCACGTCGCGTTTCTACCTGTCGCTGGAAGACGACCTGATGCGTCGCTTCTACAAGGACTGGGTCAAGAACGCGATGCTGAAGCTCGGCATGACCGAGGACGTGCCGATCGAGTCGCGCATGGTGTCGAACGCGATCCGCCGCGCGCAGAAGAAGGTCGAGGACTACCACTTCGAGATCCGCAAGCACCTGCTCGAGTACGACGAGGTGATGGATCAACAGCGCAAGACGATCTACGGCGTGCGCCAGGACGTGCTGGAGGGCAAGGGCACGCGCGAACGCGTCGACGAGATGGTCGGCGGTTCGCTCAATCGCAACGCCGCGATCTTCAGCGGCGATGCGGCCGGTTTCGGCGGCTGGTTCCAGCGCACCTTCGGCGTCGAGGCGCCGGCCCAGACCTGTGCCGCCGCGACCGCGAAGGAGCCCAATCTGCAGCCGGCGCTCGATGCGCTCAACGAGGCCTACGCGCGGCGCGAGACCGACCTGGGTGCCGATCTGATGCGCCAGGTCGAACGCTACGTGCTGCTGACCGCGCTCGATTCCCGCTGGAAGGATCACTTGCACGCGATCGACGCGCTCAAGCAGGGCATAGGCCTGCGCGGCTACGCGCAGCGCGACCCCAAGAACGAGTACAAGAAGGAAGCCTTCGAGCTGTTCCAGAAGCTGTTCGCCGCGGTCGAGGATCAGGTCGCCAGCGTGATCCTGCGCCTCGAGGTCGGACCGCCGCCCTCGCAGCGTCCGCCGCCGCGGCCGCCGGCCTCGGCCCGCGTCTGAGTCTCGGCGCCACCAGGCCATGAGCGACGGTCCCGGCCCAGGTCGCCCGCCGATCGTGCTCCCCGAACTCGCCGCGCCGCTGCGGAGCGATCCATCGCCCGGGCCGCTCGGGGCGCTGCCCTACCTGCTCTACGACGCCCTGTGGTTGCTGGCGGCCGTCCTCGGTTCGCCGTGGCTCGTGTGGTCTGCCCTGCGCAGGAAGGGCTTCACGAACATGCTGCGCGAGCGACTGCGCACACCGCGGCCGCGCACGAATCGGCCGCGCCTGCTCGTGCACGGCGTCTCGGTTGGCGAGATCAAGGGCGCCGTGCCGCTGGTGCGCGAACTCGCGGCGCGGCACCCCGACCACGAGATCGTGATCAGCGCGACGACCGACACCGGCATGCAAGTCGCTCACTCGCTGTTCCCGGAGCACACGCTGGTGCGCTTCCCGATCGACTTGTCGTGGGTCGTGCGCGCGTTCCTGCGCGCGCTCGGCCCGCGCTGCGTGATCCTGGTCGAGCTCGAGATCTGGCCGAACTTCCTGCGCGAGTCCAACCGCGCCGGCATCCCGATCGCGGTGGTCAATGGCCGCATCACCGATCGCAGCCACGCGCGCTACCGCTGGTTCCGGCACCTGCTGCCGGAGTTCGCGCGCATCTCGCTGTTTTGCGTGCAGGACGAGTCCTATGCGCGGCGCTTCCTCGATCTGGGCGCGGATCCGCGCCGGCTCGTGTTGACCGGCAATCTCAAGGCCGATGGGCTGCACGTCGGGCGGCAGGATCCCGGCCCCGAACTGCGCCGACTGATCGGCCCCGGGCGCGATCAGCAGGTGCTGGTGGCGGGCAGCACGCACGCGAGCGAGGAATTGGCGGTCGTTGAGGCCTGGCGCGCCCAGGCGCCGCTGGCGCGGCTCGTGCTCGTGCCGCGTCATCCGCCGCGCTGTGCCGCGCTGGTCGAGGAGCTCCGCGCCGCCGGTGTCGCGGTGCAGCGCCTGACCGAGCTGCGCGCCGGCACCGTCGCACCCGACCCGTGCCAGCCGGTGATCGTCGACACGATCGGCGAACTCGAGCGCGTGTATGCGCTGGCGGACGTCGTCTTCGTCGGCGGCAGCCTCGTGCCGCACGGCGGACAGAACGTGCTCGAACCGGCGGCGCAGGGACTGCCGGTCGTGTTCGGGCCGCACATGCACAACTTCCGACAGGAGGCGCGCCTGCTGCTCGACGCGAACGCGGCCGTGCAATTGCTCGACGCGCGCAAGCTGTCCGAGGCGCTCGGCCGCCTGCTGCGCAATGCGACCTTGTGCGCGCGCATGGGGGAGGCGGCGCTCGCGGCGGTCGAACGACAGAAGGGCGCGACGGCCCTGACCGCCGCGGCGCTCGAGGCGACCTGCCTCGCCAAGCGCGAGCCATGAGCGCGGCCGCGCGCGGCCTGCCCTCCAGGGCGGCGGCGGCGCGTGGATCGTCCGCCAGGGCCGCTTTGCGGCCGGAGCGGAAAGAACTGCGCGGCCTGCACCCCGAAGACGCGCATCGGACAGGCCGCTTCTCCTGCTATCCTTGTGCGGTTCTTCCCGCCTGCGACCGATTCACGACCCTTCCCTCCCCGACCCCGATCCGCACCGGCCGTCGCCGGGCGCAATACCCAAGACTCCCGCTCTCCATGGTCCGCCACCTCTTCACTTCCGAATCCGTTTCGATGGGCCACCCCGACAAGGTGGCCGACCAGGTCTCCGACGCCGTCCTCGACGCGTGCCTGAAGGCCGACCCGAATTCGCGCGTCGCCTGCGAGACGCTGGTCACGACCGGCCTGTGCGTCGTCGCGGGCGAGATCACGACCAAGGCGCAGCTCAACTACGCGCAGATCGCGCGCGACACGATCAAGCGCATCGGCTACACCAGCGATGCCTTCGGCATCAACGGCGACACCTGCGCGGTGATGGTCACGCTCGATCGCCAGTCACCCGACATCAGCCAGGGTGTCAGCGAGGGCGAGGGTCTGCACAAGGAGCAGGGCGCCGGCGACCAGGGCCTGATGTTCGGCTTCGCTGTCAACGAGACGCCGGAGCTGATGCCGTTCCCGATCTACTACGCGCACCGCCTCGTCGAGAAGCTCGCCGAGCTGCGCGAGCAGGGCGTGCTCAAGTGGCTGCGCCCCGACTCGAAGAGCCAGCTGACGATCGAGTACGAGGACAACGAGCCGGTGCGCGTGCACACGGTCGTGATCTCGACCCAGCACGGCCCCGAGGTCCCGCACGCGACGATCGTCAAGGAAGTCATCGAGAAGTGCATCAAGGCCGTCATCCCGGCCAAGTACCTCGACGCGAAGACGATCTACCACATCAACCCGACCGGGCGCTTCGTGCTCGGCGGCCCGCACGGCGACTGCGGCCTGACCGGCCGCAAGATCATCGTCGACACCTACGGCGGCATGGGCCGGCACGGCGGCGGCGCGTTCTCGGGCAAGGACCCGTCCAAGGTCGACCGCTCGGCGGCCTACGCGGCGCGCTGGGTCGCGAAGAACGTCGTCGCGGCAGGTCTCGCGCACCGTGCCGAGATCCAGGTCAGCTACGCGATCGGAGTGGCCAAGCCGCTGTCGATCCGCGTCGACACCTTCGGTACCGGCAAGGTCCCCGATCACGTGCTGACGCAGGCTGTCGAGCAGGTGTTCGACCTGCGCCCGGCCGCGCTCATCAAGGATCTGGGCCTCAAGAAGCCGATCTACTCCGCCACCGCGTACCACGGGCACTTCGGCCGTTCGCAGTTCGCTTGGGAGAAGACCAACCGGACCGCGCAGTTGAAGAAGGCCGTCAAGGCGCTCGCGAAGTAGCGCCGGCCGGCGCGCACGGCGGAGTCGGGCAGGTCCCGGCTCCGCCGACGCCGTGCTAGGCTTGGAACTCCTCGGCTCTCCCCGGAGTTCCTCCATGCTCAGCACGTTCTGCCTGTTCGCGTCCTCGCTCGTCGCCGCTTCCGCCCCGCTGGGCGAGCGCGAGTGGATCCCCGGCCGCATCGCGTACAAGTTGCGCGCGGGTGCCGACGGCGCGCAGGTGAGTGGGCTGGGCGATCCGGCCAGCCACCGCGCGCTCTTCCTGCCGCCCAAGCTCGACGACCAGGTCGGCCTCGCGCGCTGGTTCACCTGCGAGGTCGCGGCGGGAACGGAGGACGCCGCGGTCGCGCACCTGCGGGCTGCGCCCGAGATCGAGTACGCCGAGCGCGTGAACACGGGCCTTGCGCTGGCCGGGACGCCGCCGCAGCCGCCCAGTGACCCGCTCTACTCGACGCAGTGGCCGCTGGGCCAGGGCAATGACGTCGACATGGACGTGCTCGAGGCGTGGACGCTGCGCGGAACCTACGAGGCCGATGGGCTGCTCGTCGGCGTGATCGACACCGGCTATGACACCCAGTTCTCCGGTCCCGAATTCGCCAATGTGATCTGGACGAATCCCAACGAGCTCGCCAACGGGCTCGACGATGACGGCAATGGACTCATCGACGATCTGAACGGGTGGGACTTCGTGAACAACGACTCGGTGTCCTACTCGGATCACCCGCACGGCACGCAGACCTCCTCGGTCATCGCCGCGCGCTCGGACAACGCGAACCTGATTGCCGGAGTCGCCTCGGGCGTGAAGATCCTCGCGCCGAAGACCTTCAATGCCGGCGGCGGCTATCCGTGCTGCGGTCCGTGGGCCGGGGCGCTCTCGGCGGCCGTCGCGATCGAGTACTGCGTCGATGCCGGCTGCGTGATCCTGAACAACTCGTGGACCAATGCGACCTCGCCATTCCAGGCGCAGCAGGACGCCGTGCAGTACGCGCTCGACAACGGCGTGCACGTCGTCTTCGCCGCGGGCAACGCGAACACGACCACCGCGTGGCCGCCGATGACCGAGGGCGTGATCGCGGTGGCCGCGATCGATTCGAACGGGAATCGGAGCAGCTGGGGCTTCGGCCAGGCCTCGAACTACGGCGCATGGGTCGATCTGTCCGCTGGCGGGACCGACGTGCCGGTGGTGACCACCGGCGGTAACTCGACGCTCAGCAGCGGCACATCCTTCGCAAGTCCGAACGTCGTCGGCGTCGCCGCGCTGGCCCTGTCGGAGGCGCCGAAGCTGTCGACCGACGACTTGCTCGACCTGCTGAAGGAGAGTGCCGTCTCGGTGGATGCACTCAATCCTGGTTTCGCCGGACAACTCGGCAGCGGTCACGTCAACGCATTGTTCGCATTGCGCTCGCTCAAGCCCGTCCAGGATCTCGGAGGCGCATTCGGCGGTCCGAAGCTGCCGGTGCTGAACGCATGGGGCTCCTTCGGCGTGGGCAAGCAGTTCAGCCTGTCGCTGAGCCGGGCACGCGCGAGCAGCTTCGGCGCCTTCGTCGTGGGCTTCTCGGCCGCGAACCTGCCGCTCTTCGGCGGTGTGCTCGTGCCGAGCGCGGAATTCGTGCTGCCGCTCGTGACCAACGCGAAGGGAGCGGCCAAGCAGGTCGTCGTGTTCACCTCGCAATTGCCGAGCGGCACCCAACTGCGCGCGCAGGTCGGCGTCGTGGACGCGGCGGCGCCGCAGGGCGTGGCGCTCACCAACGCGCTGCTGCTGTCGGTGCCCTAGCCGGCTCCTAGGCGAGCAGCTTCGCCAACACCGCGCCCTCGACGTCCGTCAAGCGGAAGTCGCGGCCCTGGAAGCGGTAGGTGAGCCGCTCGTGGTCGAACCCGAGCAGGTGGAGCAGCGTCGCGTTGAGGTCGAAGGGCGTGACCGGATCCTCGCTGACGAAGTACCCGAGCTCGTCCGTCGCCCCGAGCCGGAAGCCGCGTTTCAACCCGCCGCCGGCCAGCAACATCGTGAACGCGTGCGGGTGGTGGTCGCGTCCCAGGAACTTGGAACCATCGCGCGCCTCGTTCATCGGCGTGCGGCCGAACTCGCCCCCCCACACGAAGAGCGTGTCCTCGAGCAGCCCGCGTTCATCGAGCTCGGCGAGCAGCGCGGCCGAGGGGCGGTCGCACTCCTGGCAGCGTTGCGGCAGCGAGGTGACGATGTCGTCGCCCGGGCTCGTGCCGTGGCTGTCCCAACCCCAGTGGTAGAGCTGCACGAAGCGCACGCCCTGCTCGAGCAGCCGCCGGGCGAGCACGCAGTTGCGCGCGAAGGACGGCTCGTCGGCCTTGGCGCCGTAGCGCTCGAGCACGTGCGCGGGTTCGGATCCGAAGTCGACCAGCTCCGGCACCGAGGCCTGCATCCGGTACGCGAGTTCGTACTGTGCGATGCGCGTCTCGATCTCGGGGTCGCCGCGTTCGCGCGCCGCGAGCCGGTTGAGATCGCCGATCGCATCGAGCGTGCGGCGGCGGTCGTCGCGGTCGCAGCCCTCGGGATCCGCAAGGTGCAGCACCGGGTCGCCGTGCGACAGGAAGCGCACGCCCTGGTGCACGCCCGGCAGGAAGCCCGCGCCCCAAAGCGATGCGCCGGCGTCCGGCCCGTAGCGCCCCGAGGTCAGCACGACGAAGCTCGGCAGGTCGCTCGCGAGCGCGCCCAGGCCGTAGCTCGTCCATGCGCCGAAGCTCGGCCGGCCCATGCGGAAGTGGCCGGTCTGCATCAGGATCTGCGCCGGCACGTGGTTGAACTGCGTGGTGCGCATCGAGCGGACGACGCACAGTTTGTCCGCCACCGACGAGAGGCCGGGCACCAGCGCCGAGAAGTCGAACCCGGTGCGCGCCTCGCGCGCAAACGCGTGCGGCGAACCGAGGATCTTCGGCGTGCCCTTGATGAACGCGAAACGCTCGCCGGAGAGGTAGCTCGCCGGGCAGTCCTGGCCGTCGAGTTCCGCGAGCTTCGGCTTGGGGTCGAACAGGTCGAGCTGGCTCGGCGCGCCGGCCATGTGCAGGTAGACGACCCGCTTGGCCTTGGGTGCGTGATGCGGACCGGCGCCTGACACCGGGGTCTGCTCCGCGCGCAAGAGCTCGGCGAGCGCCAGCGACGCGAGCGACACTCCGCCGCCGGCGAGCAGCGCGCGCCGCGTCGGTCTCCAGTCGGGCGAGGGGATCAGTTCCGGCATTGCGCCTCGTCCAGGTTGAGCAGCACGGTGGCGACACGTGCCCAGGCCGCGGGCTCGCGTTCGGGCTCGGCGAGCTCGCGGAGGTCGTGGAGCTCGGCCGCGAGCTGCTCGACGAGCCGTTCGAGCTCCTCGGCGCTCGGCGCGCGCGCCGTCGCGAGGCGGAATCCGGCGGCGAGCCGGGCGCGATCGTCGCCGGCCCGCTCGAGCAGGCGCCGGCCGAGCGCGCGCGCGCACTCGTCGAAGGCCGGATCGTTGAGCAGCGCGAGCGCCTGCAGCGGCGTGTTCGTGCGTGCGCGCCGCGTGCACGCGAGCTCGCGGCTCGGTGCGTCGAAGGTCGCAAAGGTCCCGTAGGGCGAGCTGCGCTTCCAGAACGTGTACAGCCCGCGCCGGTGGCGGTCCGGACCCTGCGCATCGACCCACGCATCGTCCGAGTAGACGTGCTGCTCGACGCCGGTCGGCTGCGGCGGTCGCACGCTCGGGCCGCCGACGCGCTCGAAAAGCAGGCCCGACAGCGCAAGGGCCTGGTCGCGCAGCGTCTCGATCTCCAGGCGCGGCCGGCTCGCGCGAGCGAGCCAGGCGTTGTCTGGATCGAGCTCGTAGGCCTCTCGCGGCGCGCAGGAGGTCTGCGCGTAGGTCGAGGACAGCAGCAGCTCGCGCTGGAAGGCCTGGAGGCTCCAGCCGAGCTCGACGAGCCGCAGCGCGAGGTGGTCGAGCAGTTCCGGGTGGGTCGGCGGATCGCCGCGCGTGCCGAAGTCGTCCAGCGTCGCGACGAGGCCGCGGCCGAACAGGCGCTCCCACAGGCGGTTCGCGATCACACGCGCCGTGAGCGGGTTCTCGCGCGCGACCAGCCAGCGCGCGAGACCGAGGCGATCGCGCGGCGCGTCGGCCTCCAACGGCGGGAACACCGCCGGGACGTCCGGTCGCACCTCTTCCAGCGGCGAGAGGAAGCTGCCCTTGGCGTGCACGTGCGTCGTGCGCGGCTGTGCGCGCCGGCGCAGGATCGGCGTGCGCGGCACACTCGCGCGGTGCGTGTCGAGCGCTTCGCGCGCGGCATCGATGCGCGCGACCAGCTCGCGCGCCTGTGCATCGACGCGCGTGCGGAAATCGGCGCGCACCAGCTCGCGCTGCTCGTCGCCGAGCGTCTCGACGGGCGTGCGCAGCGCGGTGCGCACCTGCCACGGATAGCCATCCGGGCCCTGCGGCAGCGTCGAGGCCAGCGTCTCGTCCGCGCTGGCGAGGACGCGGAACGAGCCGAGCTGGTGCCGCGGCCAATCGGACTGGAATTCGAGCACCAGCACATGCCCGAAGCTGCTCGCCGGCAGTGCCTCGTCGAGCACGAGGATCAGCGCGGCCGGAGCCGCGCCGTCGACGATCCAGTGCGTATCCGCGGCGCCGTCGATCGCGTTGGCCGGGCTCGAATTCGCGCCGGCCTGCCGGCGATCGGCATCGGCGCGCGTGAAGCGCGCCGACGACGCGCCGTCGCGCTCGAGCCGGACCTCGCTCAGCGCGAAGTTCGCGTTGTCCGAGCGCGACGCGCCTCCCTGCGGGAACGCGGCGTTGGGGAGCGCCTCGATCCGCAGCGCACGCACGCTCTCCGAGGCGCTGAACTCGATGCGATACGTGTCGCGATCGGGCAACTCGCCTCCGATCAGCACGTGCGCGTCCAACTGGCCGAGCGCGCGTGCACCGCTCGCGGTGTTCACAGCATGAGGCTCGAGCGGCCGCCAGACCGGTTCCGGACCCAGCTCGGCGCGCGCCCGCAGCTCCCAGGCCTGCTGCCGCGCGTCGATCGCGTCCGCGGCGCGCGCGAGCCCGGCCTCGGTTTCGGCCAGCGCGGCGCGCAGCCGCTCCTCCGCGTGCACGTGCTCGTCGTCGGCGACCTCGAGCAGCGGTTCGAGTTGCTTGCCGCCGTCCTCGGTCTGGTCGAAGAACGCGTAGAACTCGTAGTACTCGCGCTGCGAGAAGGGGTCGTACTTGTGGTCGTGGCACTGCGCGCAGGCGAGCGTCGAGCCGAGCCACAGCTGCGCGGTCGTGTTGGCGCGGTCGACGACGGCCGCGACGCGGAATTCCTCGTCGTCGGTGCCGCCCTCCTCGTTGGTCAGCGTGTTGCGGTGGAAACCGGTGGCGACGAGCTGCGCGCGCGTCGGTTCCGGCAGCAGGTCGCCGGCCAGTTGCTCGATCGTGAAGCGGTCGAAGGGGAGGTCCGAGGCGAACGCGCCGATCACCCAGTCGCGCCACGGCCAGATCGTGCGCGGCGCATCCTTCTCGTAGCCGTTCGTGTCGGCGTAGCGCGCGAGATCGAGCCACCACTGCGCCATGCGCTCGCCATGGCGCGGCGAATCGAGCAGGCGCTCGACGGCTGCTGCCGTCGCCGCGTCCCAGTCGCGCGCGGCGGCCGTCTCGAAGGACTCCAACTCCTCGAGCGTCGGCGGGATGCCGGTGAGGTCGAGCGCGGCGCGGCGCAGCCACGCGCCGGCGC
>VGZE01000031.1 GCA_016872755.1 Planctomycetota bacterium
CGCCGGGCGTTTCGGTCGACGGGAAGTTCGATTCATTCAACTGGAAGGTCTCGCTCCAGAACGGCGACGATCTGGCAGCCGAGGACTTCGCTCTGACCGCGCGCGCCGAGTATCTGATCAACGGCGGCGTCGGCCGGATCGAGGGCGCAATGAGCGGCGCGGATTCCGGCACGAAGGGAACGATCGGTGCCGCCTACTTCGACGAGGGGGATCTGAGCGACGGCGGCATGCTGGCGCTCGACGCGACGGTCGTGTTCGGCCAGTTCAGCGTCGCCGCGGAGATCGCGGACCTCGACGACGACCTCGGCCCCGCGAAGTTCGCCGTCACCGAAGGCAACACGCCCTGGGCTGTGACGGGCAGCTGGCTGACTCCCAGCCGAGAGTGGGAAGTCGCGTTGCGCCTGCAGGACCACGACGACGACGACGACACCCAGGTCGTCAGCGGCGGACTCAACTGGTACCACGGCGGGCATACCGCCAAGTGGCAGCTCAACGTCTCGGACTACTCGAGCGATGTCAGTGCCGACGAGGGCACGCTGATCCAGATCGGATTGACGGTCGGTTCGGATTCCTAGGTCGGATCGAGCTCGTTTCCCTGTGCCGGGCCGGGCTCCGGCGCAACGGCGAGCCCAGCAGGAGGGGCGCGTCTGGGTGCGCGCCCCTCGTTGCTTCATCCGCTCAGGGGATCTCGCGTCAGTTCGCGCGTCGCAGCGCGACGGCGAAAGGCTGCGCCGCGCCTGCGGCGATGGTGACCTCGCGATTACCGCGGTGATCGGCGACCCAAACGAAGGCCCGGTATCGGCCCGGCAGCAGGTGGCGCACCCGCAGCTCGTCGTGTGGGTCGAACTCGTGCCACGACCGACCGCTATCGGCATGCTGCAACAGCACGCGGACCGGCAGCCCCTCGAGCCCGAGCCGGTCGATCGACAGCCGCAGCTCTCCACACTCGGGAAGGCGCACGGGGTCGATTCGGAGCGCTCCCGCGCAGGCCGGAAGCGGGTCGATCACGGCGGCGGGCCGACATGGGTCGCCCACGGCCAGGCTCGTCCCCGCGCGCGCCAGCCCTTCCAGCCGGTATCCGCCGCCCGCGGCCGTTCGCGTGCTCGCAAGGGCGCGCCCCGCGACGAGCAATTCGACGATCACGCCCTCGGCCGGCGCGTCGTCGGGCGCGAGCACGAGCCCGCTGTACTCGCAGGTCTCCCGCAGCGTGATCCGCACCAGCGGCCCATGCTCGAGCGGAACGGGTGCCAGCACGGACTCCGACGCCCTGCCGGGCGCGTTCGCGGAGATCCACCACTCGCCCGTCGGGAGTTGCAGTTCGAGCGCGTCCTGACTGCCGGACCAGGCGTGTTCGCGCGCCGGCAGGTCGATCCACTTCGCGCCCCGGCGCACGCGCTGGCGGACCTCGATGCGCGCCGCGTCACGGAAGATCTGTTCGCCTTCGAGAAGCGAGACGGCCACTGGATGCAGGTCTTGGTTGGCGAGCAGCGCTTCTCGGGCATCCTCCGGGATCCCGACCTCGACGCGTCCTTCCGGCAGCGGCAGCGACTCCAGCTCCGCCGCCCAGCTCGCTTCCGCGCCCTCCGCCGCGGCGCCGGAGGGCTGGCCCTCGGCGCCGCCGCCCGGGCCCAGATCAGGCCTGACGGCGGCGGGGGGCGCGCGCATCAACCAGGCCAAGCCGCCGAGAGCGCATGCGAGCACGCACAAGAGCGCGATCCAGCGCGAGCGCGAGGCGGTCATGGACACCGCCCATCGTAGCGCAGCGAGCGAGCCGCGGCCGGTCTAGAAGTCGAACTGGAAGCGCATCTGGAAGATCGTCGCGTCTTCGTCGACCGCGCCGCTCTCCAAGCTCGCCTGCACCGCGTTGAGCTGCACCTTCGTGTTGGGATTGGGATAGAAGTTGACGCCCAGCGTGACGTCGCTCAGGTTCGCGTCCGTCGCCGACGCGTCGTCGAAGTCGAAGTTCGTGTAGCGCAGCGCGAGTTCCCACGCGCCCGTTCCCGACATTTCCTTCAGCGAGAAGTTCTCCTTCGGCCGGACCCTGTCGAACACGCCGGTCGCCTTGCGATAGGGACGCCGCTCGCCGGTCAGGAAGTAGCTGACGAACGCGTAGTAGCCGCTGAGCGTCGGATCGTCCTTGCCGGCCGAGTCGCCCTCGGTCTTGGCGACCAAGTACTCGCCTTGCAGCGACAGCGGGCCGCGCACCCAGGCCGCCTCGAGCCCGTACAACTGGAACTCGTCGCCCTTGTCGGCGGGCGAGCCGATCACGCCCGACGACAACAGCGTCGGGGCCAGGTTCGACTCCGGCTTGCTCGTGAACGTCATCGTGTTGCCGCTGGGATTGCGCAGGCTCGCGGCGGCCCCAAGGTGCAGCAGATCGCCGCCGTCGTCCTGCCAGGCCACGCCGGTCAGGCGTCCGGTGAATGAGTACTCGTCGTCGCTGGTGCCCGATTGGTTCTTGCCGTCGGCGTCGGTGTCCTTGAACACGCCGACCGCCCAGGTCATGCGCTCCTCGGCGGCGCTGTCCGAGAGCATGACCCCGACGTCGCGGCCCAGCTTGAACGCCGACGAGAGCGAGCGCTCCATGAACGTCGTATTGAGGTCGGACGCCATCTCCTCGAGGCTGATCGGCTGCTTGAAGTGGCCGAGGCGCAGGTTGCCCCAAGGCGTGCCGGTCGCGAGGTACGCGTCGGAGAAGTCGTCCGAGGCCTTGGCGAAGTCCATCTCGATCAGGTACTCCCAGTCGCGGTACAGCCTGCCGCCGAAGCCCAGGTACGCGCGGCGGAACTCGACGGCGTCATTGAACTCGGTGCCGAAGTCGGCTTCGTCACCAGAGAAGAATGCCGCATCGGTCTGCAGGCGGCCGCTGACTCGCAGCGAGAAGGCCTTGTCGGCCGTCTCCATCCGGAAGCCGTCCTTCCAGTACACGCGCAGGTCTTGCCCGTCGGCCTTGACGTCCTTTGCTGGAGGCGTCGTGGTCGATTGCGTCTGTCCAGGGGCACCCGAGTCGCCCGGACTCGTCTGACCCGCACACGGCAGCGCTGCTGCGGCAGTGACCGCGACATAGGCCAAGAGGGATCCAAAACTCAGCATGGGTTCATTCACCTCGAGTAAGGGGCACGGGAGAGGCCGGAACTCTAGAAGTGCGCTGGAATGCCCTCAACCCAAGATTCTGCAAAGAAAACCTGCCGAACTCTCACGCGAACGTAGCAGCCCGGATTCAGAGCCCGAGCGCGTGGAAGATCTTGTAGAGCACCGCACCGCCCACGATGCAGACGGGGAAAGTGAATACCCAGGCCAAGAAGATCTTCTTGCCGACGCCCCAGCGCACGGCCTTCAGGTTGCGAGCCGCGCCCACGCCCAGGATCGCGCCCGTGATCGAGTGCGTCGTGCTGATCGGAACGCCCGTGAGCGTGTTGACGAGGATCGTCGTCGCGGCGCCGGTCTCGGCCGCGAACCCCTGATACGGTTTGAGGTGCGCGAGGCCCGAGCCGAGCGTCCGCATGACGGCCCAGCCGCCCACGGCCGACCCGATCCCCATGGCTGCGGCGCAAGACAGGCGCACCCACAGCGGGATATGCATGCCCGAGGAGTCCAGCGCGATGTAGTTGCCGGCGATCAATGCGCCGGTGATCATCCCCATCGCCTTCTGCGCGTCTCCGGTGCCGTGAGAGAAGGCCATTGCGCCCGCCGACAGGATCTGGAGCTTGCCGAACAACGCGCTGGCCCAGCGCGCGCTCATCCGGCGAAACAGCCACGAAACGAGCACCAGTACGAGCAGACCGAGCAGGAAACCGATCACCGGCGACGTGAAGATGCCGAACACGATCTTCTTGATTCCGGTCGATGCGAGCGCGCCGGGCCCCGCTGCGGCAAGCACCGAACCGACCAGTCCCCCCATCAGCGAGTGCGAGCAACTGATCGGCAGACCACGCAGCGTGCACAGCGTGATCCAAGCCGGGGCGATGACGACCGCGGCGAGGAAGACTGATGGTGACAGCAACGCTGGGTCGGCGATCTCCCGGCCGACGGTCTTGGCCACCTCGCTGCTGAACATGGCGCCCGCGAAGTTGAGGACGGCGCCGAAGAAGATCGCGGTCCACGGGGCCATCACGCGCGTCCCGACGACCGTGGCAATCGCGTTCGACGCGTCGTTCCAGCCGTTCGCGAGGTCGAAGACCAGCGCGAACACGACGACCAGCACGATCAGGAGCGAGACATCCATCGTGGACGACTTCGTCTAGGCGTGTCGCAGCACGATCGACTCGATCACGTTGGCCACGTCGGCGCAGCGGTCGGTGGCCTGCTCGAGGTCGCTGTAGATGTCCTTCCACTTGATGATCTCGATCGGATCCTGCCGGCGCTCGAACAGGCCGGCCAGGCCGTGCTGCTCGATGCGGTCTCCCTCGCTCTCTTCCTTGTGGACGGCGAGGCAGAGATTGAGCATCTCCTGCGGCTTCTTGATCTGGCGCAGCATCGGCACCGCCTGACGCAACAGCTCGGTGCAGTTCACCAGAACCTTGCCGAGGGCGATCGCGTCCGGCGTCGGCTTGTCGATCCGGTACAGCGACAGCCGATTCGCCGCGTTCTCCATCGAGTCGAGGATGTCGTCCATCCGGCACACGAGCTCGTGGATCTCCTCGCGCTCGAAAGGCGTGATGAAGGTCCGATTGAGCTTCTCGATCGCTTCGCGCGTCAGGTGATCGCCTGAGTGCTCGACGTTGCGAATCTGCTTCGCCTTCTCCTCGACCTCGGTGAAATCACCGAGCATCGCGGACAAGAGCAGCGCACCTTCGTGGACGGTGCCGGCCATGCGATCGAACAGATCGAAGAACGCTTCGTCTTTGGGAAGGAGTCCGAACAAGAGCGCTCCGGGGTAGGGGGGGGCGTCGGAATTCGACCGGCGGGGAGGACCGCGTCCGAACTCTATGCGGGCGAGGCCGTGGTTCACAAGCCGGCGGCCGCGCGCGCCGGCCAGGTGGCGGCCGAATCGTGAGTGGGAGGGGACTGCCGGCGCCAGGAAGGCCGCGGCTTGCCTTCTTTGCGATTCCTTGATCGCACCTTCATCCTGGGTTCGAAGCGAGTTCGTGTACTGCGGGGGCCTCCGAATTCCGCACTCCGCCCACAGGAACCCCCGCCTTGAACACATCTCTCTCGATCGCGCTCGCCTTCTCGGCCCTTTCGTTGTTTGCGTCGGCGCCCCGCGCTCAGGAGCCGGCGGCCAGGCCGACCGTCCGCGTCGACGAACGGTACGCGGACTACCGACCCGTGCAGGGCGTCTCCGGCAGCATCAAGAGCGTCGGTTCCGACACGCTCAACAACCTGATGACGCTGTGGGGCGAGGGCTTCAAGATCCAGTACCCGAACGTCCGGATCGAAGTCGAGGGCAAGGGTTCGTCGACCGCTCCGCCGGCGTTGATCGAGGGCACCTCCACGTTCGGCCCGATGAGCCGCAAGATGAAGGCGAAGGAGGAGGACGACTTCGAGAAGAAGTACGGCTACAAGCCGACCGCGATCCCGACCTCCGTGGACATGTTGGCGGTGTACGTGCACAAGGACAACCCGCTGGCGAGCCTCACCTTGGTGCAGGTCGATGCGATCTTCTCGAAGTCACGCAAGGCCGGTCAGGTCAATGACGTGCGCACCTGGGGGGACGTCGGCCTGAGCGGTGAATGGGCCGACAAGCCGATCAGCCTGTACGGGCGCAACTCCGCCTCGGGCACGTACGGCTTCTTCAAGGAGCATGCGCTGTTGAACGGCGACTTCAAGGACTCGGTCAAGGAGCAGCCGGGCAGCTCGGCGGTCGTGCAAGGCGTCGCCAGCGACAGGTACGGGATCGGGTACAGCGGCATCGGGTACAAGACCGCCGACGTGCGCGCGGTGCCGCTCGCGCTGGCGGGTAAGCTCCCCGTCGATGCCGAGATCGACCATGCCTACGACGGCACGTATCCGCTATGGCGCTTCCTGTACGTCTACGTCAATCACAAGCCGGGCTCGCAAATGGACCCGCTGCGGCGCGAGTTCATCGCCTACTTGCTCTCGAAGCAGGGCCAGCTCGACGTGATCAAGGACGGCTACTTCCCGCTGCCGTATCCCGTCGCCAAGAAGACGCTGGAGTCGATCGGTTCGAACGTTTCGACCCGCGAAGCGGCCACTTCGCGCTGACCGAGCACGCCGTGCACCCGCGCGGGAGCTCCGCCCAAGCTCGGGCCGGGCTCCCGCTCTGCTGAGGAAGACCTTGCAACCCGCCAAGACCCCACGTCCGCGCCGAGTGCGCACGACCAGCCGCAGCGTGCGCGCCGCGGAGCGCGTCGCGCGCACTCTGATCAGCGTGGGGGGCATCGGCACGATCGCCGCGGTCGTGCTGATCCTGGTCTTCCTGGTCTCGGTCGTGCAGCCGCTCGCCTCGGCAACCTCGCTCGAGAAGCCGAGCCTGCTGCCGGGCTCCCCGAAGGGCGAGCAGCCGCTGCGCGTGGGCACCGACGAGTACGGGCTGATCGGATGGGCGCTGCGATCGAACGGGCAGCTCGAGTACCGCGATCTCGCCAGTGGTGCCGAGCTCGAGCGGGTCGATCTCACGCGCGGGGGGATCCCGCCCGCGGCCTCCTCCGCATGGGCCGGAGGAGAGTTCGCCCTCGCCTATCCCGACGGAAGTCTGTGCCTGGGGCGCGCAGATTTCGCGACGAGCTTCTTGGACCACGACAAGGCCCCGGAATCCCTGCGCGCGCTCGCTGTCGGCGAGCACGCGCCGCACGGGCGCGGACGCGCTCAGCGCATTGCCGCCGAGCAGTGGCGCGTGCAGGAACCTTCGACCGGGCAGCGCCCGATCGTGCAACTTCCCGTGGGCGCCGACGACCCGATCGCGGTCGTCGAAGCGACGCGCACGACCAAGGGTTTCCGCGTTGCGTGGCTGACGCAATCAGGGCGCTTGTCGGTGGGCGTGCTCGAAGAGCGCGAGAACCCGATGACGGCGGAGCTCGAAGTCGAGATCTCCACCTTTGCCGCCCCGGCGCCGACCGGCGCGACGCCGCCGCAGCGGCTCGTGCTCACCGGGCTCGGCGACAGCCTGCTCGCGTGCTGGGAGGACGGGCGCGCGCTGCGCTACGACCTGCGCAGGCTGGACGACATCGAGATCAGCGAGGAAGTCGATCTGCTGCCCGAGCCTTCCGCGCGCATCAGCGCGCTCGAACTCCTGATCGGTCGCGGGACGCTGGTCGTCGGCGGAACCGACGGTTCTCTGACTTGCTGGTTCCGCATTCGGCCGCCACTGTCCTCGACCCGCGACGGCACGCGCCTCATGCCCGTCCACGCGCTCGTCGCCTCCGGTCCGGCGATCACGAGCCTCGCGGCCTCGGAGCGTTCGCGCATTCTGGTCAGCGGCACGCAGGACGGGGAGTTGCGCGTGCACTACGTGCCGACGAACGAGGAGCGCGCGAGCGTGCGACCGTTCGAGTCCGCGGCGGGACCCGTGATGGCGCTGGCCCTGGCACCGAAGGAGGATGCCGTGCTGGCCTATGGTCGCGACAGCGTCGCGCGGCTGGCCCTGGACGTCGGACACCCTGACGGCAGCGCGCGCGCTCTCTTCACGCCGCTGTGGTACGAGGA
Organism: Planctomycetota bacterium; assembly: GCA_016872755.1. Lineage (GTDB taxonomy): Bacteria > Planctomycetota > UBA1135 > UBA1135 > GW928-bin9. Next base: position 7,606 of record VGZE01000031.1, read on the forward strand.
CTACTCCGGTCCCGAGCACGTCTGGCAATCGTCCAGCGGCAGCGACGACTTCGAACCGAAGCTGGGTCTGGTTCCGCTCGTGTTCGGCACGCTCAAGGCCACGTTGTTCTCGCTGCTCTTCGGCGTTCCGATCGCGCTGCTCGCGGCGATCTTCACGTCGGAGTTCCTGTCGCCTGCGTGGCGCACACCGATCAAGTCGGCCATCGAAATGATGGCGAGCCTGCCGAGTGTCGTGCTCGGCTTCCTGGCGGCGCTGATCTTCGCGCCGTTCGTCCAGAACTGGCTGCCGAGCGTGCTCGCGCTGTTCTTCTGCCTGCCGCTCTGCCTGCTCGCCGGCGCGTATCTGTGGCAATTCCTGCCGGCGCGCACGGCGATCCGCGCGTCGGGCATGCCGCGCCTTCTCGCCGTCGCCGCTTGCCTGCCGTTCGCCGCCGTGATGGCCCTGTCCACGGGACCGTTGGTCGAACGGATCTGCTTCGGAGGCGACGCGACGGGCTGGCTGAATGGCAGCGTCGGCAGCGGGTTCCCCGGCTGGTTCTGGATGTTGTTGCCGCTTTCGTCCGCGCTCGCGATCTTCGCCGCCGCCCACTTCGGCGGGACCTGGCTGCGGCGCCGCTCGGCGAGCTGGTCGCGCCGGCGTTGCGCCGGCTTCGACCTCCTGCGCTTCGTCGCGCTGGGCCTCGGGGGCGCGGCGCTCGCCGCGCTGTTCGCCGCACTCCTGCACGCCGGCGGTCTCGATCCGCGCGGCAGCGTGGTGGACACGTACGTGCAGCGCAACGCGCTCGTCGTCGGTTTCGTGATGGGCTTCACCGTCATCCCGATCATCTACACGCTCGCCGAGGACGCGCTATCGAGCGTGCCGCAAGCGCTTCGACTGGCCTCGCTCGGCGCGGGCGCCACTCCTTGGCAGACAGCGATGCGGATCGTGGTTCCCACGGCCGGCAGCGGGCTGTTCTCCGCGATCATGGTCGGACTCGGGCGTGCGGTCGGCGAAACGATGATCGTGCTGATGGCCACCGGGAACACGCCGGTGATGGAATGGAATGTGTTCAACGGGTTCCGAACGCTCTCGGCGAACATCGCGGTCGAACTGCCCGAGGCGGCGCGCGACAGCACGCACTACCGCACGCTGTTCCTGGCCGCGCTGACCCTGTTCGCGATCACGTTCGTCGTGAACACGCTGGCCGAAGTCGTCCGGCAGCGCTTCCGCAAGCGCTCCTACCAGCTGTGAACCTGCGCTTCCGATGAGCACGGCCACAGCCCCCTCGCCCCAGGCGCCGCGCAGCGGCGCCGATGCGTCCCCGCCGAGGTCCGGCGCCGGCGTCCGCCGCAGCGGCGCGCGTCGCGCGACGTCGCTCTTCGCGCACGGCGAGCCGCTGGTCTGGCTGACCGCCGGCTCGCTCGTCCTCGCGCTCGCGATGATCGCCGGTCTGCTCGCGCTCGTGGTCGCGCAGGGCGCGGCCTCGTTCTGGCCGCAACCGGTCGTGCGCGTGGAGCTCGACGGCGGGCGCGTGCTGATGGGAGAGGTGACCGCGAGCGAGGACTATCGGCCGGAGCCGAGCGTGCTCGACGCGCTGTCGCCGGAGGCTCGCGTCCGGGCGCGCGAGGCGCTCGACACCTCCGCGGGCAGCGCGCGCCGGCGCATGTTGCGCATCGGCAATTACGAGCTCACGAACGAACACTTCGCGTGGTTCAGCGACTTCCAGCAGGTCCCCGGCAGCGAGTCGTTGCCGGAATGGGCGCTGGTGATCGAGCGCCGCACGTGGGGCCGCTTCTATGGACTGCCGAAGGCCTGGCGCGTGGACGGCAAGGTCGAGACGACCGACCCGGCGGAGATCCACGAGCGGCTCGAGCGGGAACGCGAGCTGGCCGAGGAGCGCCACGAGCGGATCCTGGTGCTGGAGCGCGACGAGATCGGCGAGTTGAACGCGCTGCAGGAGCGGGCACGGCTCGCGGTCCGCAAGGCGGAGCTCGAGCACGGCGCGCGATCACCCCAGCGCGCCGCGGCGGAGGCGGAGCTTGCGCTGGTGATCGCCTCCAGCGAGGCGCGCTTCGGCGAGTTGCAGCAGCAGATCCGCGAGCTGCGCGACGTCAACCGCTCGCGCGAGCTCGTGCTCGTGACGGCCGATGGAATCGAGCAAGCGCTCGAGATCGGCAACATCGTGCGTGCCTACCCGGCCAATCGGATCGGGTCCGTCGAGGCGCTGGGCGTCTACCTGTCGCGCTGGGGCGAGTTCCTGGCCGACGAGCCGCGCGAGTCCAACAGCGAGGGCGGCGTGCTGCCGGCCATCTTCGGCACGGTCGTGATGACGCTGCTGATGTCGATCGCCGTCGTCCCCTTCGGCGTCCTCGCCGCGCTCTATCTGCGCGAGTACGCGCGTTCCGGTCCGGTCATCAGCATCGTTCGCATCGCGGTCAACAACCTGGCCGGCGTGCCCAGCATCGTGTTCGGCGTCTTCGGCCTGGGCTTCTTCTGCTACATCGTCGGAGCGGGCATCGACGACCTCTTGTTCGCCGAGCGCCTCCCCAATCCGACCTTCGGCAAGGGTGGATTGCTGTGGTCGTCACTGACGCTCGCACTCCTGACGCTGCCTGTCGTGATCGTGGCGACCGAAGAAGCGCTCGCCGCGGTCCCCGGCTCGATGCGCGAGGGCTCCTACGCCTGCGGCGCGACGAAGTGGCAGACCATCCAACGCATCGTGCTTCCGCGAGCCATGCCCGGGATCATGACCGGCATGATCCTGGCGATCGCGCGCGGCGCGGGCGAGGTGGCCCCGCTGATGCTGGTCGGAGCGGTCAAGCTGGCGCCGGAATTGCCGATCGACGGGAACTTCCCCTTCCTGCACCCGGAGCGCAGCTTCATGCACCTGGGCTTCCACATCTACGATCTGGGCTTCCAGTCGCAGAACTCCGAAGCGGCCAAGCCGATGGTCTACACGACGACCTTGCTGCTGATCGGCCTGATCGTCGCACTCAATCTCGCGGCCATTTTCGTGCGCGCGCGCCTGCGCCGCCGCTTCCTCGCCGGCGCTATCTAGCGACAGCATCGATCACGACCATGCAACACCCTCCCGTCCTCACCCCGGAGCCGGGCGCGCCGTCCCAGGCGCCCGCCACGGTGTACAAGCGCGCGGCGGCTCGCGGAGCCGTGTTCCAAGCGATCCAGAGTGGCGCGTCCTTCGCCACCGTCACGCACGCGGCGGTGGCGGGCGAGGAAGCGGTGCTCGACATCCGCGGCTTCGACCTGTGGTACGGCGCGTCGCGCGCGCTGTGGAGCGTCGCGATGCGCGTGCCGCGCGGCAAGGTGACCGCGCTGATCGGGCCCTCGGGCTGCGGAAAGTCCACGTTGCTGCGCTCGGTCAATCGCCTCAACGACCTGATCGACGGCGTGCGCGTCGACGGCGACATGCTGTTGAACGGGGACTCGATCTACGGTTCCGGCGTCGACGTCATCGAGCTGCGCAAGCGCATCGGGATGGTCTTCCAGAAGCCCAATCCCTTTCCGATGAGCATCTTCGAGAACGTCGTGTACTCGCTGCGCATCGACGGCGAGCGCGACCGGCGCGTGCTGGAAGAGGTCTGCGAGCAGAGCCTCGTCGGCGCCGGCCTGTGGGAAGAGGTCAAGGACCGCTTGCAAGACAGCGCCCTGCGGTTGTCAGGAGGCCAACAGCAGCGCCTGTGCATCGCCCGGGCGATCGCGGCGGAACCCGAGGTGCTGCTGCTCGACGAGCCCTGCTCCGCGCTCGATCCGATCGCCACCGGGCGCATCGAGGACCTGATCGAGGAACTCAAGGGCTCCTACTCGATCCTGATCGTCACGCACAACATGCAGCAAGCATCGCGCACGTCCGACTACACCGCGTTCATGTACTTGGGTCGATTGGTCGAGTACGGCCCGACTCGCGACATCTTCCTCAATCCGCAGCTCGCCGAGACGGAAGACTACGTCAGCGGCCGCTTCGGTTGAGCGCCAACGGCAAGCCCGAATCGACAGACCCGCCCAGCCCCGGAACTCCCCAGCCATGAGCAAACACCTGCGGATGGACCTCGAACGACTCGAGCGCGACCTGCTCACCGAGGGCGCCCTCGTCGAAGACGCCGTGCGGAAGGCGATCCAGGCCCTGATCGAACGACGCCCGGAACTCGCGCGCGAGGTGATCGAGGGTGACCGCGTCATCGACCTGCGCGAAGTCGAGATCGAAGAAGATTGCCTGAAGGTCCTCGCGCTGCATCATCCGGTCGCGACCGACCTGCGCTTCATCACAGCCTGCCTCAAGATCAACAACGATCTGGAGCGCGTGGGCGATCTGGCGGTCAACATCGCGGAGCGGGCGGCCTCGCTGGCTTCCTCGACGCCGATTCCGCAGCCGCGCCAACTGCGCGCGATGATGGAGCAGACCACGCGCATGCTGCGCGAGAGCATCGATGCCTTCGTCAACGACGACGGCGAGCGCGCACGGGCTGTCTGCCTGCAGGATGACCAGGTCGATCGCTACAACCGTGAGGTGATCCTCGAGACCGTCGAGAACATGAAGCGCTCGCCCGAGTCGATCGACCGGCTCGTGCAGTTCGTGTCGATCTCGCGCAATCTCGAACGGATCGCGGACCATGCCACGAACATCGCCGAGGACGTGCTGTACGTCGTGAAGGGCGAGATCGTCCGGCACCGCGTGCGCGAGGGGCCGGGTCCCGAGAAGTTCGAGGTCTGAGCGCCGCTTTCAGCGCGTCAGCTCGTTCAGCTTCCACGAGTACGGCAGGAAGCGCGGCTTGGCCGACTTGATCCACGCGCGATCCGATTCGCTGCCCGGCGCGTACTTCTGCACGTAGGCCTGCACCGAGCCCGCGTCGCGCACGAAGTCCGCCGCGAACCAGTCGAAGAGGGCCGACAGCTCGAGCTCGCGCTTGCGCGCGTCGATGCGGTTGCGTGACGCATCCGCGATGAAGGCGCGCATCTGCTCGTCGAGCTGGTCGGTCAGCCGCGCGGCGACATAGGCCTCGGCGCGCAGCGGCGGGCAGCTCTCCGATGCGCAGTTCACCGCGACGTGCACGCGCGCGTCCTCGAACTCCTTGCGCAGGATCGAATGCTCGATGTCGTCGAGCGAGAGGCGCTCCTTGCGCAGCTCCGGCGCGAGTGCGCCGAGGGGCACGAACTCGCGCTTCCAGACCTTCTCCGACTTCGTCGACAGGTCCTCGATCGACGTCAGGGGCAGATTGCGCGCGATCAGGTCGAGCACGGAGGCGTTGTAGGCGTTGATCCAGAACGCGAAGCGCTGTTCGCGCGTGAACTCGGCGAACTCGGCGGGCGGCACGGCCGCCAGCCCATCGAGGTAGCGGCCGAGCGCGGCGCGATCCTCGCGCAGCTCGGCATAGGAAATTCGATCGCCGTGCACATGCCGTTCGAGCAGGGCCGTCAGACCCTGGTGGGAGTGGTCGAAGCCCTTGGCGGTCGGACGGCTGTCCTGCGCGAAGAGGAACGTCGAGAGGAACAGCAGGAAGGTCAGCAGCTGGCGAGGCATGGAGGCGGGTCGAGGATACGCGCGGCTCGGGCGCGGCGTTAGTCCAGGTGCGCGCGCGCCGAGTCGCCCATGGGCATCGGGCGCTCGAAGTACTCGCTCCAGCGCCGATCCACGAGTGCGGCCGTCGTTTCGTCCGTGTAGAGCTCCTCGGGGTACCAGGGCTTCATGCGCGCGTCGATCGCGATCGGCGCATGCCGCACCGCGTGGCCGCCAGAGAGCTCGGTTCGCGCGCCGACGAGATCGCGCGACGGGTCGAAGCGCGTGAACGTCGTCCACAGGAAGTTCATCGCGCTCTTGGCCGCTCGCGCCGCGTCGTCGCTCAGCACGAGCAGCGGCCAGGCAGCAAAGTCGGGGTGCGCGGCGATGCGCGCTGCCTGTGCAGGCTCGGAGGCGTAGGGCACGCCCTCGACGACCAGGCAGCCGGCGCAGAAGGGCAGAACGCGCCGCACGCCCGCGGGCAGCGAGCCCGAGAATTCGCGCGGCAACGAGCGCCGCGCCGCGCCCAGGCCCAGCCACACGCCCTTGCTGCCCTCGTTGATCGTCGGCCCCGCGTAGTCGAGCGAGTCCATCGACAGGTTCGGGAGCAGGAACAGGTCGGTGCGCGGGTCGGTGCGCGCGAGCAGGTGCTCGAGCACCGCGCGGAAGTCCTTGAGGTCGACCGGAGCGTCGATCAGCAGCAGGAACTTCGTCAGCGAGAGCTGGCCCTCGCCGAGGATGCGGAAGGCGCTCGCCATCGCTTCGCGCTTGTAGCGCTCGCGCACCACCGCCGCCGACAGCGAGTGGTAGCCGGTCTCGCCGTAGCTCCACAGCGAGCGGACGCCGCTCATCACGAGCGGGAACAACGGCGAGAGCAGATCCTGCAGGAAGTCGCCGAGGAAGAAGTCCTCCTGACGCGGTTTCCCCACGACCGTGGCGCAGAAGACCGGGTCGCGGCGCCGCAACAGCGCCTCGCAGGTGAAGACGGGGTAATCGTGCTGCTCGCTGTAGTAGCCGTAGTGATCGCCGAACGGGCCTTCGGGCGCGCGCGCGCCGGGCTCCACTCGCCCGACCAGCGCGAAGTCGGCCTCGGCGATCAGCGGAAGCGGCCCCGCCGGATTCCGCGCGAGCGGGAGGCGCTCGCCAAGAGCCAGGCTGGCGAGCAGCAGTTCGGGCACGTTTTCCGGGAGCGGCGCGATTGCGCCGAGCATGGCCGCCGGAGGACCTCCGACGTGGATGTTGACCGGCAGCGGGATCCCCAGCTCCTCCGCCGCCGCGAGGTGGAAGCCGCCGCCCTTGCCGATCTGCATGTGCAGCCCGGTGCGCGTCTCGTCGTGGATCTGGATGCGGTACATGCCGAGATTCGTGCTCGACAGGCGCGGGTGCCGCGTCAGCACCAGCGGCAGCGTGATGAAGCGGCCGCCGTCGCGCTTCCAAGTCTTCAGCGCGGGCAGCGCGCGCAGGTTCGGCGGCGACTCTCGCACGTCGAGCACGGGGCCGCGCGCGCGCGTCTCGAGCCCGATGCGCGTCAGTTGCAGCAGCAGGCTGCGCTGTCCCCACAAGCCCCCCAGCGACGGCGGAAGCAGCACCTCGGGCAGGCGCGCAACGCGCTCGATCAGCGCTCGGGGCTCGGGCCCGAAGGCGAGCTCGACGCGGCGAGCGCTGCCGTAGAGGTTGGTCGCCACCGGGTACGGCGAGCCTTTCACGCGCGAGAACAGCAGCGCGGGACCGTTGGCCGCGATCACGCGCCGGTGGATCTCGGCGAGTTCGAGCTCGGGATCGACTTCGGCGCGCACCTCGACGAGCTCGCCATGGCGGCGCAACAGGGCGAGGAATTCACGCGTCGAGCGAGGAGTGCGGTCCACGGGCTGGACCAGCGTGGTCCCGCCCGTGCCCGAACTCAAGGGCGCGATGGATGGCGAGCGTGGCGCGAGTGCGGCGGCCGCGTCACAATGCAGCCTCCCTCGGCGTGCGCGTTCTGATCACCAGCCCCGTATTCCCCCCCGACCTCGGCGGCCCGGCGGTGTACGTCCCGAGCATCGCCCGCTTCCTGATGGAGCGCGGACACGAGGTGCGCGTCGTGGCCTTCTGCGCGGACGAGCGCCCGACGGGTCATCCATTCCCGGTGCGCGCGATCCCGCGCGGCCCGCTGCCGGTGCGCTACCTGAAAGCCTTTTTCGCCGTGCTCTCCGAAGCCGGCAAGGTCGACGTGGTCTACGTGCAGGAGCACCTGGCCCTGCTGCACGTGCTCGCGGCACGGCTGCGCGGACGCCCGGTCGTGATTCGCATCATGGTCGATGGAGCGTGGGAGATCAGCCACCGGCTCGGCTGGATCGACGGCGATTCGATCGACCAGTTCGAGGGCAAGCGCTACGGCTTCAAGGTCGGTCTCGTGCGCTTCCTGCAGCGGCGCTGGTGGGGGATGTGCACGCGCATCATCGCCTGCTCGGACTACCTGCGGCGCATCCCGATCGAGCGCTACGGAGTGAGCGCCGACAAGCTGAAACTCGTCTACAACGCCTACCACGGGCCGCGCGCGCAGGACGTGCCGCACACGCGCCAGTCGGCTCGCGCGCAGCTGGGGCTCCCACAGGACCGCCGCTACCTGCTGACGATCTGCCGGCTGATGGTCTGGAAAGGCGTCGACGGCATCCTGCGCGCGCTGAAGCAACTGCCCGAGGACGTGCACCTGTTGATCGCGGGGGACGGGGACATGGAGCAACCCTGGCGAGCGCTGGCCGCGGAGCTGGGACTGGCCGAGCGCGCCCACTTCCTGGGCAACGTGCCCCACCGCGACGTCCTGACCTACATCCGCGCGGCCGACGTGTTCGTGCTGAACAGCGAGTACGAGGGGCTCAGCCACACCCTGCTCGAGGTCTCCACGCTCGGCACGCCGATCGTCTGCACCGGCGTCTGCGGGAATCCCGAAGTCGTCGAGCACGATCGCAATGGTTTCCTGGTCCGGCCCAAGGACGATGCGCAGCTCGCGCACTTCGTCCATAAACTCATTACAGAACAAGAGTTGAGCGCGCGGTTCAGCGCCGAGGGGATGCGCCGCGCGGAGCGCTTCACACGTGAAGCGACCTTTCCCGAGGTGGAGCGGGTGCTGCGGGAAGCGCAGCGCTGATCGGCCAGGCGGGCGTCCGATATACTTCGTGGTCGGGCTCATTCCGCCTCAATGCGTGCTCAGGCGCGCTTGGGTCGGGCGCGGTTTGCCGCTGATCCCCCCCTTCGCCCGGACACCCGCAACGAGTCGTACACCCACATGAAGGTCCTGTTCATCGACGAGTATCTCCCGCAGGAGATGCTCGGAATCATGTGGCTTTCGCGCGCCATCAAGGACGCGGGCCACGACGCCAAGGCGTTGTTCCTGCCCGACCGCGACTGGCTGCGCAAGGTCGCCGAGTACAACCCCGACGTCGTGTGCTACTCGACGACGACGGGTCTCCACCTCTACTTCGCGGAAGTCAACCGCAAGGTCAAGCAGGTGCTGCCGAACGCACTGTCGATCGTGGGCGGTCCGCACCCGACCTTCGTCCCCGACTACGTGCAGACCGACGGGATCGACGCGATCTGCCGCGGCGAGGGCGAGGGCGCGATGGTCGAGCTCCTCAACCGGATGCGCGACGGCAAGGACTACTACGACGTCCCGAACTTCTGGTTCAAGGACAAGAAGACCGGCGAGATCCACAAGAATCCGCAGGCCCCGCTGGTCCAGAACCTCGACGAGCTCGGCTTCCCGGACCGCGACATCATCTACGAGGCCGGAGCGATCTACCGCGACAGCGACCGCAAGGTCTTCGTCACCCAGCGCGGCTGCCCGATGAACTGCTCCTTCTGCTTCCACCACGCGTGGAAGAAGAAGGTCTACGACGCGAACAACAAGGAGTACACGCGCAAGCGCTCGGTCAGCCACGTGATCGCCGAGATCCAGGATGTCCGCAAGCGCTACAACTTGAAGTTCGTCCACTTCCTCGACGACATCTTCAACCTGCGCAACGACTGGCTCGAGGAGTTCTGCGAGCGTTATCCCAAGGAAGTGGGCCTGCCGTTCGACGTCATCCTGATGGCGAACATGACGACGGAGCACCACATCAAGCTGCTGCGCAAGGCGGGCTGCGTGTACGCGCGCGTCGCGATCGAGGCGGCCTCGGACTACGTGCGCAACGCGGTGTTCCGCAAGAACACGACGCGCAAGCAATTGACCGACGCATCGAAGTGGATCCGCGAGAACGGCATCCGCCTCGGCACGCTCAACATGCTCGGCGGCCCCGGCGGAACGATGGAGGACGAGTACGACACGCTGCGCCTCAACATCGAATGCGGCGCGGACCACCCGCTCGTTTCGATCATGCAGCCGTACCCGATGTTCGACATCGAGGACATGACGAAGAGCATGGGGTACGCGGTCGCCGGCTACGACGAGTTCCCCGAGAAGTTCAACCGCACTTCGTCGATCCTGTTCGACAACAAGCAGGAGATCGAGAACCTGCACAAGCTGTTCCCGATCGTCGTGCGCTTCCCGTGGCTGATGCCGTTGGTGCCGAAGCTGATCAAGTCGAAGCTGATGGCGAAGCCCTACCTGATCGCCTACATGCTGTTCAGCGAGTACATGGTCGCCGAGCAGGCGAAGATCTACGCGCATGCGCAGGGACTCTCGGGGCCGCGCTACTGGGCCTGGGTCGACTTCACGCGACGACTGGGCACCAAGGGCGTGCTGCGCGTCTACGAGGTCGTGTTCGCGCGCTTCTTCGAGCGTTTCTCGAAGTCGAACAAGCAGATGCGGCTGGCGTTGCAGATGGGCGACGAGCGCGTTGTCGCCCACATGGATTGAGCGCGCCGGCAGCCTGATCAGAACCGCGCGTCCGCGAAGGCGAGCACGGCCGCCGCGCTGAGCTCGGCTGCGCGCCGCGACGGGTGGCCGTCGGGTTGGAACAGTTCGGCCGCCTCGCACCCGGAGGCGGCCCACGCATCGCACAGGTCGAGCACCGGCACCCCGGCGCGCTCGAGGTCCGCCATGGGTCCCGCCCACCAGCGCTCGGCGCCCGAGCGCACCTGTTCGAACTCGGCGCGCCGAGGGAACACGAGCACGGCGGCCTGGCGCGCTCCGTCCGCGCGCGCCTCGGCGTGGAAGCGCATCAGCAGCGCCAGCGTCAGCGCGCGCGCCTCGCCGGGCTCGGACCACAACCGCTGGGCGTCGACCGAACGATAGAAGGCCCACCCGCTCGCCAGGGACAACAGCGCGGAGTGCCGCATCCACTGCGGACGGCGACTGGGCCAGCCCTCGTGTTGCGCGAGCCGGTCGATCACGCTGCCGTCCGCCACGGCCTCGACGAACCCACGGCGCGTGTCGAACGGAATCGCGATCGCGCGCAGGCTCGCGGCCGAGAGCGGCGTCGCGTCCGTGGACGGCCCCCCTTCGAACACGAAGCGCGGCTTGGCCGCGCAAGTGGGGGAATTCGGGTGGTACAGCGGCCGGTAGCGATTGAGGTGCCGCCCGATGTTCTCGAGCATCAACCCGATCCAGACGACGTCCGGCGCGAGCGGCCGGCCGTCGCGGCGATAGCGCAACAGGGCCTGGTCCACGCCATAGCCGCCGACGCCGAAGTTCGCGCACTCGACCCCCGGCCTCCGCTGCTCGACCAGGTGTTGCCAGGTCTCCTCGTCCGCGAGTCCGTCGCCGTGCGTGAACGAATCGCCGAAGGCGACCCAGCGCGTCGTGCCCGCCGCGCGCTCGCGCGCGTACTCGCGTGGCCCGCGCGCGCCCGCGACGCCGTAGGACGCGCGCCCGTCGCTGCTCTGCGAGCTCGCGCGGTTGCACCAGCCCAGCTGCGCGTCGAACTCGACCGTGCGGCCGACCAGTTCAGCCTCGCCGTCGCCGGCGGTCAGTTGCCGCTCCAGCCAGGCGCGCTGCGCCGCGTTCGTCGTCGCCGCGAAGGGCGGCAGCGCTCGCCAGTAACCGCCCTCGCTCCGCAGCCATGCCGCCCCGCACAGGTCGAGCCCGAGCAGCAGCGCGAAGCCGAGGCCGACGCGACGCGCGATGCGGCGGCCGTTCACTGGTTCATCGCGGGCAGGATCTCGACTCGGCTCTGCTTGTAGAGCTCGTTTCGATAGTACGAACAAGTCACATCGGAGGTGCGCTGGTCGCGCAACTGGCGCAGGATGTCTTCGCGCACGTCGTCCAGCGGCACGTAGCGATCCGGTCCGCGCTCGAAGATCGCCATGCCTTGCACCAGCGGGATCGGGTCGGAGATCTCACCAGGAGTCAGGGCGATCACGACCTTCGACACCGACTCGGACCACTGATCGGGTCGGAAGCGGCCGCCGAGCAGCGAGCCGCCGCGGCGCGCCGTCTGTTCGTCCTTGCTGTAGCGCTGAGCGAGCGTTCCGAAGTCCTCCCCGTTGCGCAGCCGGCGCACCAGGTCCTCGGCCAGCCGCACCATGCTGCCCTGGGCCTCCTGCGCCGCGCGCTGCAGGTCCTCGGCGGTCGCGTCCGGCTTGGGCGTGGCGATCTCGGGCGCCCCGACCAGGATCATGCGCGCGTCGAAGCTGCGGCCGCCCGGGCCGTAGATCTCCTCCCAGCGGCGGCGCACGTCCTCATCGCTGAGCTTGCGCTCCAGGCGCAGCATCTTGTCGATCAGCACGTCGATGCGCATGCGCACATCCATCGAGGCGAGGTAGGAGTCGATGGTGCGTCCGGATTCGGCGAGGAACGCGTCGAGCCGCTCGCGCTTGCCCTTGAACTTCGCGTCGAGCCAGATCTGCAGCATCTCCTCCGAGCGCTCACGCACTTCCGCGGCAGTCGCCTCGACGCCCAGGAGCTTCGCGCGTCGCTCGACGAGGAAGTGCTCGACGAAGGCGCTGACCGATTCCTCGGCGCGCGTGCGCATCAGCCACTTGGCGTACACGTGGCGCGGCACCGGCTCGCCGTCCACCGTGAACGCGACCGCGGCCTGGTTGGGGCTCTCGATCTCCGTTTCGGGCGCCAGCAGCGAGGGCGAAAGCTCGATCTTCGCCTTGGCGAGCAGCGGATCGAAGATCAGCGCGACCTCGTAGGAGGTCGGGCCTTCCTCGATCAACTGCCGTTCGATCTCAGCGCGCACCGATTCCAGCGGCGTCTCACGCGTCTGGACGCGCCGCACGAGCCAGAATCCACCGTTCGCGTAGACCGGCTCGGAGAGCCCGCCGATCGGCACCGCGTCGACGGCGTCGAGGAAGGCCGGCGGCCAGCCGTAGTGCACGAAGCCCTTCTGCTCGCCACCGGAGCCGCGATTGTCCGCGAGTGTCCCGATGGTCGTGCCTTCGCGCACGTAGTCGTCCGACTCCTTGCGCGCCAGCGTCGCGAAGTCCTCGCCCGCGAGCAGTCGCGCGCGCACCGCGTCGGCGCGCGCGCGCCCGGCGGCCATCGCCTCCTCGTGGTAGCGCTTCTGGTCCGCCGCGGCAGTCGGTCCGGCCTCCGCCGAGCGCTGCACGACTTGGAAGAACATCATCTGGAGGTCGTGCCGCAGGCCCAGTCGGCCGTGCAAGAGCTCCCAGCGCGCAACCACGTACTCTTCGGGCACCTTGCGGCCGACCTTCGCGACCGCGATCCCGAGCAGCTCGCTGTAGATCTCCTGGCTGCGCTGCGCGAACACGCCGTCCATGCTGCGCCCGGTGCGGTTCATCTCGTCGATCCAGCCCTGCACATCGCCGCCGAAGGCGCCGCCGACGCGCTCCTTCATCAGGCGGTCGAATTCGGCGCGCACCTGTTCGGGTGTGACGCTCACGCCCAGGCGCTTGGCCTCGCGCTCGCGCAGGAAGATCTCGAAGGCGTAGTTGCGAACCAGCGTTTCGCCGTAGGCGCCGAGCATCCAGCGCGCGACTTCGCTGTCGGAGACCTCGATGGTCCCGTCGCCGTCCTCGGGGAGGCGCTGCGCCTCCGGCAGCTTGATCCGCACCGCGGAGCCGGGATTGGCGCCTTGGCCGTCACCCCAGCTCAGGACCTTGGGCCGGATTTCCTCGTCCGTCAGCGGGCGCGGGGCCTGCGCGGCGGACTCCTGGGCCGGCGCGGCGGCAGCGAGGTTCGAGCTGACCGCGAAGCCCATGAAAGCCAAGAGCAGCGGGATCAGGCGGGGCAGCAGAGGGGGGTGGGGTGACATGCGGGCGGCGGATCGTGGACTCTGGCGCGGTTCGACCCCCGGGGTACGGCCTGCGGCGGCAGGGGGTTGGTACGCCCGACAGGATTCGAACCTGTGACCTTCGCCTTCGGAGGGCGACGCTCTATCCAGCTGAGCTACGGGCGCGCTCGGGCCCCTCATGATGCGTGTCCGGTCCGGGCGCGGCAACTTCGAGCCCCCCGCCGGCAGGGCCTCCGGGGCCGGAATCCTGGGGCCAGCCAAGTTCATGCGTGGGGATCTTGACGGTTTTCAGGGGTTACACCTAGCATTGTCTCTACTAGGTTAGAATCGATCCAAGCACCAGCTGTGCCTCTCGCACCCCCTGCGAAGCGCCACGGCGTATCGCCTGATTCCGACTCGCGCTGCGATGGACAGAGCCTCCGCTGTCACTAGAGCCGCAACCACGCACTTCGCGGAGTGCGCGGCGTGTGCCGTCGGGATCCTGGCGCTGGCCGCCGGTGCAACGCTCGGCCATGCGGCCTCGCGCGGGGACTCGCTCGATCGACCGGTGATCGCCGATCTGCGCGCGGATGGCCAAGCGACATCCGATTCCGACCAGGACGGCTTGTCGGCGATGATGGAAGCGATCCTGATGACGAGCGATTCGGATCAGGACACCGACGGCGACGGCTTCATCGACCCGCTCGAAGTCAGCTTCGGTTCCGATCCGGCCCAGGCAGCCAGCCGCCCGGAGGGTTCCCTGCTCGGCGCGGTCGGCATGTGCGCAAACGAATCCGGCACCGCTCTGAACTTTGCGACAGCGATCTACGTCCCCGGCGGCGTGCTTCCGAGCATCAAGTACACCCTGGGCGTCCGGATCGGCGGTCTGATGCTCACGCTGCCGCCGGAGGTCTACAACCCGGGCTCGACGCTGGTCGAAGTGCCGATTTTCGGCACACCCGACAAGGTTTTCGTGTTCCAGGCCACGTTGCCTGTCTTCCCGCTCGCGATCTACGGCTCCGGATCCCTGTACTCGACCATTGCGGTCAACGCCCCGAATGCACCCGTCATCGCGGCCGCGGCGCTGAACCTCCTGTTCTACGAGGACACGGTCCTCGAGGTGATCGACCAGGCGACCCTGTCCTCCTCGGGCTCCTCGTCCTCCTCGGGCGGCTCGCTCTACCGGCCGCTCAGTCCAGGCGGCGACATTCCGACCTCCTGGACCGTCGGCCAGGTATGCGTGCAGCAAACCCAGTCGGTCGGCACCGCCGGCGCGGTCGAGATCCTGCAGGTCGTCAGCGCCTCCTGCCAGCCGTATGACGGGTACTGCCCGACCAGCTGCCCCAACCTCGTCGGGACGACCGTCGAGGTGGTCAACCCCCTCGGGTTGATCGGCAAACAATAGCTGGTTTGGCGACAAGCGCCCCCTGGCCGGCCCGGGAACCCCTTTCCCCCCGGTTCAGCCGCTCGGACCGGTTCAGCCGCTCGGAGCGAAGGCCCTGGCAGGGTATTCTTGGTGGAACCCGGGGGATGGGTGCTGCGTCCTAACCGGGCCCTGTTATGTACCCGGATCCTGATCACTCGTTCGTGCTGGCCTGTCAGGAGGCCGGATCCGGGGGGCTCGACGGCCCGTTTCGCGGTCTCTACGACCGCTACAAGGACCGCGTCTACAACGTGTGTTTCCGCATCACCGGGAACGCTTCGGACGCGCTGGATGCGAGCCAGGAGACCTTCGGAATCCTCTATCGCAAGATCGGCGAGTTCCGCTTCCACTCGCGCTTCTCCAGTTGGGTCTATCGCATCGCGGTCAACGCCAGCATCGACCTGAAGCGCCGCCAGAGCTCGCGTCGCTTCGCCTCCCTCGAGTGGGCGAGCGAATCGGGTGACTCGCCCGGACGCAGCCAGGACGTGCTCGACGAGAACATCGAGATGCCGATGGCCAGCGCCTCGCGGCATGAACTCGAGCGCGAGGTCCAGCTCGCGATCACGCGGCTCTCTCCGAAGCTGCGCGCGATCACGGTCCTGCGCTACGTCGAGAACCTCTCGTACGAAGAGATCGCCGAGGCACTCGACATCTCGATCGGCACGGTGAAGTCGCGCCTCGCGCGCGCTCACGACGCACTCGATCGCGAGCTCGGCCCGGTCTTGCACAAGCACTATCTCGGCTGAGGCCTCGAACAGATCCTCGCCCCCGACTCCAACCGACATGACCGCCCCCTCCGAACCCTCGACCTGCCGCGAATGGCGGGACGCGTGCTTCGACTCCGAAGCCGCGTTCGGCCCCGGTTCGTCGCCGGGCGCCGGACACGGTTCTGAATGCGCGGCTTGCGCCGATTGGTGGGGACGGCAGTGCCGACTCGTCGCGGCGTTCCGCGATCTGCAGCGCAGCGCCGCCCCCGCCGCGCTCGATCAACGCCTCGGTTCCGAGCAGCTCGCGGCGGCCCGCACTCGGGCCGTGCTCGAGCACCTGAGCGTGCTGCACGCTCCGGCCGTGCTCGACCGGCTCGTGGGCGAGGAGATCTCCGGACAACCGGGCACGACGGTCGGCAGGTTCGCAACCGATCTGGCGCGGCTGCAGGCTCCGGCGGCGCTCGAACGCGCGCTGGCGGACTCTGCCGCCATTGCCGATGAACCCGCGGCTGCGGCGCGCGAGTTCCGGACGAGCATTCCCGGTGGTTTGCGCAGGCGCTGGATCGGCGCGGCCGGCGCGCTCGCGGCAGGACTGCTGGCGCTGGTCGTGCTGCGCGCCGGCTCCGACGAGCCGAACTACCGCTTCGAGGTCGTCGAGCTCGATGCGGCACAGTTGCGCGAGCAGTCGCCCTTGGGATTCCGCTTCGCCGATGCGGTCAGCGGGGGTGCGGTCGCGGTTCGTGCCGCGCTCGGAGAGAGCCCCGCGGGCGGAGGGCGCAAGTAATGAGCGCCGGCTTCAGTGCTCGATTCACCCACGGCGCCGCCCTGCGCGCGTTGTGCGCCGGCGTGTTGGGGGTTTGCCTTCTGTGGGCCGTCGGCTGCGGGCAAGGCGGCGCGAAGCTGACCGTGATGCAGAGCCCCGGATTGCTGCAGCTCGTTGCGAAGGCGCAGCAAGCCCCGCTCACGACCGCGCACCTTGGACAGCGCACGGTGCACGTGTACGTCCATGGCGTCAATCAGGGCGCGCACCACCTCGCGACGATCGAGCGGATCGCCACCGATGGACAAGGCGGGTACTCGCTGGTCGCGGAATCGGCGGCCGGCGATCTGCCGATGGATCCGATCGATTTCCTCGCGCAGCACGCGGACAATGCCGCCTTCTACCATCGCTTCCGCGACTTCATGGTCCGCGATCTCGAGCTGTTCCTCGAGAACTACGAGCTGACCACGATGCCCGTCGCGACGACGGTCGCCGGTCGCGATTGCGTGCAGTTCAGCTGCCAGCGGGTGGCGGGCGCGCAGGTCGCCCAAGGCGGCGTCTTCACCGTCTCGGTCGATGCCGAGACCGCATTCGTGCTGGCGTACGAGGAGCGCGACACGTCAGGGCAGCTCGTCGCCGCGATGCAGTACGACTCAGTCGATTACGCGCCGAATCTCCAGGGCATCGTGTTCAAGACGGTGCCGCCCGAGCAGGTGCTCGACCTCGACGGCAATCCGGAGGATCAGCTCGGCTTCAAGCCGTACCAGCCCAAGCAGTTGCCGCGGGGCTACGAGTTCAGCACCGCGCGCGTGCTCTCCGAAGGTCCGCTGCGGCACTGGGCCTGCCTCGAGTACACCGACGGCGTCGAGAAGCTGTTCTTCCTGCACGGCGGCTCCGCGCCCAAGATGCTGGTCGCTCCCCAGGCCTGGACGCCCCAGTTCTTCCAGGAGAATTCGCCCTACCGCATGTACGTGACCCATGTCGGGCCCTGGACGACCGTCCAGGGCGTCTGGCAGGGGCAATACGTGGTGGCGGTCGGAAAGCAGCCGCAGCACGAGATGCTGGAGCTGGTCGAGTCCGCGCTGCCCTGAACGGGCCTGCTTTCCGGCCCGGCCCTGCTTTTCAGGGCGGCCCTGCTTTTCAGGGCGGCTCTACCACCCAGGGCGGCCCAGCCCCCCCGGCTTGGCCTTTTCCTCAAGGCCGGCGACACGCGATTTCGATGCAGGGCTTAGCGGCGCGTAGCCCCGCGCAGCATCTCCGTCGAGGCCCCCCGTCCGCCGGCCCGCATGAGCACGACGACTTCCGCCCCCCTTGATCTCGCCATCGCCGAAGCCCTGCTGAGGCGGCTCGGGGAAGATCTCGCCCTCGTCATCGACCGGCGTTTCGAGATCGACGGCGTGCGCGTCGAGCGCCGCAGCTCCAAGCCGACGACCGAGCAGGGCGTGCACATCTCCTTCCGCTATGGGGTGCGCAACGGTGACGCGGAGGCCCACGGTTGCCTGCTCGTTCCGTTGCCCGAGGCGATCTCGATGGCCTCGTACCTGTTGCTGTCGAGCGAGGATGTCGTCAGCTCCAAGCGCGAGCAGACGCAGCTCGAGCGCGCCACCAAGGACGCGTTGCTGGAGATCGGCAATTTCGTCAGCGCCTCGATCGAGGCCGCGTTGCGCGAGTTGCTCTCGAAGAAGCTGGAGTCGAAGTCCGAGGGCTGCCAAGGCGTCGCGCTCGGTGCGAAGCCGGCGTTCATCTACGTGCAGGGCGAGGAGCTGCTCGTTGCGACGGCGCGCGCGCGGGTCCACACCTTTCCCGAGTTCGAGTTGCGGCTCGTGTTCCCGATCGCGCGGGTCAAGCTGGTGTAGCGAGGGGGGCTGGTCCGCGTGACGCCGCGGCGCGGCGGACTCGCGGGCGACGTCAAGACGAGGCCGTCGGGAGAGAGAGCAACGGAGTGCGCCTGTGCGATGCGTCAGCAGTCCACTCAGCGCGGTGATTCAGCCCAAGCGCACCATTCGGGGCCATTCGCGCCATTCGGGGCTATTGCTGCGCAGCGCCATGTCCTCGAGCCAGCCGCGCAGCTGCGGGTCGGACTTACCAGTCTTGCTCCCCCGCAGGCTTGCGCTCGTCGCGCCTTGGATCGCGGGCAGGTAGCCGGAGTAGACCTCGAGGGGGCTCGCATAGGTGCTCGAGCGCCTCATCCAGCCGTCCGGCGTGTTCGAAACACAGCCTGAGGTTGACGCGCGGGTAGCGGTGGCCGGGCAGCAGCTCCTTCGCCCATTCGAACTCCTGCGCGGCCTCGTAACGCTTGCTCTACGCGAGGAAGACGATGCCGAGGTTTTTGTGGGCGGGGCCGAAGTAAGCGAGCGTCGTGAACAGGAAGACATGTCGGACATCCTCGCGTCTGTCACGCCCTTTGGAATGCCGACTCTCCCGGGGCAACGTCAGGCACCATCCTCCCCAGACGGTGATCTTGCGCGCGGTGCACCAAGCGGTCGAGCGAGCCGGGATCCTGAAGAAGGCGAGCTATCACACGCTGCGGTCCTTCGTTCGCGACGCACCTGCTCGAGGACGGCCAGGACATCCGGTCGATCCAGGAGCGGCTGGGACACATGGATGTCTCGACGACGATGATCTACGCGCACGTGCTCAGATCTACACGCTCGTGCTCAATCGCGGCCTGCTGGGTTTGCGCAGCCAGACGGACAGACTGGGGGGTGGGAGAGTGGCTGGAGGCATGCCCGTTCCCGAGGCCGGGACAGGTGTTACCCGAAGGATCCGCCGCGTTCGGCCGCCGTGCTACACTGACCAAGCTATGAGGCGAGACGGGGGCACCGTGGTTTCACAACTCCTTTCCCAGCACCACATCCCCGTCATCTGGGTCGCCTGGTCTCCGCGCTACGCAGACCGGCCGAACACCTCGCGCCGTGATTACGCAGGTCGGCCGAATGGGCGTTGGGCAACATAGGGAGGCATTATTCGTGGCGCTTGATAGTCTCGCCGTGTGGCGGATCACCTCTTCTGAGACAGGTGTTGCATTTCTGCAACGCAGCGAGGATGGCAGCGATCCAGTCGGCATTGCTTTTGCAACTCGCTTGACCGAAGCGGACACTCAGGCCCTTGCCGCGTGGTTGCGCAACCCCGCTGGTGATTGTCGGCGATCTGGCCTCACTGCCAAGATTCAAGGAGGTCGGTTCTTGATCCTATTTCACCAGTTCGGAGTGGCCGTTGGATGGACAGTCGAGAAGGCGTCTGTGGCGGCGGACCTTCTGCTGCGACCTGAAGTGAGTACGGGCACCCACCCTGCCGTGGGGGCGCCCTTCCACCATCCGCTACGCGTGCAGCTTTATCCAGAACGTGCGCCAAACGCCCCAAGAGTGTTGCTGACGATCGCATCCACGCCAGGTGCACGTGCGTTTGTTCAATCCAATGCCGATTTGGAGTGCCTTTCACTTTTCACAGATCTTGAGACTCCGCCAAGCGTATGGTTTTTGGTTCGCCGAGGGTCGCACGCACTGCTGTTTGACATCAGGGCCGATGCGCTTGCTCATGCTGCGCAGATCGCACAGGAGCGCGAACACGAGTCGGTCGATGTTGTACTAGCTCTCGACAACGGTACTAGTAGCTTGGTGCAGATGGAACTGCCTGTTACCTCAGCCGAGTTCCTGGCAGCAACCGCATTCTCCCGCATCACCCGCGGATAGGGCGGTGCGCAACGCTCACCAAGTCATTCGCCCCTATGTGTGACCAGGCACATGCCGCACATGTCGCCCAACAAGCGGTTCAAGGGGACGTCCCCGCTTCGCGGGGCCGCCCCTTAACCTGAGCGTTAGGCAGTGCCATGAAGCTTGAGCCGCCACTCGCAAACCTGATTGCTCGATGCCAGACTATTTGTGTAGCTGAGTGCTGTGGCGTGGATGCCTACGATTTTTCGCCGGTTCAGATTGCCTCATACCTCACGATGTATCGAGGCAAGCCGGACGAGTCAGAGGTTCAGACACTTCGTGACCAGATTGCTGCATTG
>VGZE01000032.1 GCA_016872755.1 Planctomycetota bacterium
TCGCTTGGCCCGGCGCGGCTGGCGCCGTGGCTCCCGCGAGGACGAATGTGCCTGCGAGTCGAATGATTCGTTTCATGTCGAATCTCCAGTGCTCGACAATCGGCTTCGTGGGGCAAGAGAATAGAGCTAGCGGCGCGGCGAGCATGGCGCGCCCAGCGCACCGACAAGGAACGAACCGAGCCTCAGCGAGGAAGGGAGCATGGCGAGCGCCTCCGACGGGAAAAGGGCCGCTATCCCTAGACCGATCGGCGGGACAACTTCTCACCGGGGCGCGCCGAAACTGTAGCGGACCCGGCTTCTTGGACACCTGAGTCGTCGTAATCGCCGCCGCTCACGCGGCGCGCAGCAGCTGACCTGCCCCCGATCGTTGTACCACGCCTCAAGTTGTACTCCTTGTACTCCCCGGGACGAGTGAAGGCAGCGGGGCCCGGAGGAGCGGAGCGACGACGGGCCCCGCTGGCAGCTTCGCCGGTGGCGCCGGTGGGACGTAGCCCAGCGCGCTGTGCGGTCTGACCTCGTTGTAGTGCCGCCGCCAATCTTCGATGACGACCTTGGCCTCCTTGAGCGTCTCGAAGATCTCGCCGTTCAGCAGTTCGTCGCGCAGCTTGCCGTTGAAGCTCTCGCAGTAGCCGTTCTCCCACGGGCTTCCGGGCTCGATGCAGAGCGTCTTCACGCCCAGGCGTCCGAGCCACTCCCGCACCGCCGTCGCCGTGAATTCACTCCCGTTGTCGGAGCGGATGTGCTCCGGGATGCCGCGGAAGACGAAGAGCTCGGTCAGCCGCGCCATCACGTCCTCGCTCGAGAGTCGGCGCTCGACATCGATCGCCAAGCACTCCCGCGTGTACTCGTCCACCAGCGTCAGCATCCGCAGCGGTCGCCCGTCGTGCGTGCGTGCCGCGACGAAGTCGTAGGACCAGACGTGGTCCTGGTGCGCAGCCCGCCACCGCGATCAGCGGCAGGAGCCGCGCGAGCCATCGTCGCTGCAACCGCCGCTCGCCACGCCCGCCGTACTCGCCCACGCCTGCCCCTCCCCAGCCCGAACATCCGTTCCGCGACTGATTCTTCGACTTCAGGGTCGCACCGTAGCGACTTCGGCGCCGCCCGCGTTTCGTACCGCCGTTGCTCTCGGCAGACGAGCGCGTGGTCGAAGATTCGTGCGGCGCGCGAGCTCGAAACTCGCCAATCGCGTGCGCAACTGGATCTCGCAGGACCAGATCCGCGACACGGGCTGCTCGCTCAAGCTCTTCCGCGCCGAGGCGATCCGCTCGATCCCGCTGTTCGAGGGCATGCACCGCTTCCTGCCGACGCTGCTGCGCTATCACGGCTTCAGCGTGATCGAGCACGGCGTGTCGCACCATCCTCGGACCCGGGGCACGAGCAAGTACGGCGTGTGGAACCGCGCGTTCAAGGCGACCAAGGACCTGTTCGCCGTGCGCTGGATGAAGAAACGGCGCCTGGTGATCCCGGTGCGCGAGGTGGTCGGAAGCCAGTCGGTGGCTGATGCCGCGCGCCCCGCGTAGGCTCTGCCTTCCGCATGCCCCGCTACCTCGTCACCAGCGCGCTCCCCTACGCGAACGGGCCGATCCACTTCGGCCACATCACCGGGGCCTACCTGCCCGCCGACGTCTACGTGCGCACGCTGCGCATGCAGGGCGAGGAAGTCCTGTACGTGTGCGGCACCGACGAGCACGGCGTCGCGATCACCGTCAACGCCGAAGCCGAGCGCAAGCCCTACGCCGAGTACGTCGCGCACTGGCGCGACGAGATCAAGCGCACCTTCGACCGCTACGGCATCGAGTTCGACGTCTGGTCGGGCACCAGCGTCTCGCCGCCGCATGCCGAGCTCTCGCAGCACTTCTTCGCGCGCCTCGACGAGCGCGGCTTCCTCGCGCAGAAGGTCCAGGAGCAGCTCTACTGCACGCGCTGCCCGCGCTACCTCGCCGATCGCTACGTCGAGGGCACCTGCTACGTCTGCGGCCACGAGAAGGCGCGCGGCGACGAGTGCCCCAAGTGCGCGTCGTGGCTCGACCCGCTCAAGCTGAAGGACCCGCGCTGCAAGGTCTGCGGCTCGGCGCCCGAGCGCCGCTCGACGCGCCACTGGTACCTGGACCTGCCGAAGCTGCGCGACGCGCACATCGGCGCGTGGTTCGCCGGCCATCCGTGGAAGCAGAACGTCAAGGGTTACATCGGCAACCAACTCGCCGAGATCGAGCCGCGCCCGATCACGCGCGACATGAGC
This sequence comes from Planctomycetota bacterium, assembly GCA_016872755.1. Taxonomy (GTDB): domain Bacteria; phylum Planctomycetota; class UBA1135; order UBA1135; genus GW928-bin9. The sequence goes on from VGZE01000032.1 coordinate 2,240, forward strand.
TGGGGCGTGCCGCTGCCCGCCGACCGCGCGGGCGGCGAGACCGGCAAGGTGCTGTACGTGTGGTTCGACGCGCCGATCGGGTACGTGAGCTTCACGCGCGAATGGGCCGCGGCGCGCGGCGAGCCCGAGGCCTGGAAACGCTGGTGGTGCGAGCCCGACACGCGCCTCGTGCACTTCATCGGCAAGGACAACATCCCGTTCCACTGCCTGGTCTTCCCGTCGATGCTGTTCGGCGTCGGCGAGGGCTACGTGCTGCCATGGCAGGTGCCGGCGAACGAGTTCTACAACCTCGAGGGCAGGAAGTTCTCGACCTCGCAGCGCTGGACGATCCCGCCGCTCGACTTCGCCGAGCGCTTCGACGCCGAGAGCGCGCGCTTCTACCTCGTGCTGTCGATGCCCGAGAGCGCGGACAGTGAGTGGCGCTGGGACGAATTCCAGGCCTGCAACAACAGCCAGCTCGCCGACAAGATCGGCAACCTGGCCTCGCGCGTGCTGCGCTTCCTGGAGAAGAACTACGAAGCGCGGCTGCCGGGTACGCCGGACGAGCACGCGGCCGAGCTCGACCGCGTGCTGCTCTCGGAGTGCGGGGCGATCGGGGATCCCGGCGAGCACGTGCGCGAGTTCCGCTTCCGGCGCGCGGCCGAGACGCTGCTCGCCAATGCGGTGGCCGCCAATGTCTACATCGACCGGCTCGCGCCGTGGGCGCTGCGCAAGACGGACCCGGCGCGCGCGGGAGCCGTGCTCGACACGTGCTGCCAGTACCTGGCGCTGATCGCGCGCTGGCTGGCGCCGTTCACGCCGCTCAAGGCGCAGGCGCTGTGGGAACAGCTCGGGTGCAACGGTCGCGTCGCACAGGCCGGCTGGCCGGCTGCGCCGCGGCCGGGGGCGTGGCGCACGCTGCCGGCCGGGCAGAAGCTCGGTGTGCTCGGGGGCCTGTTCCCCAAGATCGAGAACGACGCGATCGCCGCCGAACGCGCCAAGCTCGGCGCCTGAGCGCCGCGCGGCCCTAAGGGTTCGCCGCGCCCGGCGTCAGCGTGGTCGCGACCGCGAAGTCGGCCGCGTTGTCGTTCGTGTCGGTTCCGTTGGGTGTGCGTGCCAAGACCTGCACGCTGGTCGAGGCGTCCGTGCCTGCGTGCCCGGCGCCTTCGTTGATCCCGCCGAAGGTGCCCTCGTAGCTCATCGAATCCAGCAGGGTCGCTCCGTCGCGCAGCAGCAAGCCGTCCGGAGCGCCGTTCTGGATGCTGTCCTGAGCGGCAGCGAAGTTGATGAAGAGCACGCCGGGCGGCAGCGCGACGGCCGCGGCGCGCACGACGAGGTAGCCGCCCGGAGCGAGGCTGGGGCCGGCCGAAGCGAGATTCACGGTGCGGTAGATCGTGCTGTCGGCGCCGTTCCAGAACTCGAGCACGACGTTGGTCAGATCCTGCGGTGCATCCCCCGCGTTGTGGATCTCGACGAATTCGGCCGTGTCGGTCGAAGGCTGGTCGTAATCGACCTCGTTGATCACGAGGCGCGGAACGCCGCTCGTGCTCGTCAGCAGGACCGGATGGGCATTGCTGACGCCGTCGAGGTTGAGGCTCCCGTCGAGCGTCACGTAGGCATGGTGCACCGTGATCCCAGCCAGCGTGCTGGAGGTCCCGGCGGGCAGGCTGAAGGCGGCGGTGGCGTTCCCCAGCGCGTCGAGGAAGCCCAGGTGCGGGGACAGCAGCGCGCCCGGCCCGGACAACGTCAGTGAGAAGTAGGCGCCGACCGGATTCAGCGGGATGTGCACCCCGCCGAAGGCGAAGCCGGGCGAGGTGCCCTCGGTCGTGCCGGCGATGAAGTAGAGCTGGCCGCCGTGCGCGGGCCCGGCGGCGAGCGCGAGCGCCTGCGAACCGCCGCTGATGAGGTTGATCGTGGTCGGGCCGCCGGAGAGCTGCGGCGGCTGCGCGTGCAGCACGTAGACCCACTCGGGGTGATCGATGAACGGGTTGCGATTGCCCTGGAACAGGTACACGGTGTCATTGCGCGCCATCTCGCGCGCGTCGACCGGATCCTGCGCATGCCAGGCGAGCAGCGTCGACAGCATGCCCATGTACGCAACGCTCTCGTTGACTCCGGTATTGCTCGCCGCGATCAGCGCCTGGTCGTCGGTCACGCGCAGATCGGGCTCGGCGGCGCCGGTCACCCCGTGCGTGCCCCCCTCGTAGCGCAAGTCGAAGTACAGCACCGCGCGCGCCACATCACCGCGACGACCGATCCAGGTCTCCCAGGCGCCCGCCGCGCCGGTCAGTCCCGACGACCAGTTCGAATTGCCCGGATAGACGCCGCTGCCCCCGCCGGCTCCGTCGTTGACGTCGGTGACCTTCTCGATGCAGCCGGTGGGGCAGGGCCGGTACGGTTTGTTGCCGCGCGAGGAGTTGTAACCGCCGTCGGCGAGCATCAAGCCGTGACAGTCGGTGTACGGGTAGTTCGATGCATTGTCGACCGGGAAGCCGTACGAGTTCGGCCAGGTGTGCTCCCGATCGTAGTTGGGGTTGCCGGCACCGACCTTCGCGTAGCTGGCGTTCTTGTAGATGTCGAGTACTGCGGACGGGTTGCCCGGGTTCTCGTCCGCGAGCTCGAGCACGTTCCACGTGTCGGTGGCGCTGGTCGAGCTGTACGGGTAGCGCACGTGATCGTCGATGATCGCGTGCAGGGTCGAGCGCAATGCTGCTGCGCTCGAGACATCCACTCCGTTGTAGTAGCCCGGGGGTGCCTGTGCCGCCGCGGAGGCGACCACGAGCGAAAACGAAACGACGCTGGAAATCCCGGCGACGAAGCGCCGGGGGGCGGGGTCGGACATGGGGAAAGCGGCTCGAGTGGGAGGACCGACGACCGGAGAAGGCCCATCGAGTCTCGCCCAGCGCCGCCCGGACGTCGAGCCGGCGACAAGAAAAAAGGCCGCCCCGCGTCGAGCGCGGGGCGGCCGGTTCGCAGAAGTGGCCTCGGCTGGGACCGCGCCCCGGGGGGCACAGGTCCGCTTCGGATCAGGATTTCACACCAATTCGCGCAGCCCCTTGCCCATGCGGAAACCTACTCGGTGACCGGGAGCAATGGCGATGGGATCGCCGGTTTGAGGATTGCGGACGATGCGCGCTTTGCGAGGCTTCATCACGAAAGTGCCGAAGCCCGACAGCATCACGCTCTGATCTTGGCTGAGACCCCGCCGAATGCCCTGCAAGACGACCTCGACCAATCGCGTCGCGGAGAGCCGGGACAGGCCCAGCTCACCAGCTACGTGATCGACCAAGTCACTCTTGTTCATGGATTCGGCGGTGCGAAGGGGATGAGGCTAGGGGCGCAACTACTTGCGCTTGCCGGCCTTCTTCTTGCCCTTCTTCGCTGCCTTCTTCTTGCCCTTCTTGGCCATGATCTGACTCCTTGAGGTGCCGGATGATTCCGGCGTTAGGGGGACACCGGAATGGTGTCCTCACCACGACATCACAGGCAGCCATCGGCATGCACCGACGAGATCTTTCCCGTGATCTCGGATTTTTTTTGTGCGTGCAAGCAATCGCGCGCCGGCTCGCGCTGTTCGCGGAGCCGACGCGCGACGTTGTCCGGTGTGCTGCGCGGACGTGTTCGGCGGCCATCGAGCCCCGCCGCGAGTCCTTGCTCGAGCCGGCTAACCGGCGGCGCGGGAAGCCGCGGCGGCCGCATAGAGCGGCTTGATCACGCGGCCGCTCTTGATGCAGCGCGTGCAGACCGTGAGGCGCTTGGCCTTGCCGTCCACGATCGCCCGGATGCGCTGCAAATTAGGCAGGAACTTGCGCTTGTTGTGGCCGGTCGTCTTCAAGCCGACGCCGCCGTCGCGCTTGGCAAGACCGCGTCGGGCGATCGACATGCCGGTTCGAGTGCGCTTGGAACAGATCTCGCAGACGCGTGCCATGGTTGGGGATCGGGGGCTGGCGGGAATTCGGGCCGAAGAGTGTACGGCGCCCGCGACAGGCGATCAAGGCCGCGGGCGCCGGACTGGAAACGCGCGGCGGAAGGCCGCACCCCCGACGACGACTACTGGTGCTTCAGCTCGAGGGACCAGGCGGTCAGGGTGCCGATGTCCTGGGCCGCCAGGTCATGCACCCGCAGCTGCCAGGTGCCGTTGGGAGTCTTCCCGTTCAGCACCGACAGGCTCTGGGCCGGGGCCGTCAACGTGTCGTAGGTCGTGCTGATGTTGTCGGCGCTGCCGCCGCTCTGATTGTGCAGGATCACCTGCGTGCCGTCGGGGTGGATCAGCGTGACCCGCAGGTCCCCCTTGTACGGGTGCGTGATCGCGACGGACACGTTCGCGTCGGTCAGCGCCCCCGCCAGCCCGCTGACCGGCAGCACCGAGCTGACGCCGGTCGCATTGTTGTCGGGAATCGCCTTGGGCACGTCGGTTGAGCTCTTGTTCGTCGTGGTCGGACCGCCGCCCCCTCCGGCCTTCATGGTCAGCGACCAGGCGGTGAGCGTGCCGACATCCTGCGCGGCGAGGTCCTGCACCAGGAGCCGCCATGCGCCGTTGGCCACCTTCCCGACGAAGGCCGAGAGCGGCTGGGCCGGCGCGGTCAGCGAGTCGTAGGTGGTGTTGATGTTGTCGGCGCTGCCGCCGCTCTGGCTGTGCAGGATGACGGTCGTGCCGTCGGGCGCGATCAACGAGACGCGCAGGTCGCCCTTGTACGTGTGCGTGATCGAGACGGAGACGTCGACCTCGGTGACCGTGCCGGTGAAGGTCGACAGGTTCAGCGTCGAGGTCACGCCGGTCGGATTGTTGTCCGGAATGCTCTTCGGCACATCGGTCGCGTTGATCGTGATGCCGCTAGAACCGCCGCCGCCGCCGGCCGCGACGACCGCCGCCCGCGCATTGACCTTGCCGTAGCCGTACAGATTCGAGAAGCCGTTCACGTAGCCGCCGCCCGCCGTGTCGATCTTGTCCGCGGTCGAGGTCAACGCGTTGTAGGCCTGCTGCCAGGTCAGCGCCGGGTTCTGCGACACCACCAGGGCCATCACGCCCGCGGCGAGCGGACAGGCCGAGCTCGTGCCGCCGAAGTTGTTCGCGTAGTTGGTCGACGAGTAGCCGGCCGTCCCCGTGCGGTCGGTGGTCCAGATGCCGGTCGTGAAACCGCCGTTGGACGGCGCGCACACGTCGAGCGACGGACCGTAGTCGGAGTAGGAGGCGCGCTTGTCCTGATCGGTCGAGGCACCCACCGCGATCACGCCCGAGTACTTCGCGTAGCCGTCCAGTTCGACGGATTCGTTCCCGTTGCCGGACGCCCAGAAGATCAGGCAACCCTTGCCACCGCGGCCGTTCGCGACCGCGTCGTCGATGGCCGCCTTGACGTTGGCCGGCAGCGGGTAGTTCGCGCCGGTGCCGTCGGGGGGGCCCCACGAGTTGGACATGATCGCCGCGCCGTTGTTCTTCGCCCACGCGATCGCATTGCCTTCCAGCGTGTTGGTCATGCCGGTGCCGACGAGGCGAATCGGCATCAGCTTGCAGTTGGGCGCGATCCCGCTGACGCCCTTGGCATTGTCCTGACGCGCGACGGCGACGCCCGCGCAGGCCGTGCCATGGTTGTCGCCGCTGCCCGACGGCAGCGGCGAGCTGTCATTGCCCAGGAAATCCCAACCGGCCACCGCATTGGCCGACAGATCCTCGTGCGTGGACTCGATGCCGCCGTCGATGATCGCGACGACGATCGAGGTCGAGCCCTTCTGCAGGTCCCAGGCCTCGGGTGCATCGACGTCCGCATCGACCTTCGAACCGCCCTGCCCGGTCGCGTGCAGGTGCCACTGGCTGGCGTAGTTCGGGTCGTTCGGCGTGTAGCGCAACTCGCGCTGCTGCACGAACTCGGGCAGGCTCCACTCGAAGCTGCCGCTCTCCATCAGCGCGGCCGACACTTCCAGCGAATTGGCCGGCGCGCCGAGCGGCAGCTCGAGCAGGTAGCCCTGATCGACGTAGACGATCGGCTCGACGATCACGAGGGCATGCCGCGCGAACAACGCCTGCAGCTCGGCCGCGGTCGCGTGCTTGGCGGCCGAAACGAGCAGGCGTCGGGTCAGGCCGAGCCACTCGCCGGTGCGCAGCAGTGCCGGCTGGGCGAACTCGAAGCGCGCGTCGGACTCGATCGCGCGCGCGAGCGCGAGCACCGTCGGCGCGGGCGTCCCCGCGCGCAGCGGGGCCGCCATCCAGCCCTGCTCCGAAACCGGGGCAGCGGCCAGCGCGATCGGATCCAACTCGGGATACTCGGCCAGCGCCGCGCGCAGTTCCGCCGCGCTCGTGCCGGGCCGCGCCTGCACCGAGAGCTGCGTCGGATCGAGCGTGCACTCGTAGCGCTGGCGCCCGTTGTAGTAGTGCGACAGCGAGTGACCGCCGGAGGCGGCGGGCGCCTGCGCCGCGGCAAAGGATGGCGCGCCGCCGGGCAGCGGCCAACAGGCCAGCGCGGCAAGCACGAACGCGCGGAACGAGCGAGGAGAACGACGCAGGAACGACATCGACATTCAAGCCTCCTGTAGGGGCGGGCGCGGCACCCAGCGGTTGGAGCGCGCGGAATCCCGCGCGCGACGACTTTCTTGTACTCGACCGTCCGCCGCAGGGGAACGGGGTCGCCCCAAGTGCGTCGCAGCGGAACGGGCTCGCCCGAAGCGCGCCGGAGCGGGAAGAGGACGCCCCACGGGCGCCGCGGGACGATGGGACCGCCCGCGGCGGCGCACGGCCTTGACGCAGGCGCCCCGCGCGCCGAGCATCGGGGCATGCGACCGAGTCCCATGCGTCGAGGTGGTGCGCTGCGCGTGCTGATCATCGCTCTTGCGGTCCTGGCGCTGCTCGGACTGCTCGGGCTGTTCCTCGTCGATCGAGCCGCGGCCAAGGCCATCGAGACTGGCGGCAGCTATGCGCTGGGAGTGCCGACGCGGGTTGGGTCGACCAGCATCGGCCTGTTCAGCGGTGAGTTCGCGCTCGGCGATCTGGAAGTCGACAACCCGCCCGGCTTCGACGAGCCGCACTTCCTGAACCTGTCCGAGGCGAGCACCAGCGTCGGATTCTCCAAGCTGCTCGGAGACACGATCGAGATCGACCGCGTGGAGATCCGCGGCGTGACGATCGATCTCGAGCGCAAGGACGGCCGCGCCAATTACGACGTGATCCTCGCCAATCTGCAGAAACTGTCCGGCAAGCCCGCCGCGCAGGACGAGGCGGCCGGCAAGTCCAAGAACTTGGTGATCCGCAAGCTGGTGCTGTCGGACGTCAAGGCGCGCCTGGGTCTGCTGCCCGTGGTCCCCGCGTCGACGATCACGCTGCCGACGCTGGAGCTGAACGATGTCGGCACGCAGAACCACTCTGCGACCCTCGCCCAGGTGTTCGAGCGACTGGTCGGCGAACTGCTCACCAGCTCGATCGCCAACGGCGGCAAGCTGATTCCCGCGGACGTCGCCAAGGACCTGAAGCAGGGGCTCTCGAAGCTCGGAGACCTCGGCAAGCAGGGACTGCAAGGCCTGCAGGATGCCGGAAAGACGATCGGCGACAAGGCCAAGGACCTCGGCGACGGCCTCAAGGACCTGTTCGGCAAGTAGTGCGGGTGCCCGGACGTTCATCGTGCCTCGCGCGTCCCCGCTGGATGCGCGGCGCGCGCGGCGGTGGCGGGAAAAACGGGGATTCCCTGCGCGCCGCTCCGGCTAGCCCGCCGCCAGCACTTCCGCCGCCGCGCGCAGGCCCGACTCGAGCGCGCCCTCCATGTAGCCCTGGAAGTCGATCGAGGTGTGCTCGCCGGCGAAGTGCACACGGCCCTCGACCTCGGCCTCGACCCCGGCGAAGCCCGTGTACTGGCCGACTTTCCAGAACGAATACGAGCCGAGCTGGTGCGGCGAGCCCGGCCAGTAGTCGATGCTCGCCAGCCCGTTCCACTTGCCCGTGATGCCGGGCAGCAGCGGCTCGATCTGCGGCAGGAAGTTCTCCGCGCCGCCCTCCGACGGCAGGTTCGCCAGCGCCGGCCCGTTCGAGCCGAGGAAGTTGTTCAGGATCCCCTCGACGCCCGCCTGCGCGCGCGTCTCCTCCCACGTGTTCTGGAAGCCGGTGTCGCCGAAGCACTCGCCGTTCGAGCCCAACCCGTACCAATGGCGATCGACGAACTGCACGTGCAGCTTCGCGTTCGTGCCCATCCCCTGCTGCTCGATCGCCTGGCGCTTCTTCGGCGCGAGCTCGAGCCCGGCGATGTCGACGCTCGCGCGCAACACCGCAAAGGGCAGCGCCAGGATCACGCGCTCGCAAACCTGCTCGACGGGGCCGGCGTCGGTGTCGAAGCTCAGCCGCGTACGGCCGTCGGCGAGGGTCTGTGCCGCGACGAGCCGGTGGCCGAGCCGAATCTGTCCCGGCAGCAGTGCGGCGAGCTGCTGCACGACCTGCTCGTTGCCGCCGCGCACGCGGAAGCGCTCGTCCGACTCGCCGAAGAGCGCAAAGCCGTTGGGAGTCGCGCCGAAGCCGAGCAGGTAGATCAGGTTCAACGCGCTCTGCTCGCTCACCGGCGCTCCGTACTCGATGTCGTAAGCGACCGACAGCAGCTTGCCGAGCGGCGCCGCATTGCCGCCGGGCACGCGCAGCTCGATCCACTCTTCGATCGAGAGCGAGTCGAGCCAGGCTCCGTGCGGCTTCGACGACGTGTACGTGGTCGGATACCCGGCCTTCACCACGTCCTTGTGCAACTTCGGATACAGCGCTGCGAAGTCCTGCTCGGCCGCGTCGAACGAGTAGTCACCGCCGTCGAACTGCGCGAACGGCTGCGTGCCGGGCGGCTCGGCCGCGAGCAGGTCGTCGAGTTCCAGGCCGAGCTGCTTGACCAGCTTGCGCATCCGCTTGTGACCCGTGTCGATCAGCTCGCCGCCGCGCTCGACGCGCTGACCGCTCGACACGAACGACTTCGCATCCGTGTAGATCCGGCCTCCGACGCGCGAACTCGCCTCGTATACCGGGACGATCCAGCCCTTCTGCCGCAGCCTGCGCGCGGCGGCGAGGCCCGCCAACCCCGCACCGACGATCGCGAGCCCGGACGCGCCGGTCTGCGACTTCGCCTGCCCCCACGCGGCCGGACCCAGCTTCGCTGAACCCAGCGCCGCGAACGCCGCGGCCGCGGCGGCGCCGCGCACCAGTTCGCGGCGCGTGACGAGCGCGCGCGGGCGTTCGTCGAACGCTTGGACCGGGATGCCGAGCACGCGCGCGGCTTCCGCGCGGGCGGCGAGCAGTCTCAGGCGGCGCAAGAGTGGAGTGCGTGACATGCCCGGCCCTCGATCCTACACCAGGTCCCGGCGAAGCGCTGAGAGCTCAGAGCCGCCGTTCGCCGAGCAGCCGCGCGAGGTTGTCGCGCACGCTCGGCTCGTCGCGCACGGAGAGCGCCGCCTCGTAGTCGGCCCGCGCGCCCGCCAGCCCGTCGCGCTGGAAGAAGCGCGCGTTGCCGCGCCACACCAGCGCATCGAAGTCGCGCGGGTCGCGCCCGAGCTGCGCATCGAGTTCCTTCAGGAAGGCCTCGTACTTCCACAGGTCGCGCTCCGCGATCCGCTCGCGCGACGCGCCGATGCCGAGGAACCCCCCCACCGCGTACGGATCGCGCTCCAGCGCCGCGCAGGCCGCCTCGCGCGCGGCCAGGAACGCGCGCGCGTCGTGCCCGGCGCGCGGCTCGAACAGGCGCAGCCGTTCGAGCTCGCGGTAGACGAGCCAGGCCGTGCGCGCGGCGCCGCGCGGCGTGAAGTGCACGTAGTCGTAGAAGTCGGCGAAACCGACCAGCCCGTGCTCGTCGAGCGCGGCCAGCTCGGCCGGCGTGTCCAGGAACACCGCGTCCGCCGCGGCCGCGCGCCGCGCGCCCGCGTTCATTTCGTCCCGGCAGCGGCGCAGGTGCGGGTCGGCCTCCAGCGAGGCGCGGTAGCTCGCCACGGCCGCGGGCCAGTCGCCCAGGCGCCGCTGCACCTCGGCGAGCTTCCAGTGCACGCGATAGAGCTGCTTCGGCTCGCTCGCGGCGAGTTCGGCTTGCAAGCGCGGCAGCGCCGCGCGCAGGCCGGCCTCGCCGGCCTGTCCGTCGATGTAGCTCTCGATCCAGGCGGCCGGCGGATCGGTGCGGCCCTGCCACTCCCAGTTGACGGCCACCGCGGCGAGCACGCACGGCACGCGCGCCGCCGCGCAGGCCTCGACCATCGCGCGCAGGTTCTGCTCGTGCCAGCCGATGATCTGGCGCCGCTCGTCGGGCTCGACCTCGACGTGCTCGACCATGCGTGCCTCCGACACGCGCTGATCGTTGCCGGCCACGTCGGCCGTCGAGACCTGCGCGCTTCCCGACGGGCGGCGCGCGCCGCGCAGCACGCCGTAGAGGTGCGAGCGCGAGAGCGCGCGCGTCAGGCGCTGGGCCGGGCCGGCGATGTGCTCGGCGTACTTCTCGGCGTGGATCTCGAGGAATTCGTTGTTGCCGCAGTAGATCACGACTGCGTCGGGCGCGTAGCTCGCGACCGCCTCCTCGACCAGCTTGCGCACCTGCTTGGACGGCAGCGCGACGATGCCGAGATTGACGATCTCGAACGCGCGCTCGGGACAGGCCGCGCGCAGCTGGCGCTCGAGCTCGCGCACGGGCGTGACATTGGGGCTGAATCCCAGCCCCGCGATGGCCGACTCGCCGAACACGAGCACGCGCAGCAACCCGGCCGGCTTGCGCGGCTCGATCCACTGGTACGCGAGGCGCGGGTCGTTCGTCGCGAGCACCTCGCGCCCGTCGGCCAGGCGCGCCGGGCGGAACAGCGGCTGGACGACCTGCTGGTACTTGAGGCGCGAGTCGCGCGACGGGTCGAAGCCGCCCACGCCGAGCCCGCGCAGCACGAGCTCGACCACGGCGAGCAGCGCCACGGCCGCCGCGAGCGCGCCGAGCAGCAGCAGGAGCTTCTTGCGCACGGGAGCGTTGCCGGGCGGCTAGTTGCCGAAGCCGTCGTAGTTGAACTGCAGCGAGCCGTCGTCGAGGAAGTACAGCATCCCCAGCAGCAGCGCTCCGATCACGGCGAACAGCACGATCACCATGATCAGGAAGCTGCGGGTTCCGCCCTTCGACTGCTTGGGGCTCGCGGGTGCGCTGTTCACGCATTAACTTTAGCGCATGCAATGGACCGCGGCCAACGCGTGCGCAGGGCGCGCATGAGACGCGCGCTGAAGCTGGCGCTGCGCTTCGCGGCGGCGCTGCTGGTCGCCCTGCTGCTCGTCGAGCTCGTCATGCGCGCGGCGGGCCTGCGGCTGCCGGCGCGCGGGCCCGACAACTTCCTCCCGCTCCTGGAAGACGTTTCCGAGGCGGAGGCACCCGGGCTGGAAAAGCGCCTGATCCCCAATGCGCAGGGCGAGGTGCTCTACCCAGGCCGCGATGCCGCCGAGGATCGGCGCGTGCTGTACCGCGTGAACGCGCTGGGATTCCGCGACCGCGAGTACGCGCACGAGAAGCCCGCCGGCGTGCGCCGGGTCGTGCTGCTGGGCGACTCCGTCACCTACGGCACCGGCGTGGACCTCAAGGACTCGCTGCCCAAGCAACTCGAGCGCGAGCTGCGCGAGGTCTGCGCCGGCCAGACGGTCGAGGTCCTGAATTTCGGCGTCTACGCGTACAACACGCGGCAGGAGGTCGCGCTGCTCGAGCACCGCGCGCTGGCCTTCGCCCCGGATGTCGTGCTGCTCGTCGCGACGGTCACCGATGCCTCGGGCTGGGGCGTGGCGGAAGACGCGGAACTCTCCTGGCAGGCGAGCTGGATGCGGCGGCTGGGCCTGCGCAGCGGCGTGTGGGAGGAGCAGGCCCTGGAAAAGGCCGATTGGCGGATCCGCTCGATGAACCGCCTGCGCCGCATTTCGGTGCTGGTCGATTTCGCGGCCAACCGCGCGCACGGCGCGCTGCAGTCGGGCATCCTCGAGGGCTCCTTCAAGCGCGACTGGATGGACGGCACGCCCGGACGGACGCTGATCCGGGAATCGCTCGAGCAGCTGAAGCGGCTCGGCGCGCGGCACGGCTTCACCGCGCACGTGGTGATGTACCCGACGCTGACGAAGCTCGGCCCCGGCTACCCGTACCACTTCCCGACGGCGAAGCTGCGCGGCGAGTGCGAGCAGCTCGGGATCCCGTTCACCGATCTGTTGCCGCCGCTGCTCGGACAGGACGCGCGCGCCCTGCAGGCGCATCAGCACGACCGGCACCCCAATGCGACCTGCCATCGGCTGGTCGCGGCGTGGCTGGCGCGCGAGTTGCGCGCGCTGTGGTGCGGTGGTTGACCCGGCCGCGGCCTAGAATGTGAGGATGCTCGCCGCGCTCCTGTTCTCGCTCACGCAATCGGCGCCGGCCCTGACGCCGCTGGAGCTGTGGAAAACCGGGCGGCGCGTCGAGGCGGTCGCATTGCTGGAACGCGAAGCCGGAACGAGCAGCGAGGCGCGCGTGCAGTTGGCGCGCTGGGAGCTGGAATTGCTGCACTACGAAGCGGCGCTGAAGCACCTCGACGGCCTGGGACCCGCCTGGGACAAGCTGCGCGCCGAGCTCTACTATCGCTCGCACCGCTACGCGGAGGCATTGCCGCGACTCGATCCCGCCGATCCCGAGCACTGCCTGTGGATCGTCGACGCGCTCGAGGCGCTGGAGCGCTTCGACGAGGCCGACGCGGCGCTGGCCCGCGCGGCACAACTGCGCGGCGCGCAGGATCCGGCCGTGCGCTGCCAGCAGGGCCGCGCCTTCGCCCGCGACGGCCGCTGGCAGGAGGCGCGCCCGTGCTTCGAAGATGCCTGGACCGCCGACCCGCTCGACGCGCAGGCGCTCTTCGGCCTCGGCCAGTCGCTGCTGCGCTGCGGCGAGGAGGCGCGCGGGCTCGAGCTCTTGGAGCGCCACCGCAAGCTGCTGCCGCTGCTGGACCGCCTGCAGTTCGCGCAACAGAGCCTCGCGCTCGAGCCGCTCTCGGCGCCCAACCACGCGGCGATCGGCGACGTCGAGCGCGAGCTCGGCCGGCACGCGCGCGCGATGGCGTCCTACCGCGACGCGCTCGCCCTCGCGCAGCGCGAGCAACTCGTGCCGATCGCGCTGCGCGCCGCGCGCTGCCTGGCGGAGGACCTGGCGGACCTCGCGGGCGCGCTGGAACTGCTCACCGCCGCCGAACAGCGCGTGAGCGATGTGCGCCTGCCGGTTCGCGCGGGCGATCTGCTCGCGAAGGCCGGCCGCGGCGCCGAAGCAGCGGCCGCCTACCGGCGCGCGCTCGCGCTCCGCCCGAACGACGCGCAGATCCAGGCGCGGCTGGCCAAGCTCGGCGGTGCTGCCTCGCAACCCGCGGGAGGGAATCGATGAGCGCACCTGCCGTGCTGCTCGCGCTGCTGCAGTCCGCGGCCGCGCCGCCCGCCCCGTGGTTGCGCGAGACGACCGCCGAATGGGGCCTCTCCTTCCGGCACGACAACGGCGCGACCAGCGACAAGCACCTGCCCGAGACGATGGGCGGGGCGGCGCTGATCTTCGATGCCGAGGGCGATGGCGACCAGGACGTCTACTGCGTGCAGAGCGGTCCGCTGCCGATCGGCGCGCTGGCCGTGCGCACCAGCGACCTGCCCGGCAACCAGCTCTTCGTCAGCGGTCGCGCCGGCCCCACGCGCCCCAGCGGCGTGCCGCTGTTCCGCAACGTCAGCGCCGGCAGCGGCGCCGACGATCGCGGCTACGGGCAGGGTGCCGCGGCCGGTGACCTGGACGGCGACGGCCTGCCCGAGATCTTCGTCGCCAACCTCGGCCCCGACGCGCTGCTGAAGAACCTCGGCAGCGCCAAGTTCGAGGATCGCACCGCCGCCAGCGGCATCAGCGGCGCGCACTGGAAATCGGCCGCGCTGCTGTTCGACCTGGAGAACGACGGCGACCTCGACCTGTGGGTGTGCGGGTACCTGAAGCTCGACCTCGCCAACCCGCCGTTCTGCGGCCGCCGCGAGCCGGGCATGCGCATGTACTGCCACCCCGACCAGTACCCGCCCGAGCAGGATCGCGTGTGGCGCAACGACGGAGAGCTCCGCTTCACGGACGCGACGGCCGCCGTCGGCATCGACGGTCAGCCCGGCAAGGCGCTCGGCGCGATCGCCGGCGACTGGGACGGCGACGGCGATCTCGACGTGTACGTCGCGCACGACTCGGTCGAGAACAAGTACTGGGTCAACCAGGGCGGGCGCTTCGAGGACCGCACCGCGCGCTCGGGAACGGGCGTCGACGGCAGCGGCTCGACCGAGGCGAGCATGGGCACCGCCAGCGGCGACTACGACGGCGACCTCGACCTCGACCTGATCGTGACGAATTTCGACGAGGAGTCCGACACGCTGTACCGCAACGACGGCAACGGGCTCTACGCGGATGCGACGCTGCGCGCCGGCATCGAAGGGCCCAGCCGCGCGCCTGTCGGCTTCGGCGTGCTGTGGGAGGACTTCGACCTCGACCTCGATCTCGACCTGTTCGTCGCCAACGGCCACATCATCGACAACATCGAGAAGTACCAGGACGCCAAGACCTACCGGCAGCGGCCGAACCTGTTCGAGCAGCACGCGCGCGGTCGCTACCGCCTGCTGGGGCCGGACGCGTTCCCGCTCGCGCACGAGCCGCTGGCCGGGCGCGGCGCCTACAGCGGCGACCTCGACGGCGACGGGCGGCCGGATCTGTTGATCCTGCAGTGCAACGACCGGCTGCGCGCGCTGCGCAACGAGAGCACGGGCGCCGCGCTGGTCGTGACGGGGCTGGCGCGCGGCACGCAGGTCGTCGCCACCTACGCCTCGGGCAAGCAGGTGCTGCGCGAGGCGACCGCGCAGCCCTCGTACTACGGGCAGTGCGCGGAGGAGCTGCTGCTCGCGCTGCCGGGCGAAGAGCGCATCAAGAGCCTCGAGCTGCGCCTGCTCGGCGGCGCGCGGCAGACGCTCGAATTCGAGCCGCCGCAGGGCGCCGCGCGCCTGCGCGTCGTGCGCGATGCGGCGGGAACCTACGTCATCGTGCGCTGAGCTCGCGCCGATAGCCGTGCGGACACCAGGATGTGAACATCCAGGTCGACGGCTCACGCACGCCCTACTCGACGCTGCGATTCGAACGCGAGTCGCTCGCACCCGGCGGATCAGAAGGCGCAGTGCCGGATCGACCACGGAGGAGCGGGGGCGGAATGCGCTCCTTCCCTCCGAAGGTGGAACGGCCACTCGCACTGAGAGATTTTCTTCGAATTCAGTCTTGACGTCCGCCGGTCGATGAATAATTATGCGCGTCTTGCGCATGATTATGCATTCGACCCAGGAAGCCAGCGACCCCAAGGAACGCCGCCGCGCGGCGATCCTCGAGCTCGTGCGCGCGCAGCGCATCCGGAGCCAGGGCGAGCTTGCCCGCCTGCTCACCAAGCTGGGGCACGAAGTGAACCAGGCCACGCTTTCGCGCGATCTGCGCGACATGGGCGTCGTCAAGGGCGCCGGCGGCTACCAGCTCCCCACCGGTGAGGCCGCGCTGCAGCTCGCCTCGGCGGGCTCGGGCGCCGCGACCGCCCCCGCCGGCGGCAGCGCAGCGTTGTACGGCGCCGTGCAGGCCTGGCTCTCGACTTCGGTCACCGCGCAGAACCAGGTGCTGCTGCGCACCCCGGCCGGCGCGGCTTCGACGCTGGCGGTCGCGCTCGACGCGGCCGGGTGGAAGGACGTGCTCGGCACGATCGCCGGCGACGACACGGTTCTCGTGGTCACGCCCGACCCGCGGGCGGCTGCGCGCGTGCACAAGGCGCTGCTCGAGCTCAAGCGCGGGACGACGCAGGGAGGCCGCGCGTGACGAGCCGTTCGACGAGTGGGACGACCGCTGCGACGAAGCGACGCTCCGTCGTCGTGCTCGGCGCGAGCGGCTATACCGGCCGCGAGCTGTTGCGACTGCTGGCGCGGCACCCGTCGCTGGAGCTGTCGGGGTTCCTCGGCGCCCGCGAGGGCGTGGCGCCCGATGCGCCGGCGCTGCCGGTCGATGCGCCGGTGGCGCCGCTGGACTGGAAGGCGGTCGAGCGCGCCGACGGCGTGTTCCTGTGCACGCCCCACGCGGCTTCGGCCGTGTTGGCGATGCGCTGCCTCGAGCTGGGCAAGCCGGTCGTCGATCTGTCGGCCGATTTCCGACTGCGCGATCCCGCGCTGTACCAGCGCGTGTACGAGCACGTGCACCCGGCTCCGCAACTGCTCGGCGAGGCCGTCTACGGCCTGACCGAGTTCGCGCGCGAGCGCGTCGGCGGCGCGCGCCTGGTCGCGAATCCCGGTTGCTATCCGACCAGCGTGCAGCTCGCGCTGAAACCGCTGTTGGAGGCCGGCCTGCTGGATCGCGAGCACGTGATCGTGGCCGACTGCAAGAGCGGCGCGTCGGGCGCGGGCAAGAACCCGAGCGAGCGCACGGTCTATGGGAACGTGCACGAGAACTTCCTCGCCTACGGCGTCGGCACGCACCGCCACGCGCCCGAGATCCAGCAGGAGCTCTGCACCGAGCGGCTCGTGTTCGTCCCCCACCTGCTCCCGGTCTTCCGCGGCATCCTGTCGACGCTGTACGTGCGTCCGGTCGCCGGGCGCGGCGCGGGCGACCTGCGCGCTTGCCTGGCCGAGCGCTACGCGCGCGAGCGCTTCGTCAAGGTCTTCGCCAAGGGGCAACCCGAGCTGAACCGCGTGCAGATGACGAACGAGTGCCACATCGCGGTCGCGGATGCGGGTGAGCTCGTCGTCATCACGAGCGCGATCGACAATTTGGTCAAGGGCGCGTCGGGCCAGGCGCTGCAGAACATGAACCTGATGCTCGGGTGCGCCGAGCACGAGGGACTCGCGTGAGCCAGCTCTCTCATCGACGCCTGCTGGTCAAGCTGGGCGGCGCGCAGCTCGAGGAGCCGGGCGCGCGCCTGACCGTCGCGCGAGCCCTGGCGGCCGCGCGCGCGGCCGGGCACGAGCTCGTCGTCGTCCACGGCGGCGGCAACCAGATCCGCGCGCTGACCAAGCAGCTCGGGATCGCCGACCGCTACCACGAAGGGCTGCGCATCACCGATGCGGAGACCGCCGAGGTCGTGCTGATGGTGCTGGCCGGCCTGGTCAACAAGGTGCTCGTCGCCGACCTGCAGTCCGTGGGCGTCGCGGCGCTCGGCCTGTGCGGCGCCGACGGCGCACTGTTCTCCGCGCGCAAGCTCGAAGGCGCGGTCGACCTCGGCTACGTCGGCGAGGTCGATGCCGTCGATGCGCGACCGGCGCGCGCGTTGCTTGCGGCCGGCTACGTGCCGGTCGTCGCGACGGTCGCGCCGTTGTCGCACGGTCGGGCCGGCGCGCGCGAGCGCTTCTACAACATCAACGCCGACATGGCGGTCGGTCCGCTGGCGCGCGCGCTCGCGTGCGACGCGGTCCTGTTCTTGACCGATGTGCCGGGCGTGCTCGACGCGGACAAGCAGCGGCTCGCGCGACTCACCCACGAGGACTGCGCGGCGCTGCGCGCGACCGGCGTCGTCGCCGGCGGGATGATCCCGAAGGTCGCCTCGGCCCTGGCCGCGCTCGATGCGCACCCGTCCGCGCTGGTCAAGATCGCGCCGGCCGCCGGCGCGAATGCGGTGCTCGATGCGCTCGGCGACGGCGTCGGCACGCGCTTCTCCTCGGCAGCCCTCGCCACGCGGAGTTCCCCATGACGCCCCCGACGCTCACGATGCCCACTCCCGCGATCGACGCGCACGTCTTCAAGACCTACAAGCGCCAGCCCGAGGTGTTCGTGCGCGGCGACGGCGCGCGGCTGTGGGATGCGCAAGGCAAGGAGTACCTCGACTTCCTCGGCGGCATCGCGGTCAGCGCGCTCGGCCACAACCACGCGCGCCTGGTGGCGGAGCTCACCGACCAGCTCGGTCGGCTCGTGCACACGTCGAACCTGTTCCGCCACCCGTACACCGAGGAGGTCGCCGAGCGCGTGACGCGCCTCGCGCGCATGCAGGCGGTGTTCTTCACCAACAGCGGCACCGAGGCCAACGAAGCGGCGCTCAAGCTCGCGCGCAAGCACCAGCGCGTGCTCGGGCACCCCGCGCGCACCGGCTTCGTCGCGCTGGAGGGCTCGTTCCACGGCCGCACGCTGGGCGCGCTGTCGGTCACGCACACCGCGAAGTACCGCGAGCCCTTCGAACCGCTCGTGCCGGGCGTCACGTTCGTGCCGGCGCAGGACGCCGCGGCGCTGGAGCGCGCGCTCTTCGAGCTGCGGCCGGCCGCGCTGATCCTGGAGCCGATCCAGGGCGAGAGCGGCGTGCGCGACCTCGATTTCGCGTACCTGCGCGCGGCGCGCGAGCTGTGCACGCGCACCGGCACCGTGCTGATCTTCGACGAAGTGCAGTCGGGCAGCGGTCGCAGCGGCACCTTCCTGGTCGCCGAGCAGGCCGGTGTCGCGCCCGATGTCGTCACGCTCGCCAAGGCCATCGCGGCCGGCCTGCCGATGGGCATGTGCCTGGCGTCCAAGGCGCTGGCGGACACGCTGCAGCCGGGCGACCACGGCTCGACCTTCGCGGGCGGGCCGCTGGTCTGTCGCGGCGCGCTGGTCTTCCTGCGCGAGCTCGAGGAGGGCGGCCTGCAGGCCGCCGTGCGCGAGCGCGGTGCGCAACTGCGCGCCGGCCTCGAGAGCATCGCGCGCGAGTGCCCGGTCGTGCTCGAGCTGCGCGGCCGCGGCCTGATCCAGGGCCTGCGCCTCGCGCGCGGCGCCGACGAGCTCAAGACCGCGCTGTATGCGCGCGGCCTGATCGTGAACGTGACGGGCGGCGACGTGATCCGCCTGCTGCCCCCGTACGTGATTCGCGCCGAGGAGGTCGATCGCGGCCTCTCGCTGCTGCGCGACGCTTTGAAGCAACTCTGATCCGACTCCGATGAAGAAACACGATTTCGGCACCCTGCCCATCAAGGACCTCGTCTCGATCTCGCAACTGTGCGCCGCGGACATCGCGACGATCTTCTCCGCCGCGGGCGAGCTCAAGCGCAACCGCTACAAGCACGATGCGCTGCTGCGCGGCCGGCGCCTGGCGATGATCTTCGAGAAGGAGTCGCTGCGCACGCGCTTCACCTTCGACGTCGGCATCCAGGACCTGGGCGGCTCGGCCGTGTTCCTCGACCACCGCGATGCGCGCCTGGGCTCGCGCGAGTCGATCAAGGACGTGGCCCGCAACCTCGAACGCTGGGTGCACGGCATCGTCGCGCGCACGTTCAAGCACAAGCACGTCGAGGAGCTCGCGGCGAACTGCTCGATCCCCGTGGTCAACGGCCTGTCGGACTTCATGCACCCGTGCCAGGCGCTGACCGACTTTTTCACGCTGACCGAGAAGCTCGGAGACGTGCGCGGCCGCAAGCTCGCCTACGTCGGTGACGGCAACAACACCTGCCACTCGCTGCTGCAGGTCGCCTCCAAGCTCGGCTGCCACATCAGCGTCGGCACGCCCGAGGGCTACGAGCCGAACTCGCGCATCGTCAGCGAGGCCATGCTCTCGTCGCGCGAGAGCGGGTCGATCGTCGAGATCACCAACGACGCCGAGGCCGCCGTCGCGGGCGCCGACGCGGTCTACACCGACGTGTGGGCCTCGATGGGCCAGGAAGACGAGCGCGAGGAGCGCGCGGCGATCTTCCTCGACTACCAGGTCGACGAGGACCTGATGGCGCGCGCGAAACCCAATGCGCTGTTCATGCACTGCCTGCCCGCGCACCGCGGTCACGAAGTCAGCGCGGGCGTGATGGATGGCCCCAACGCGGTCGTCTACGACATCGCCGAGAACCGCCTGCACGTGCAGAAGGCGATCCTCGTGCTGTTGATGGGCAAGCCCGCGCTCGTGCCCGTCGGCGTCTGATTCCCGCACCCTTCCCACCCACCGGAACCTCCATCGCCATGCCCGCGAAGAACAAGGTCGTGCTCGCCTACTCCGGCGGCCTCGACACGTCGATCATCATCCCCTGGCTCAAGGAGAACCACGGCCTCGAGGTCCACGCGCTCGCCGGCGACGTCGGGCAGGGAGACGAGGAGCTCGCCGGCCTGGAGAAGAAGGCGCTCGCGACCGGCGCGGCCTCGTGCAAGGTGGTCGATCTGCGCCGCGAGTTCCTCAGCGACTACGTGTGGCCGTGCCTGCGCGCGCTGACCGTGTACGAGGGCCGCTACCTGCTCGGCACGTCGATGGCGCGGCCGATCCTGGCCAAGGCGCAGGTCGAGCATGCGCGCGCGATCGGCGCGACCCACGTCGCGCACGGCTGCACCGGCAAGGGCAACGATCAAGTCCGCTTCGAGCTGACGTACATGGCGCTCGCGCCGGACTTGAAGCTCGTCGCGCCGTGGCGCGAATGGGACATCCGCTCGCGCGAGGACGCGATCGACTACGCGAACTCGCGCAAGATCCCGATCACGGCGTCGCGCACGAAGATCTACTCGCGCGACCGCAACCTGTGGCACATCAGTCACGAAGGCGGCGCGCTCGAGGATCCGGCCAATGCGCCGCCCGAGGACGTGTGGGTGCTGACGACCTCGCCCGAGAAGGCGCCCGATCGCGCCGAGACGGTCGAGCTCGAGTTCGAGGCCGGCGTGCCGGTCGGGCTCGGCGGCAAGCGCCTGGCGCCGGAAGCGCTGCTCGCGAAGCTGAACGAGCTCGGCGGCCGCCACGGCGTCGGACGCGTGGACATCACCGAGAACCGCCTGGTCGGCATGAAGTCGCGCGGCGTGTACGAGACACCCGGCGGCGCGATCCTGATCGAAGCGCTGCGCACGCTGCGCTCGCTGTGCCTGGATCGCGACACGCAGCGCCAGTGCGAGAAGCTGATGCCGGAGTACGCCGACCTCGTCTACACCGGCCGCTGGTTCGCGCCGCTGCGCGAGAGCCTCGATGCGTTCTTCGCGCACGCGACGCGCCACGTCACCGGCACGGTGCAGGTCAAGCTCTACAAGGGCTCGGCCACCGCGCTGTCGGCGCGCTCGCCCTGGTCGCTCTACAGCGAGGACCTGGCCACCTTCGGCCACTCGGCCTCCTTCGAGCACAAGGACAGCTACGGTTTCGTGCGGCTGTACGGCCTGCCCGGCATGGTCGCGGCCAGCGTCGCGCGCAAGAACGACCGGCGGCCCGCGGCGCCGAAATCGACCCGGGCGAAACTGCTCGCAACCAGCGGAGGCCGGAAGAAGTGAGTCGCTTGTGGGGCGGGCGCTTCGCGTCCGCCCAGGACCCCCACTTCCTGTCGTTCCAGAACAGCCTCGGCTTCGACCGCCGGCTGTGGCGCGAGGATCTCGCCGGCTCGGCCGCCTGGGCACGCGCGCTGGAGAATGCCGGCGTGCTGACCCGGCGCGAGCGCGAGCAGCTCGAACGCGCGCTCGATGAGCTCGGCCGCGAACTCGAGCGCTCTCCGGCCGCCTTCGACGGCGCCACCGACGAGGACGTGCACTCGTTCGTCGAACGCAAGCTCGGCGAGAAGGTCGGCGACCTCGCCAAGAAGCTGCACACCGGTCGCTCGCGCAACGATCAGGTCGCGACCGATCTCAAGCTGTGGCTGAAGGGCGCGCTGTACCGGCTCGACTGCGGTTGCGCCGAACTGATGTCCGCGCTGGTCGCGCTGGCCGAGGGCTCGGTCGACGTCGCGCTGCCCGGCTACACCCACCTGCAGCGCGCGCAACCGATCACGGCCGCGCACCACGCGCTCGCCTATGTCGAGATGCTCGCGCGCGACCGCGAACGGCTCGCCGATGCCTGTGAGCGGCTCGACTCCTGCCCGCTCGGATCGGGCGCGCTCGCGGGCACGGCCTGGCCGATCGATCGCGCCGCGTTGGCCGACGATCTGGGCTTCACGCGCGGCCCGACGCGCAACAGCCTCGACGCGGTCTCCGACCGCGACCATGCGATCGAGGCCGTCTTCGCCGCGACGCTGGTGATGACGCACCTGTCGCGCCTGGCCGAGGACTGGATCTTCTTCGCGACGCAGGAAGCCGGCTTCCTCGAGCTGTCCGAGGACGTCTCGACCGGCTCGTCGCTGATGCCGCAGAAGAAGAACCCTGACGCGCTCGAGCTCGTGCGCGGCAAGTGCGGCCGCGTGCTCGGGCACCTGGTCGGCCTGACGACGACGCTGAAGGGCCTGCCGCTCGCGTACGACAAGGACCTGCAGGAGGACAAGGAGGCGCTCTTCGACGCGCTCGACACGACCTCCGCCTGCCTGCGCGTCGCCGCGCTGGCCGTGCGCGGCGCGCGCTGGCGCGCCGAGCGCTGCGCCGCGGCGGCCGCGAGCTCGTACCAGAATTCCACCGATCTCGCCGACCTGCTCGTGCGGGCCGGCCTGCCGTTCCGCAGCGCGCACGAGCGCGCTGGGGCGGCCGTGCGCCGTGCGCTCGAGCTCGGCTGCGAGCTCGAAGCGCTGCCGACGCCTGAGCGCGCGCGCCTGTTGCCCGAACTGGCCGCTCTCGACCTCGTGCGCGAGCTGTCGACGGCGCGCGTGCTCGCGCGCCGCGCCGCCGTTGGCGGCACCGCACCCTCCTCCGTGCGCGGCGAGCTCTCACGCTGGCGCAAGGAACTCGGCCTCGAACCGGCGCCCAAGGCCCGCGCCACCCCATCACGATGATCCCGCTGCAAGACAATGCCCTGCTCCCCGCTGGTTTCCGCGCCGCCGCCGTGCAGTGCGGGATCCGGCCGCGCCGCAAGCGCCTCGACCTCGGACTGGTGCTGGCCGACGAGGCCTGCCCGGCCGCGGCGATCTACACGACGAACATGCTGCAGGGCGCGCACATCCCGGTATGCCGCGAGCACCTGTCTCGTTCCGGCGGCATGGTGCGGGCGGTGCTCGTCAACTCGGGCAACGCCAATTGCTCGACCGGCCAGCAGGGCATCGAGGACAACCGCACCGTTTGCCGTGCGCTCGCCGAGCGCATCGGCTGCGCGCCCGAGCAGGTCCTGTTCCTGTCGACCGGCGTGATCGGCGCGCGGCTGCCGGTCGAGAAGGTGCTCGAGGCGCTGCCCGAGCTGCTGGGTCAGGACGCGCAGCAGGGCGCCTCGGCGTTCACGCAGGCGATCATGACCACCGACCTCGTGCCCAAGCTCGTCGCGCGCTCGTGCGCCGACGCCAAGGGTCGCCTGTTCCGCGTCACCGGCATCGCCAAGGGCTCCGGCATGATCCACCCGAACATGGCGACGATGCTGTCGTTCCTGATGACGGATGCCGCCTGCGAGCTGGACATGGAGCAGACGCTGCGGCGCACCGCCGACCTGTCCTACCACCGGCTCAGCGTCGACGGCGACACGTCGCCCAACGACACGGTCGTGCTGTGGACGTCACGGCGGACTCGGATCGAGCCGTCCACCGCGCTGCCCGAGGCGCTGCGCGAGATCAGCCAGGACCTCGCGCGGCGCATCGCCGTCGATGGCGAGGGCGCCACGCGCCTGGTCACCGTCGAGGTCAAGGGCGCGCCGAGCGAGGCGGACGCGGTGCACGTCGGGCGCACGATCGCGACCTCGCCGCTGACGAAGACGGCCGTGCACGGCCGCGATCCGAACTGGGGCCGCATCCTCGCCGCGGCTGGGCGCTCCGGGATCCGCTTCGACGCCGAACGGGCGCGCGTGTGGATCGGAAGCAGCGAGGTGTACAGCCACGGGGTGCCGCACCCCGAGAACGAGAATGCCGCGCACCTGCACATGTTGAACGAGAAGGAGGTCGTGCTGGGCATCGATCTGGGCGCCGGCCCGGGCGAGGCCCAGGTGTGGACTTGCGATTTCTCGGCCGATTACGTGCACATCAACGCGGACTACAGGTCCTGAGGCGATCGGCTCAGGAGAGAGCTAGGTAGGTGTCCCGGCCGGCGCGCGCGTACCTGGGCGTGCGCCGGCCACTTTTTCGGCGCAGCGCCAGTGCTGTCCGCCGGCGACGAGCGCGCCGCTCAGCCCTCGTACGCGTACACCGCGCACTCGATCCCGTAGTGACTCTCGCTGCCGCGGCTGGCGAGCTCGTTCTTCTCGCACACCCGATGCGCGGCCACGTTCGCGTCGTGCGGCACCGCCAAGGCCTGCCGGATGCCGGCCCGCTTCGCGCTCGCGAGCACGGCGGCCGCCGCCTCGGTCCCCAGCCCCTGCGTCCAGTGCTCCTCGGCCAGGATCATGTCGAGTTCGATCGCGGCGCCGCCCTCCAGCGCTCGCGTGCCGCAGTAGCCGATCACCTCGCCGGTCTCCTGGTGCTCGACCGCGTAGAGCCCGTGTCCCCGGGCGCGCCAGTCCGCCTGCGACCGCTCGACCAGCGCCTGCACGGCCGCGCGCGCGCGGATGCCCCCGGGCACGTAGCGCATCACTTCGGGGCTGCTCTGATGGATCACGAGCGGATCGACGTCGCGCGGCTCGAGCGGGCGCAGGCGCAGGCGTTCAGTGGTCAGGGTGCTCATGTTGGCGGCGGAGCGATCGATCGGTTGCGGCTCGCGCGCCGGCGGGAAGCGCCGGCACGGGCGGAGGCGCGAGCGCGGCATCCTATGCGAGTCGGGGCGCACTTGCACCGGCGCGCGCCGGACGCAGGATGCGGCCCTCCAGTCGCTCCCGTGCGTCGCGCGCGTCGGGCAGGCGCACGAGCTCGCGCGCCATGGCCGCCATGCCGAGCGCCGAAACGGCGGCGTCGAAGGCGTCGTCGCTGCGCAGCGCGAGCGCGCGCAACTGGGGTGCGATCCGGGCGGAGCCCAGGCGCGCCAGGAACAGCTCGCGCGCGTTCGCGCTGCGCTTGTTCAGGCCGCCGGTGAAGACGCGCGGGTAGATCTCGAGCACCACCGGCAGCCGCAGCGGATCGAAGGGCCAGATCGCCGCGCCCGCCGCGCGCAGTCGCGGCAGGTACGGCATCCCGCGCAGCGAGCCGGTGCCGACCTGCGCGCCGACGAGCTGGTAGACCGAGAGCGGCGCGTCGCCCCGCGAGGCGAGGCCCTCGCCCTCGGTGCGCCGGTACGGCGAACGCCCATCCCACTGCGCGGCCGTCGGGCGCCGCTTGCGCCAGAACGGCGGCTCGGGAACGGACAGCCACTGCTCGCCACGCGCCGCGACGGTCCGCCAGATCTCGTCGGCCGAGCGACAGCCGAGCTGCTCGGCGTGCCAGTCCGGCAGAGAAAAGCAGAAGTCGAGGCCGATGGCGAGCTCGCGCTCGCCGCGGATGCGCCGCTCGAGCTCGAGCACGAGCTCCTCGCGCGTGCGCCCGGCGCAGAGTTCGACGAGCTCGCCTCCGTGCGCGACCGCGCACCACAGCTTGCGGCGCTGACCGGATGCACTCCTGTCGCCGGACCAGTCGACGGCGATGCAGGCGAGCCGCGCCGCGCGCGCGTCCAGGTGTGCGCTCCAGTCGCCGCTCGCGATGCGCACGGCGCCGCGGGC
>VGZE01000033.1 GCA_016872755.1 Planctomycetota bacterium
GTCGAGATCGTGGACGGCGCCGCGCGCGCGCATCCGCTGCGGCGTGCCGCGCCGAGCGGGCAGCAGTTTCAACTGCTCGTCGGCCCACTCGTCGAGCCGGCGGCAGGCCTGACGCGCGCGGCGGCCTGAGCGGATCCAGGCCGCGACGGCAGCGCGCACGTCGGCCGGCGCGGCGCGAAAGAAGCCGGCCAGCGCGAGCTCGATCCGCGGCTCGCCCGCAGGGCCCGTGCTCCGGCGCATGCGAACGACCTGCGTGCGTCCGCGGCTCCAGCGCAGCTCGACCGCGCAACCCAGGCTGGCGCTGAGCTCGCGTTCCCAGCTCTCGCGCTCGGCGTCGGCGACCTCGACTCGCGGCGGCACGTCCGCAGACTAGCAGTCCACCACGAACGGGACGAGGCGCATATACTCGGGAGGTTCCCGCGTCTCCACCCCCCCCCGTACACCAGGATTGCCCCACATGCGCATGCTTCATGTGCTTCGCCCGCTCACGACCGCCCTCGTCCTGACCGCCGCGGCCGCACCGCTGGCCGCGCTCAGCGCGAACCTCAAACGCGTCGGCGGAGTGCTCGGCACCTCGGTCACGTACCAGATCCAGGGGGATCCTGGACAGCTGTACTTCCTGATCCCGTCGCTTTCGACCGGTCCCGTGCCCCTGGCCATCGTCGATCCGCTCGACACGCGCTTCCTCGACGTCGGGTTGGACCTGTCGACCTTGTGGAAGTCCGGCTTCTTGAACGGCGCCGGCCAGGCCAGCGCCGTGTACGCGCTGCCCGCCGATCCGACGCTGCACGGCATCGCACTGTACGCGCAGTTCGTCACGCTGCCCGGCACCGGACTGCTGGTCGACGAGATCAGCAACCGCAGCTCGTTCATGCTCGGCCTGCCGCAGCAGTCGACCTTCACGGTCGGCGCGCAGCCGGGCACGCTCGACGGCCACGCCCAGACCCTGCTCAACGATGGTCGCGTGCTGCAATCCGGCGGCTCGTCCGAAGTCGCAGGCACCAGTGTCGCGCAGTCGGGCTTCCGGCTCTTCGATCCGCAGACGCAGTCGTTCAGCGCGACGACGGGCACGATGCAGCACGGGCGCGCGGGCCATGCCGCCGTCAAGCTCAACGACGGTCGCGTCATGCTGATCGGCGGCGGCAATGACGCCGGCGCGATCGTGGCGAGCTGCGACATCTGGGACCCCGCGACCGGCCTGTGCACGCCCGCCGCGCCGATGAGCACTCCGCGCGGCCAGCACACGGCGACCCTGTTGCCCGACGGGCGCGTGTACGTCGTCGGCGGCCTCTCGCTGCTGAACACGGCCGACATCCTCGCGACGCTGAACAGCGCGCTCGCTTCGACGACGATCTACAACCCGGCCACGAACACGTGGAGCGCCGGTCCGAACATGCCGAAGCCGCGCGTCGGGCACACGGCCACGCTGCTCGGGAACGGCCAGGTACTGATCGCCGGGGGGATCGAGCTGACCAACCTGATCATCATCGTCGTGCCCGACTTCAGCGCCGACTGCCGGCGCTACAACCCGGCCACCAACACGATGTCGTCCGCCGCCGCGATTCCCGGCGCGCGCGGGCTGCACGCCGCCACTCGCCTGTCGAACGGCAATGCCGCGATCGCCGGCGGTGTCGACGGGGATCCGGTGCTCCTGTCGTTCACCGTGTTGTCGAGCGTGCGCATCTACAACGCGACGACCAACGCGTGGACCAGCGTCGCCGACATGACCAACCCGCGCGTCTATCCGGTGCTGCATTCGACCGGCGGCAAGCTGGTCGCGCTGGGCGGTCTCTCGACCTTCGACATCGCGACCACCAGCGGCACGCCGGTGCAGACGATCGAGACGGCGCCCGAGACGGGAGCCGCCTGGAGCGCGGCAGGCTCGCTGCAACTGGCGCGGCCCTTGTGCGTGTCCACCGTGATCGAGGGCGGACAGCGGATCCTGACGACCGGTTCGGGCGACAACGGGTCGGGCGGAACGATCCCGGACCAGACGGCCGATCTCTACATCCCGTAGCGCGCAGAGCGCCGCGGCGCGTCAGTACGGAGCCCGCCTCGATTCCGGCGAGTTCGGTCCGCCGAACTCGCCGGAATCGAGGCGGGCTCCGTACTGACGCGGGCTCCGTACTCCGCGCGAGATCAGGAGCGCGGGCGCCGCGCGTCGCGTGTCTGCGTGTAGACGCGCTGCGGCACGGGGCGCAGGTCGGACACCAGGCCGAGGAACTCGAGGAACTTCAGGCCGTAAAAGGTCAGGTCGATCTCCCACCAGTAGAACCCCTGGCGGGCGGAGTGCGCATGGTGATGGTGGTTGTTGTGCCAGCCTTCGCCGAGAGTCAACAGCGCCAACCACAGATTGTTGCGGCTCGTGTCGCTGGTTTCGAAGCGGCGCTTGCCCCACACGTGCGCGAGCGAGTTGATCGTGAAGGTCGCGTGGAACAACACGATCGTCGAGACGAGCGCGTAGACGAACAGCTGCAGCCCGTTCGTGCCCAGGCTCGGGGCGTACGCGCTGAGCAACTCGCCCAGGCCGTAGATCAGAGCGCCGAGCGTCACCGGCGCCAGCAGGTCGAAGCGATCCAGCAGGCGCAACTCGCGGTAGCTGGCGAAATCGCGGATGTTGTCGACGCGCGTCGGCACGTTGTGCGGAGCGGTCCACCAGCCGAAGTGCGACCACAGGAAGCCGCCCTGCTTCGGTGAGTGCGGGTCGAGCTCGCCGTCGGAGTCGCGGTGGTGGTCCCGGTGGTGGGCGGCCCACCACAGCGGGCCTCGCTGCAGCGCGCAGTTGCCGAGGAACGCGAACAAGAACTGCACCGGGCGACTCGTCCGGAAGGCGCGGTGCGAGAAATAGCGGTGATAGAAGCCGGTGATCGCGAACATCCGGACCACGTACAGCGCGATCGCCATGGCCAGCGCGAACCAGCTGAAGCCCACGAAGGGCAGCGCCACCACGCACAGGTGGAGCGCCCAGAACGGAAGCGCGCGCAGCCAGTCGATCCGGGGCGGGCCGGTGTGCAGGTAGGGTTGCTTGCGCTGCCAGGTGTCGAGCCACGACCAGGACCGACGTAGCAGGCGCTTCCAGAGGGGACCCGCGGCGGGGGCAGCGGTCGCGTCGAAAGGGCTCATGGGCGAATCAAGATGCCTTGGGGGGAATCCGGCAGGCCAACAAGATGACGCAAGCTCGCCGACCTGACCATCCCATAACGCGGATTCGGGGCTGAGCGGCCTTCTCGGCGCTCAGCGGACCTCGATGTCGAGTTCGAGCGTCTGGCCGCCCTCCAGCACACGAGAGATATCGTCGCTGCGCAGGCCGGAGGCCCCTGCAGCGCCGCGCGCGATCAGCTTCCAGCTCCCCGCGGGCAGGGCCGGGCTCTCGTATCGGCCACCCGCGTCCGCAGCCACCTGGACGGCGCCGGTACCAGCGCCGTCGGTGCGCCGCAGGATCACCAGCGCACCGGGCTGCGGAGTCTCGCCGCGCAGGACGCGGCCGCGCACGCGTGCGGCCGGCGCGAGGTCGAACTCCATTGTGGCCGGCGCTTCGCGCGCATCCAACTGCAGCGGGCCGCGCAGCTCGGCCACGTGATCGCGCGCGCGCGCGACGATCCAAATCGCTCCGTCGGGCAGGTGCTCGAGCACGGCGCGTCCGTTCGTGTCGGCGCTGGCGAAAGCGATCGGGCTGGCCGGGCCGTCCGCGCGACCGGTCGTGGCGGCGAGCAGGCCAGCCTCCGCCGGCGGCGAGCGATACATCTCGATGCGCGCGTCGACGAGCGTGCCTCGCAGCGCCCGCACGGTTGCATGGACGCGGCTGCCCTCGTCCAGCACCAAGCGCTGCGGCTGCGGGTCGGCGTCCAGTTGCACTGGAAACGGCTGCGAGCGACGCGGCGCCCAGCCTGGCGCGCTGGCCTCGAGCACGTACACGCCCGGACGCAGATCGCACAGGACGAAGCTGCCGTCGGGCTCGCAGCGACCGCTCGCGCGCGGCCTCGCGTCGACCACTGCGCCGGCGGCATCGGTCGCGCGCAGGTGGATCTCGATCGCGCTCGGCGTTTCGCCGCGCGCCGCGCTCACGCTGCCGCGCAGGCACGGCCACGGATCGAGCTCGTAGCGCAGCTCGTCCGCGCCGATCTCGATGCGCGCCTCCGAGCGCACGCGGTAGCCGGGCGCCTGGATCTTCCCCGCGAAGAGCGCGCTCCCCAAGCCGGCGATGGCCAGTGCCCCATCGGAGCCGCTCGTGCCCGCACCAGGCGGCGCCAGCCGATCCAGCGCGGCGAGCTCGACGCGCGCGCCGGCGACCGGGGCTCCACTACGCCGGTCGAAGATGCGCGCGCGGAACACGTATTCGGGCGCGAGCGCGAGCACGAGCTCGCGGGCCGGCGCGTCGACGGGATCCAGCGCGCGGCCGCCGTGTCCGGCTGCATTGGCTTCGATGCGCACCTGCCCGAACGGTACGTCGCGCAGCACGAAGCGGCCCTGCGCATCGGCGACCGTCTCCGCCAATGGACGATTGGCGAGTCCGACCAGCGCGGGCCCTCGCAGCCGCACGAGCGCACCGGCCACGCCGCGACCGGCCGCGTCGACGACCCTGCCCGCGACCTCGACGCCAGGCTCGAGGCGCAGCATGCCCAGATTGCGCCGCTCGCCGCGCTGCACGCGCTCGCCGATGCGCAAGGTCGGCGCGAAGCCCTTCGCCTGCGCGACTAGCACGCCGTTCTCGACCGCGTCGTCGAGCGCGAGGAAGAACTGACCGCTCGGATCGGTTCGCGCGCGCGCGATCTCGCTTCCGTCGGGTCGAGTCAGCGTGACCTCCGCGCCGGCCAGCGGGGCCGACGGCGACATCACGCGCCCGGACAGTGTTTGGATCGAGGCGGGCGCGTCGATCGAAGCAGCCTCGCGGCGCGCCGTGTCGTCGCGCGGTTCAGAGTGGACCGGCTGCGCACTGCGCGCTTCGTCCGGACCGAGCGTGCGGCCCGTGGTCGGACTCGCGCCATCCGAAACCGAGGGCGCGACGGGCTCCGTCTGCGGAGAGAGCGCCTGGTCCGCGCGCCGCGGAGCGGTACCGCTGCTCGCGAACCACGCGACGGTCGCGAGCAGCGCGACGATCAGCACGAGGGTGGACAGCAGCAGCAGACGCTTCATCGGGGCGGGACGGCGCTGGGGGAGCGTTCCTCTAGCGGGACGCTCCGCGCGCCAGCCAGCCTAGCCGAGAGGTGTCGCCCGGCGGAGACGTGCCGCCCAGCGCAGACGTGCCGCTTGCCGCACGCCTGCTCCGCGCCGAATCAGCGCGTTCCCAAGTACAGGTCGACGTTGTAATCCCCGCCTTCGGTCACCGTCGCGCTGGTTTCCGACTTCTTCATGTCGAGGATGGTGCC
Organism: Planctomycetota bacterium; assembly: GCA_016872755.1. Lineage (GTDB taxonomy): Bacteria > Planctomycetota > UBA1135 > UBA1135 > GW928-bin9. The sequence continues at coordinate 5,367 of VGZE01000033.1, forward strand.
AAAGGGATCGGCTTCGGTCCCGACCCGCGGCCGCGTCGCGCTGACCGTGTACGACCCGGCCGGGATCGATTCGAGCACATAGCGCCCGTCCGCTCCCGTCCGAGCGTTGTACACGCGGTAGCCCTCGTTCGAGCGAACGTTGACCTCCGCATTGGGGAGGGCCGCGCCGTCGCCGCCATAGACGACTCCGCGCAGCGTGGCGCCGTGCGTCATCTCGAGCGTGCCCAGGTCGAGTTCTTCGCCGTCGGCGACCTTGAGATCCTTGAGGACGGTCGTCGTGTGGCCGTGGTGAGAGATCTCGAGCTGGTAGGTTTCCGGGGTCAGCATCGAGAGCTCGAAGCGGCCCTCGCGATCGGATCGCGCGAGCGCCTGAGTCGTGTTGCGGGGCATCATTCCGCCGAGCAGATCGGTGAACGGATTCTTCACGTAGCCGTTGTCGAAGGTGCCGATCTCGGCGCCCGACACAGGTTCACCGGTGTTGGCATCGACGACGCGCCCGCGCACGATGCCGCCGCGCGAGATCTCGATCAGGACGTCACCGACGGTCATGCCCTGGTCGATGCGGAAGGTCCCCGAATAGGTGGGGGCGTAGCCCGAGGCGCTCGCTTGCGCGACGTACGTGCCCGGCTCGAGCCCGCACAGCTCGAAGGCACCGTCCTTCGCGTTACGGAAATCCGCCTGCTGCATCGCGCGCCCGTAGATCGTCGTGCCAGGGCTCACCATGCGCACCGCGCACGTGAACTCCGACAGCGGCACTTGCGTGCCCGAATCGACCACGCGGCCCTGCGCGCAACCCTGTTGCGCGAGCTGGATCTCCAGGATCGGGCCGTCCACGGCGACGCGGTTCATGCGCTCCAGGCTGAAGCCGGCGGCAGCGGCCGTGAGCATGTACTCGCCCGGCCCCAGGTCCTCGATCCGGAACTTGCCGCCGGCATCGGTGACGGCGAAGCCGCGCGACGTGTTGGTCTGGTCGTAGTTGTAGACCTCGATGTGCGCGTTGGGCACCGCGCTGCGGTTGGGCGCGATGACCCGCCCCTGGATCACGTGGCCGGCATCGAGGTGGAAGTCCTTCAGCAGGATCGGCCCGCTGGGATCGGGAAAGTTCAGGTTCATCTCGATGCGCGTCCCGAAGCCGCGCGCTTCGCAGGTCAAGTTGCGGGTGCCCGCCTCGACGCTGGCGATCTCGTAGTACCCGTCCTGATTCGTGACCGCTTCGAGCAGGTCGGGGCTGCGCGTGCCGAGCATCCCGAAGTAGACGACGTTGTCGAGCAGCAGGCGGGCGCCTGCGATCGGCGCGTTCCCCAGGTCGCGCACGTAACCGCGCACCCCGTAGCCGACGTTCAGCTTGAGCGTCTCGCGCGATTCGCCCTGGGCTGGGATGTTCACGTACGGGAGTTCGGTGCGCGAGTAGCCCGGGTGGCTGGCCGTCAGCACGTATTGGTTGCCGGGCGTGAGGCTGCGGAACTCGGCGACCCCGCCGGGGTCGGTCGTGTCGCGCCTGGTCGGCCGGTTCGGATCCGCGCCGCCGAAGGCCTGCTGAAGTTGGAGCAGCCCACCGCCGAGCGGGCCTGACTGCTGGCGCAACTCGACCGTGGCTCCGGGTAGCGGGACATCCTGCGGATCGACGACCGTGACTCGGACGATGTTCGGGTAGGAGGCGCCCGCTCCGGCGACCTCGGTGCGCACATCGGCCTGCGGGGCCACCAGCGTGTCCAGCGGGTCATTGCGCTGCACCGCCGAGCCCTGCTCGAGCGTCGCATCGGTCGTGGGCGCCGGACGCGGTGTGACGGCGGTCGGGCCGACTTCGTAGCCCTGCGGCCGCTCCGGCTTCGATCCCAGGGTGAACAGGGCCAGACCGAGCGCCGCGACAGCGACGATCACGAGCAGCAGGATGACGAACGGGCGCATGGTGGTGTGGACCGAGGTGGTCTTGGATTCCCGGCTTGGGATCCCGGCGAGAACTCCCCGCGAATCGTACCCCGCGGTGGAGGGGGCGGAAGCGCGGAGGGCACGCGTTGGACCGGGCCGTTCGACGCCTGAGGGGGACGGGTCTTCCCCCCCTTCTTCAGGCTACGCGTCGGTCAGCCGGCCGCGACGACCTTCGTCGTCCAGGGCCATCTTCTCGGGGGTCGGGCCGGGCCAGAGGGTCTCATAGCTCGCCTGCGTGGCCATGAAGTAGGCCAGCAGCAGCAGCGTGAAGGGGGTCTTGCGGTAGACCTCGATCCGCGCCGAGCGGCCGACGAGCGGCCAGCTGAAGCGCGCGATTTCACCCGTCTTGGGCGCGTAGAGCGACCAGCCCCGCCCGAACTCCCGCAGCGGGGCGAGCTTGAACGGCTTGCCGCCGGTATTGATGTCGACCACGCGGCGCAGCACGTGGAAGCGAATCGTCGATCCGATCCACTCGCGCGACTCGGACCACATCATGAACTGGCCGCGCACCATGCCGGGGTCGCGCTCGAACACGTAGGTCGCGCCCTTGAGCGGCCGGAAGGTGCCCGATCGGACCGCGCCGAGCGGACCGCGGTTGATGCTCAGCGTGCCCTGCACCTCGCTCCCGGTGTCGGTCTTCAGCGCGATCTCGTGCCTGGACGACCACAGCCCTGAAACTTTTGTTGTATAAGTGGAAACTACTTCGGGCATGGCGTGGCGCGGCAGGGGTGAGCCGGGTTCGACCGTTCTCGGGTCTACCCCTCGGATTGCCTGGGCGGCGGAAGTCTATCCGACGCTCCGGCGCCGGTCCAACAACCAGGTCAGGACTGGCAGTCCGCTGGCCGAGGCGCTACCGCGGGCCCGCCAACGCGCGCAGATCGGCCAGGGAGCGCGACACGATTTCCAGCGCGCGCGTCAGTTCTTCCGGGCGCGTCTCGCGCGAGAGTGAGAACCGAATGCTCGACGTGGCCTCCTCCGCGGAGCAACCCATGGCGAGCAAGACGTGCGAGGGCGCCCGCATCTCGGACGAACACGCCGCTCCCGTCGACACTGCGATTCCTTCCGCGTCGAGCAGCATCTGCAGCGACTCCGCCTGCACGCCTTCGAAGCACAGGTAGCTCGTGTTCGCGACCCGCGCGGTCGCCGCGCCGTGCGCCCGCGCGCCCGCGCCGCCGACCAACGCGCGCTCGAAATCATCGCGCATGCGGCGCAGTTCCGCGGGGCCGCCCGACGCCAGCCATGCACCGGCCAACTCGCTGGCGACACCGAAGCCGACGATGCCCGCGACGTTTTCGGTCCCGGCTCGCCGCCCGCGCTCCTGAGGCCCGCCGCGCACCAGCGGCAGCGGCTCGACATCCGCGCGCGACCACAGCGCTCCGACTCCCTTGGGACCGTGCAGCTTGTGCGCCGAGACCGAGACGAAGGACGCGCCCAGTGCATCGACGTCCAGCGCGAGCTTGCCGGCTGCTTGCACTGCGTCCACGTGCAGGCGCGCGCCGCAGGCGTCGCAGCGGCGCGCGAGCTCGCGCAGCGCCTCCGGCGGAGTGATCACGCCGGACTCGTTGTTGACCCACTGCACGCTGACGAGCGCAACCTGCTCGTCGAGCCAGCCGAAATCCGCGTTCCAATTCGGCGCTCCGCTGCGATCGACGGCCAGGTGCACGAGCTCTCGCTCTCCGCTCGCGCAGGCCTGTTCGAGCGTCGCCAGCACCGCCGAGTGCTCGACTCCGGGCGCCGCGACCCGCGAGCGCGCCGGATGCAGTGCCAGCGCCGTGCGCAGCGCGACGTTGATGCTCTCGCTGCCGCCCGAGGTGAACGTGATGCGATCGGGGTCGCGCGCGCCGAGCAGTCGCGCGACCGAGCCGCGCGCGCGCTCGAGCTGCTCGGCCGCGGCCATGCCGATCGAATGCAGGCTCGAAGGATTGCCGTAGCCTTCGAGCAGTGCCGCGCGCATCGCCTCGACGACGCGCGGATCGGGTCGCGTGGTCGAGTTGTTGTCTAGGTAGATCACGGCACGCCGGCGCGCAAACGCACCGCGCATCAGACTACCAAGCGGCGCGCGCGGGCCTCGCTAGCGGTACACGAGCACGTACAGCTGCGAATTGCCGGGCGTGTAGCGCACACGCCCGGTGTCGGACCAGGTGCCCGGGATCCCCGCATCGATCGCGTGGTCGATCGACTCCGCGGCCGAGCTCGGCACGCCCGAGAGCCACAGCATCGCGGCTGAGTTCCTGACCTCTGTCTCGCCGTCACCGTTGCAATCGAAGCCGCTGATCCAGCCGTTGGCGGTGACCGTGTTGTACAGGTGGATCGAGCCCCCGAACGGGTTCTGGATCGCGCCGAGCGGCGCGTCGATGTACGGCCCGCGCCAGGCCGCGTCTTCCTGTCGGCCGGACAGCTTGCGATAGGCGGCCGCATACCCGGCGTATTCGTACGGGTAGGAACCCGTATCGACGTGGTACGAAGCGCAGGCACTGCGCAGCGACGCGACCAGATCGACCACCTTGCCTGCCTTGCTGCGCTCGGGAGCGCCGCCGGTATTCAACGCCACGACGCCGACGAGTACCGCGAAAAGCGCGATCGCGGCGAGGATCGTGACCAGCGAGAAGCCCGACCTGCGGTCGGTAGGGGAGGACAGGGGCATGGACTCTTCGGGGCCGCTTCGGAAAGCGGTTCCAGTTATCGTCGCGGCCCGCTCCGCCCTTGAGCAGGCCGCCAGGGGGCCGAGTCGGCCTGGCGGGCTCGAGCAGGCCTCTACGACTTCGCCGGACACCGGCCCAGTCCAGCTCGGACGCCCCCGGCCCGGCGCCTAGTACAGCGCGCTGATCTTCTCGGGCAGCGGCTGCCCGGTCGTCCGGCAGGGTTCACAGAAGTTGTTCGCCGGGCTCGGCTGGTGCTGGCACAGCTCGCACTCCTTCAACTTCGCGCGGGCCTCGGCCAGCTTCGCGCGTTGACCCTGCAGCTCCTCGATGCGCTTGTTCAGCAATTCGTCTTGCACGTCGAGCGCCCGGCGCACTTCGCTCATGAACCCGGCGCGATCCTGCTGCGGATCGCGGATCTCGAGCACCGCGCGGATCCGGTCGAGGTTCAGCCCGAGGTCCTGCAGGCTGCGAATCATGTTCAACCGGTTGAGATCGCAGTGCCGGTAGTAGCGGAATCCTCCATCGCTGCGCGCGGCGGGCTTCATCAGCCCCAGCTCCTCGTAGTAGCGCAGCGTGCGGAGATTCGTGTTCGCCAGCCGCGCGAACTCACCGATCTTCAAGAGTTCGGAGGTTTGCATGGGGAAGGGTCCTGCGGGAATCGAGCATCGGACATCCGGGTCTAGTTTTCTAAGCCTAACCCGAACGTGAGACTGCGCCAGCGGCAGGCACCGTCCGAGCCCCGCCGCGCCTGCCTAAATCCTTTCGCGAGGGTTGCTTCCGTGCTTCGCGATCCGGGCCTGGCGGCGTCTGCCTTATAACTTCCGCCCAAACGGACCCACGAACCCCATGCCGCTTTTTGGTTTCCTCACCGATCCGCTCTACCTGACCTGCACCGTCCTCGGCCTGCTGCTGACCTTCTGGGCGCAATGGCGGGTCAAGAGCACGTTCCAGCGCTACCACGGACAGGCCGTGCTGTCGGGAATGACCGGCGCCCAGGCTGCGGCCACCGTCTGCCGAGCGGCCGGCGTGGTCGATGTCGCGATCGAGCAGCACCCGGGGATGTTGTCGGATCACTACGACCCGCGCACGCGCACGCTGCGCCTGTCCACGGAGGTCTACCGGGGCAGTTCGATCGCAGCGGTCGCCGTGGCCGCGCACGAGGCCGGTCACGCGATCCAGCACGCGCAGCGCTATGCATGGCTCGGCATGCGCTCCAAGCTGGTTCCGCTCACCAACATCGGCTCACGGCTGTACATGCTGCCGTTCATCATCGGCATGGGGTTGGCAACGAGCTCGCAGACTCAGAGTTCGCTCGGCATGGGGTTGATGCAGCTCGGGATCCTGTGCTTCGCCGTCGTCGTGCTGTTCCAGTTGGTGACCCTGCCGGTCGAGTTCGATGCCAGCCGTCGCGCGCGCGAGGTCCTCACCCAGTCGGGGATCGTGCGCTCGACGGCGGAGGCCGACGGTGTGACGAGCGTGCTCAACGCGGCGGCGATGACCTATGTCGCGAGCGCGCTGTCGGGGGCGCTGCAGCTCGTGTTCTTGATCTTGCGCGCGCAGAGCGCCGGACGCAGGAACGAGTGAAGGTCTCTCGTCCGGCAGGCCGCGCGCCGCGGCCCCAGGGACGACTCGAGACCTCACGCGGCGGGCGTCGCGACCCGCTCCGGCGCGGCGCCGAGTGGGTTGCCGTGCTGCTGATCGGACTGGCAGGCGCGGCCTGTGGGCGCTCGAGTTCCGAGCCCGTTCGCTCGGTGCTGCTCGTCACCTTCGACACGACTCGCCCCGATGTGTTCGGGTGCATGGGCGGACCGGCCGGCCTCACGCCGGCGGTGGATGGGTTGGCGGCCGAAGGCGTGGTGTTCGACGCGGCGCGCACGGTCAGTCCGCTCACGCTTCCGGCCCACGCGTCGATGCTGACCGGCCTGGTTCCGTTGCGCCACGGCCTGCGCGACAACGGCATAGGCGCCTTGTCGCCGGCCGCGCGAACCCTGGCGGAACTCGCGCGCGAGCAGGGCCGCGCGACCGGCGCGTTCGTCGGATCGCTCGTCCTCGATCGCGCGTACGGGCTCGAGCAGGGCTTCGAGGTCTACACCGCGCCGAACAAACCCGGCGAACTGCGCGACCTGCACTTTCCCGAGCGCCACGCATCCCTGGTCGCCGCCGATGCGCTGGCCTGGCTCGCGGGGCCCGCGCGCGAGCGAGCGTTCTTCTGCTGGATGCACTTCTACGACCCACACGCGCCGCACATGCCCAAGTCGATCGCTCCGGCGCCGCCGCAAGCGGGCGAGCCGAAGGGCTGGAGCGCGTACCTCGCCGAGGTCCGCGAGTGCGACGCGGCGCTGGGCAGCGTGCTCGACCTGCTGCGACAGCAGGGACGACTCGACCAGACCACCGTGCTCGTGACCGCGGATCACGGCGAGTCCTTCGGCCAGCATGGCGAGCTCACGCACGGCATGTTCGCGTACGACGCGACGCTGCGCGTGCCGTTCGTGCTGCGGCGCGCCGATCGCGCGCGCGCCGGAACGCGCGACGCCGGCGTCGTCAGCGTCACCGATGTGTACCCGACGCTGGCGGAGGCGCTCGGTATCGACGCCCCCGCCGGCGACGGGATCTCGGTGTACGACGGTCCCGCGCCGACCGCGCGCTACGCCTACTGCGAAACGTACTTCCCCTGGCTCGCCCACGGCTGGAGCGGCCTGGCCGGCACGTGGGATACGCGCGCCAAGTACCTGCACACGTCGAAGAGCGAGCTGTACGACCTCGTGCTCGACCCGGGGGAGGAGCGCAATCTGCTGCCCGCGGACGCCGAGCGCGCGGCCCCGTACCGCGAGGCGCTGGCTGCGTTCGCGAGTCGCGGGCGCCTGCCCGTGGCGAGCGCGGGCGTCGACCACTCGGCTTCGCTGCAGCAGCTCGGCTACGCCGGCGCGTCCGGCGCGCCGCGCGCGTGGCCCGAGCCGCTGGAGGATTCGACGCGGCGCGCACCGATCGATGGCAAGAGCGAGCTCAAGGCGATGACGCGCGCGATCGAGCTGGCCTACGGCGGTCGCTGGCTCGAGGTCGTGGTCAAGCTCGACGAGGTGCTGGCCGCCAACCCGGCGAACTGGACTGCCGTCGACAAGCGCGCCTTCGCGCTGCTGCAGCTGAATCGACACGCGGACGCGCTCGTTGCGTACGAGCAGCTCGATCTCAATGGTCCCGCCTGGCCGGCGACGAAGGTGAACCTGGCGACCTGCCTGCTCGCTCTCAGCCGACCGGCCGACGCGCAGGCGGCGCTGGAAGCGCGTCTGGCGGACCACCCTCGCGATCCGGTGGCGCTGGAACTCGCCGCGCGCGTCGCGCGCGAGCTCGGCGACGAGCCGCGTGCGCTAGACTACGAGCGTCGGCGCGCGCTGCTCGGGGCCACGGGCTCCGCGCTGCGCTCCACGCCCGCTGATCGCTAGCTCGACGCCGCCGGGGGAGGCCAGGCGCGAGCGGTTCACCCGCCGCTTGCACTGCCATGACCGACCGCCGCCCGCGCGTTCCGCGCCAGGAATCCAATCCGCCCAACCGCTTCGTCGCCCAGCGCATCGAGTGGGAGGAGGGAGCGCCGCCGGTTGAGCTGCACGTGCTCGAGGAGGACGCGCGCAGCGTGCTCAGCGAGAACGACAGCCCCGACGTGGGTTTCCGCTGGAGCGTGAATCCGTATCGCGGTTGCCAGCACGCGTGTGCGTACTGCTACGCGCGTCCCTCGCACCAGTACCTCGGGCTCGGCGCGGGCACCGACTTCGACACGCGCATCGTGGTCAAGCGCAACGCGCCCGAGTGCCTCGCGCTCGAACTCGCGCGGCCGGGCTGGCGCCGCGAGCGCGTCGCGTTCTCGGGCAATACCGACTGCTACCAGCCGCTCGAGGCGCGCTACGAGCTGACGCGGCGCTGTCTCGAAGTGTGCCTGGCGCGCGCGACGCCGATCGCGCTGATCACCAAGTCGGCGCTGGTGCGGCGCGATGCCGCGTTGCTGGGCCGGCACACGCGCGAGCTCGGTTCGACCGCGCTCGTGTCGATCCCGTTCGCCGACGAGCGCATCGCCCGCGCCATCGAGCCCTTCGCGCCGACCCCGAGCCTGCGCTTCGAGACCCTGCGCGTGCTCGCCGCCGCGGGCGTCGACTGCGGCGTGATGATCGCGCCGGTGATCCCGGGTCTGTCCGACGATCAGATCCCGCGCGTGCTGGAGTCCGCCGCGCGCGCCGGCGCGCGGCACGCGGCGCACATCGCGCTGCGCCTGCCGGCCGAGGTCGGGGGAGTCTTCGAAGAGCGTCTGCGCGCGGTGCTGCCGCTGCGCGCGGACAAGGTGCTGCACGCGATCGAAGAACTGCGCGGCGGCCGGCGCAACGACAGCCGCTTCGGCGCGCGCATGCGCGGCCAGGGCGAGCGCTGGCGGATGATCGAGCAGCTCTTCGATCTGCACTGCCGGCGCCTCGGCCTGGCGACGCACCGAGAGCCGCTGCCGACCCGAGCGAGCGCAGCCTCACGCGCGGAACCGCGCGCCGAGCAACGCGGCCTCTTCGACGACTAGTCGCCGGGGCGTCCTACTCGACGCGCGCCGCCCCGACCATCTCGGCGTGTGCGCCGCGTCCCGATCCGTCGAGCGCCCAGAGGCCCATCCGCTCCTCCATGTCGAGCGCGAGCACGGTGTGCTCGTCGATCGAGGGGATCCGCTGCGGCGTGAACGCGTCGCCCGAGTAGCGCGCGACGCTCGCGATCCGCACCCCGTCGACGTCTCCGTCGAACAGCGCGTCGGGCGCACCGCTCCTGGTCACGTCCGCGCCGACGTAGAGCGGCAGGTCGTTCGTGCGCCGCGTGCCGGCGCCGGTGCCCTTGCCGACGAGCTTGCCGTCCACGTAGACGCGCAGCTGTGACCCATCGAAGACGCCGGCGACGTGCTGCCAGCGCTCGCTCGCGAGCACAGCTCCGTCGGACTTCGCGCGGACGTACTTCCCGCCGAGGTGCACGACGAACTCCGCGCGGCCGCCGCTGGCGAACAGGCCGAATTCGCTGCTCTCGGTCTTGCAGACCAGACCGGTGCGCTCGCCGAAGCGCCGCGCCCGGATCCACGTCTCGACGGTGAACGGCCCGTCGGGCAGCACGAGCGCGTCGTCGGCGACGCGCGCGCAGGCCCCCGCTCCCCCGAGCGCGAGCACGCGCGGAGCCTGCTCACTCGCGGCGCGCGCCGCGGGCAGCCCGCGCGCGTCGATCGGGATCGAGAGCACGCGCTCGGGCAGCGGCACGCGCAGCCCTGCACCGAGGTACTCGACCGACAGCGCGAGCTCGGGCCGCCGGAAGTCCTCGTCGGGCGCGTCGAGCCGGTGGCGCGCCGCGAGCTCGATCATGCGCCGCTCGCCGGGCGCGAGTGCGACGTGCGCATGGTCGGGCGCGAAGACCCAGCGCGAGTCCGCGCTGCGCGGCGCGAGCAGGGCTTCGACTGGCCGCTGGGTCGGGTTGTTCAGCGCGACCGCGAAGCTCGAATCCGCGCGCAGGCCCGTGACCACCAGTCGGCTCTCGACGCGCTGCGGCAGCGCCTGTGAGAGCGCGCGCACCTCGTCGCTGATCGCGCCGCTGATCGCGCGCGGATCCAGCACCTCGCCGACCGGCACGGCCGCGATGTCGATGCCCGCGTCGCGCACCATGACCAGGTGGTACTCGTGCAGGTAGCCCGCCGCGGCCGCGTGGCCGTCCTGCACGCCACCCACCGTGGCCAGCGCGAAGTACTCGATGCCGTCGCGGGATCCGTCGTAGCGCATGCGGTGGATGTGGCCGGCGAAAACCGCGTGAACGTTGCCGGCCTCGACCAGGCGCTGGTGCACGCGCTGCCAGTCGTCGCCGTAGTTGCCGCCGATCCAGCGCGGATGGTGCAGGAAGACGAACACGTGCCGTGCGTCGCGCGCCTGCAGCAGCGTGCGATCCAGCCACGCGAACTGCTCGGGGCTCATGCGCTGGCCGCGCGGCTCGTCGAATGTCTTGTCGCCGCGCTCGGGGTCGTCCTCGTCCGAGTGCAGGCACACGAACCAGCAGCCCTTGTGCTCGAACGCGTACCACAGCGGGCCGAAGTGCAGCTCGTAGTTCTGCTCGTGCTCGCGCTCGGGCGCGCGGCCCTCGCCGCGCCAGTACAGGTCGTGATTGCCGACGACCGGGAACCAGGGCCGTTCCAGGCGCGCCATGATCGTCTTGTACTCGACCATCTGCGCGAGCCACTCCGGCGTGTCGTTGTAGCCCTGCACGAGGTCGCCGACGGTCATGACGAGGTCGGGGCCGAACAGCTTCACGTCCTCGACGGCCTGCGCGAGCACCTGCACGCCCTCGGCCGGCCCTCCGGTGCGGTCGCCGAAGATCGCGAACAGGAACGCATCGTCCTGCAGCGGCAGCACGAGTTCGACCGGGCTCTTGCGCGACGTCAGGAAGCGCGAGCGCGGGTCGTCGGATGGTGCGCGTCCGCGCTGCGCGTGAACCTCGGCCGGACGCGAGGCAGGTTCGTTGCCGGCCTGCGGCGGAGGAAGCAGCAGCCAGGCGAGCGCGCAGAGGGCGGCGGTCGGCATGCGCCCAGTCTAGGCGGCGCCGGTCAAGGACCCGTGGTCGAGCGCAGGAACCAGCGGCACTCGTGGGCCAACTGCGCCAGCGCCTCGATGTGGCGATCGAGCAGCGCTCGATCGTCGAGCACCAGCTTCCACTCCGGCGTGTAGGCCTCTACCTCGAACGCGTCGCGATCGCTGAGCGGAATGCGCAGCACGCCCTCGCCGGTCCACAGGCCCAGCTCGCGCCAGCCGGCGACGACGCGCCGCCGCTCGCCGGGCGGATCGAGCAGGTTGCGCCCCTGGCACCAGTTCGCGCGCTCGGCGGGATCGGCCCCGAGCACTTCGAGGATCGTCGCGGGCACGTCGGCGTGCGTGGTGGGGCGCGTCTCGACGCCGGGTGCCAGGCCGGGCATGCGCAGCAGGAACGGCACTCCGACCTGCGCGGCCGAGAAGTTGCTCGTGTGACCGAAGGTGCCGTGCTCGAGGAACTCCTCGCCGTGGTCACCGGTGACGATCACGAGCGTGTCGTCGAGTGCGCCGAGTTGCGCGAGCTCGTCGAGTGCCTGCGCGGCCACCTCACCCGCGTGGTGCACCGAGTTGCGGTAGCGATTGAAGACCTCGAGCAGCAGGCCCGGCTCCTCGCGCAGCGCGCCGCTGGAGATGCGCATGTAGTTCAGGCTCTCCGCGCTGGGCTGGAACGGCGTCGCGCCGGGCGGATGGCTGTAGGTCTGGTGCGGCGAGTCGAGGAACAGGAATCCGAACCAGGGATCGAGCGCACCGGACGCGGAGCGCTCGCGCACCCAATCGACCAGCGCCGCGGCCGCGAGCTCGTCGCGCTGCCAGGGCTCCTCGACGTCCCACTCGTCGTGCAGGCCGTCGCCGAGGCCGGCGAAGGCGGTCGCGCGAAGCTCCGGGTAGTTCGCCGACGCGCTCGTGAACGCCTGGCACTCGTAGCCCTCCTGCTGCAGCACGTCGAGCAGCACCGGGCTGCGCCGCTCCGCATGGACCGGGAACCAGTAGGAGCCGTGCAGGCCGTACAGCAACGAGAAGATCCCGAAGCGCGTCGAGTTGCCGCCGCTCAAGTGATCGTCGTAACGGCGACAGCCCTCGGCGAAGCGCGCCAGGCCCGGCGTGACCTCCGGCGACAGCATGTCGTGGCGCCAGCAATCGAGCACGACGATCAGCACGTTCGGCCGCGCGCCGTCGGCATCGACTCGCGGCAGCGCGCGTGGATAGTCGAGCGCCGCATCGCCGGATTCGACCTGCGGCATCGGGGGCTCGTCGTGGCCGAGCACCAAGGTCGCGAAGTCCCGGCTCGGCAGGCGCGGGTAGAACGGGAACAGCCGTGCCAACGCGGTGACCTCGCGGTCGCGCGTCAAGCGCGCCTGCGCGTAGATCGCCTTCTCGAGGCAGATCGCCGGCAGCAGTACGACGCCCCAGGCCAGGCCGGGGCGCAGCAGACGCCGCCACGCGGGTTGCTCCGAGCGCGGGACGTCCGCGTGCAGCAGGCAGCGCGCCCAGACGAGGTACTGGAGCACGCCGACGCCGCACAGGCCGCCGATGATCGCGAGCCAGACCTGCCAGCCGAAATGGACGGCGTCCTCCGAGCCCCGGGTGAACACAAGGTCCCAGACCTGGCCGTTGAAGTGGTAGCCGAACAGGTTGTAGATGCGCGTGTCCGCGAACAGCAGCACCTGGAAGAAGGCCCAGGCCACCGCCTGCGCGAGGCCGAAGCGGCGCACACGGCGCGTGACGCCGGCCCAAGCCAGGAACGGCAATCCCAGCAGCGCGGTCAGCAGGGCCATCGTCGACAACAGCGCCGCGATCGCGAACAGGTAGCCGCGCGGGCCGGTCGTCTCGAGGTGTTTCAGGTGCCCGAGGAAGCTCGAGCCGATCACGACCGCGAAGGCGATGTTGAGCAGCCACAGGTCCAGCGCCGAACGGCGCAGCGCGCGCGCGCTCGGAAGAGACGCGGCGCGTTTCCCGCGGGCGATCGGTGCGGCGGGGCTCAGTGGCAGCGGGCTCCCTTCATCGTTGCCCGATGATAGCCACTCATGAGGCACGCGGGGACCGCCCGCGGATTCGGGCTCCATTACGCGCTCGATTCAGGCACCGCCCGTGGCGCCACCGCGCGCGGCCGCCGCGCTCAGAATAAGCGCGTGGCGACCGTTCGGACGCCGTGATCGTCGATGCGCAGTTCGTCCGCGGGCCGACCCTCGGCGACGGTGAACGAGATTCGCAGCCCCGGGTCGTCGGTCGCCGCGAAGCGGTGCTCGCCGTAGTGGACGAGCAGGACGGGCTCGCCGCGCGGCGGAACGTATTCGAGGTCATTCCCGCGCTCGACGATCCGGTAGGTGCGGCAGCCGAGCTCGTAGAACCCGACGTAGGTCGAACGCTGCTCGGCCGGCAGCGGCAGCGCGACGCGCACCGGCTCGTCGAGGCCCAGCAGTTGTCGCGCCAGCTCGCGCTCGCATTCGGCCGCCGCCGTGCCGTCCTCGGCGCCCGGGCCGACCAGAGCGATCGCGATCGCGAGCTGGGCGCCGGGGTAGAGCGCCGCGTGCACGCGCGTGTCGCCGACCGCGCCGCCCACCAGGTAGCCGTCGAACTCACCCTGCGGCGCGAGCGTCAATCCGTGCGCGTAGCTGGTGCTCTGGGCATCGCGCTCGCGCGCCGGCGCGCACATCCGCCGCCAAGTGGGTGGAGCGAGCACATCGGCGTCGGTGAAGCCGTCGCACAACTGCGCGAGCTCGTCGATCGAGAGCCGGAAATCCAGCGGCCCCAGCGCTGTCGCGGCGTAGCTCTCGTAGTCGCTGCCGCCGGCGCGCTGCCAGCCGATCGCGCGCGCCGCGGGCGCCGCCGCGGCGATCCGATCGGCATCCAGTCCGACGCGCGCCAACACGTGCTCGCCGATCCAGGCGCGCGCATCGCCGGTCGCGGCGCCGAGTGCGACCGCGACGGCCAGTGTGTGCGCGTCGCTGTATTCGACACAGGCTTCGGGCTCGGCGCGCCGCGGCAGGCCGGCTGCGCGCGCGACGAACTCGGCCGTCGGCAGCGCGGCCGCGGCTGCGTCGGCCAACACTGCATCCGCGAGCGAGGCCAGCCCGGCCGTCTGCGCCAGGAACTGCTCGAGCGTCGCATCCGATTCCGTGAGCCCGCAGGCGCGTGCGAGCTCGCGCATCTGCTGCGACGCACGCCATGTCCCGCGCTCGATCTGCTGCCAGGCGGCGATCGCGACGAGCGGCTCGACCAGCGCACGCGCGTCGATCCGCGCCTGCAGTCGGCCGGCCTCGGGTTCGAGCGAGCCGAGCGCCAGCGTCAGGGTCCCGGAGCCGCCGCTGCGCACGGCCAGCGCGAGGCCCTGCGCACCGGAACGCTCGAGGCAGCGCTGGGCCGACGCTCGCGCCTGGGCGTCGAAGTCCGGGCGCTTCTCCTGGGCGGGAAGCGCGATGGCGAGCAGGGGACTCAGGACGACTGCGGCAAGGCTCCGGAACATCGCGGTGAACTCCTGGAGAAGGGGACCCGCGCAATATAGGACACGCGTATCCTGAATTCAAGCCGGCCCGTTCGGCCGCCCGCCGAGCCGTTTTCAGGCCTCGCCGCGCCGCACCAACACGGTGCGCACGTACAGCAGCGCGAAGCCCAGTCGCTGCACGTTCTGCTGCGATTTCGAGCCCGGTTGGGTCGTCACGACCGCGAGCTCGCAGCCGGTGCGGCGAGCCAGTTCGAGCCGCCACGACAGGAGCGCGCTCTGCACGCCGCGGCGGCGCAAGGCCGGCAGTGTCGCCGCACCGCAGAGTTGCGCGATGCCGTCGTGCACGCGCAGGCTCGCCGCGCCCGCGGGGCGGCCGTCGCAGCGCGCGAGCTGCCGCTGCACGCCGCGCGCACCGGCCATGTCGCGGATCACCGGCTCGAGCGCGTCGCGCGCGAAGGACTCGTGGCTGGGCACGCCGGCGGTATCCGGCGCCGCGAAACCGGACAGCAGCACGTCCAGCCACAGCTCTTCCTCGCCAGCCCGCAATGTCGCGACTTCGATCGGGGAGGGCGGCGCGGGCAGGCGCGCCTGCGCGAGCTCGAGGCCGAGCACGTTCTCGCAGCCGACCAGCTCGTACCCGCGCGCGGCGAGCTCGCCGACCAGCGGCGGCTCGGCCAACGAGGACAATTCGACGACGACGTCCACGTCGCGCTCGTTGTACCCCTGCTCGACCGCGCGCCAATCGGCCTCCGCGGGCGAGCCCGCGAATCCCAGGCCCGCGACCTTGCAGAGCGGGGACCCGGGCTCCGTGCAAACCGCGAAGCCGCCGCACAGTTCGCGCACCAGCGGCGCGCGAGCCAGGCGCGCGGCCGCCGAGCGCGCCGCATCGGCGATCAGCGTCGCCTCTGCCCGCTCGATGCGTCGGGCGAGCTCCGGCGTGCAGAAGGTCATGTCGCTGGCCACTTTGATTTCCCGCGCTCATCCGCGCAATGCTCGCCGGCGCCGTTCGCACGGCCCTGCCGCGAGCCCCGGACGGTGCTCCGAACGCTTCGGAGTTGCGCCGCGCCCCCGTCTCCGGATGGAATCTTCGCCCGCGCGCCGGCCCAGCAGGCCAGGCGCATCCCGTCGCACTCGATCATGACCTCCCCCCTCGCCCTGCTTGCCGCAGCTCCGGCATCCGCTGGTTCCGATCACGTCTGGGCCTACGTGGGCTTCATCGCGCTCGTCATCGGCTTCCTCGTGCTCGACCTGACGGTGCTGCACCGCGATGCGCACGAGGTGAAGATGAAGGAGGCGCTGGGCTGGTCGGTCTTCTGGCTGACCCTGGGCGTCGCGTTCAGCGGCGTCGTCTACTACGCGTACGAGCATCACTGGCTCGCGCTGGGTCTCGAAACGGCCAAGTACAACACGCGGGAGGCCGTGGCCGCGGGCGGTGCGCTGATCGTCACCGGCGAGGTGACCGGTGCCGAGGCGGCCAAGCAGTACCTGGTCGGCTACGTCGTCGAGAAGTCGCTCGCGATGGACAACATCTTCGTCATCGCGCTCGTCTTCGCGTACTTCGCGGTGCCGGCGAAGTACCAGCACCGCGTGCTGTTCTGGGGCATCCTCGGCGCGCTGATCATGCGCGGCGGCATGATCGCGCTCGGCGCCGGCCTGATCCTGAAGTACCAGTGGATCCTGATCGTGTTCGGCGGCTTCCTGTTGCTGACGGCGGTCAAGATGGCCGTCATCAAGGGCAACGACGATCCGTCGCAGAACTTCGCCGTCAAGTTGGCCAAGCGGCTCTTCCGCAGCGTCGATTTCTTCGACGGCCAGCACTTCTTCACCAAGCGCACGAAGCGCCCGACCTACACGCGCTACCCCGACGGCCGCGAGGTGATGGACCCGGCGCCGGAGGGCACGCTGAGCGCGAAATGGGCGGTCACGCCGCTGTTCCTGACGCTGGTCCTCGTCGAGATCACCGACCTCGTGTTCGCGGTGGACAGCATCCCGGCGATCTTTGCGATCACGCCGGACCCGTTCATCGTCTTCACGAGCAACATCTTCGCGATCCTCGGTCTGCGCGCGCTCTACTTCTGCCTGGCCTCGCTCATCGCGCGCTTCCGCTTCCTCAAGCCGGCGCTGATCCTGATCCTGGCCTTCGTGGGCGTGAAGCTGCTCCTGTTGAGCGTGCCGCCCTACCTGCCGGTGATCGGGATGGAGGCCTCGTCGCCGATCAAGATCGACACGGTGACCTCGATGGTGGTGGTGCTCGGCACGCTGGCCGTCGCGACGGTGCTCTCGATCGTGCTTCCGAAGCGCGAGGGAACGCCCGGGCACTGACGGCGGGCGGGCTGCGGGACGCAGCCCGCCGCATCGAGCCCGCCGCTCAGTGCACCAGCGCCGTCAACAGCGGCGTGAGGTCGTACTCCGGCGCCGGGCTGCACACGCCCGGCGCGCACATCTGCACCAGCGCCTGCAGCGTGAACGAGAAACCCGCCAATCCCGGATCCGCCGGCAGCGTGAAGCTGCGCGTCGACGGCACCGTCTCGCCCAGGCCGAGCGCCGGGTGCAACAGGTACGGCTGACCGAGGTCGAATCCAACCGGACCCAGGCGCGGCAGAGCCGCCGTGTCGAAGGCCGCGTGCGGCGATATTGCGAGCAACGCGGGCGCGCCGAGCGGCGCGTACAGCTCGACCGCGGCGCTGCCGCCGAGGTCCGCGACGGCCGGCGCGGCGAGCAGCGGCCGCGCGGGGGACGGGCTCGTGAGCCAGGCCGGCAGACCGGCCGGCGCGAGCGCGATCCCGCTCAGCGTTCCGCTGCCGTTCCCGGCGATTGCCGCCGTCGCCGCCTGGCCCGAACTCCACAGCTCGGCGCCGCTGCCGCGCGCGTCGAGCGTGCCGCCATTCAAGTACAGCGCGAACGAAGAGCCGGGCCAATTCGTCACTCCGCCGCGCAGCTCGACCGCCGACAGCCACAGTTCGCAATCCGCAGCTCGGATCGCCGGCGGGCTCGGGTAGTGGGGGCTGCAGGACCACCAGTACTCGACGCCGAGATCGTTGCCGCCTTCGAGCGTCGAGCCGCTGATCGCGATGCGTGAGCGCTCGGCGAGCAGCGCGGGTTCCGGCGAAGACGCCTCCGGATAGCACTGCCGACTGCCGCGCAGCAGCGACCCGGAGATGCGGACGTCGGCGGCGTTGAAGATCTCGCAGCTACCCGAGACCATCGGCAGGATCGGATCGTGCGGCAGCACCCCGTCGATCCCGACCTCGACGTCGACGAGTTCGATGCGGCCGGCGCAGCGCTCGATCCGCAGCGTCGTCGTGGTCAGGCCCTGCACGGTCGTCGTGCCCGCCGCACCCGCCGCGGGACCGAGATCGCGCAGCCGCACGTACGAGGCGTGGTAGCGCTGCCCCGGCAGCGCGAGCAGGTCGACCGACTTCTCGACGAACACCTGGCCGTAGTCGCCAGGCGCGATCCAGAGCCGATCGCCGTCCTGCACCTCCGGCGCGGCGAGCGCCGCGGCGATCGATGTGAAGTCCGCACCGCCCGCGGGATCGACTTTCCAGTCGGTCGAGAGGGCCGCAAGCAGAACAAGCGACAAGCCGGCCATGGGAACCTCCGGAGTGACAAGCTGCGCGCGCAAATCGCGTCGCAAAACTCGAATCTAGTACGCTTCGGAGCGGCGTTCCGGATCGGACCGCGGATCTCGTTGCCAGGCCTCGCTCGCGGCTCAGCAGCAAGCACCTAACGCGAGCGTTCAGTTCGCAACAGGGAACTTCCACACCGTCCGCTCGCGCCAGCTCCGCCCCGGGCGCAGCACGATCGAAGGAAAGTGCGCGTGGTGGATCGCGTCGGTGTAGCCCTGCGGTTCCAGGCACACGCCGCCATGGCGCGCGAAGCGACCGCCCAAGTTGTTGCCCGTGTACACCTGGAGGCACGGTTGCGTCGTCGCGAGCTCGAGCACGCGGCCCGAGCGCGGATCGGCCAGTCGCCCGGCGCGCACGAGCCGTCCGGGCGCCGAGGCGTCGAGCACGAAACCGTGATCGAGGCCGCCTGCCGGCGTACCGGCGAGGGCTGCGATCGTCGCGCCGAGTGCGCGCTCGATTCCGCCGCGCCCGCTCATGCCGCGATCCGTCGCGGTGCGCAGGTCGAACTCCGTGCCGTCGACGTGCGCGACCCGCCCGGTCGGCAGCAGTTCCTCATCGATCTCCAGGTAGCGACTCGCGTCGAGCTCGAGCACGTGCGCTCGCACATCGCCGCCCGAGTTGCCGTCGCCGGCGAGGTTCCAGTACGCGTGCTGCGTCGGATTCCAGAGCGTCGGCGCGTCACACGCCGCCTCGATCTCGAGCTCGAGCACTCCGTCCTCGAGCAGTCGATAGGTCGCCCGCGCGCGCAACTCGCCCGGATACCCTTCCTCGCCCGCCGGGCTCACGCGCGTGAACGCGATCCGACCCGCGAGCGGCTCGTGCTCAGCCTGCCACACGCGCCGATCGAAGCCGCGCGCGCCGCCGTGCAGATGGTGGCGTCCCTCGTTCGCCGCGAGCAGGTGCTCGCGCCCGTCGAGCTCGAAGCGCGCGCGCGCGATGCGGTTCGAGCAGCGCCCGATCAAGCCGCCGAAGTACGGATTCTCCGCACTCGCGTAGTCGGCGAGCTCGTCGAACCCGAGCACGACGTTCGCGCGCTTGCCGTCCCGATCGGGCACCTCGAGCGCGACGAGCGCCGCGCCGTAATTCGTGAACGTCGCGCGCAGCTCGCCGCGCTCGAGCACGTAGCGTTCGACGGGCAGGCCGTCGATCTCACCCCAGCGCTCGCGGGCGGCGGCGGTCACGCGTTCACTTGCGGTCCGTCGCGCGGGCCTGCGCCGTCTCCGCCGTGCCGACGCTCTCCAGCACCGTGCGCTCGTCGTTGTGCGAGTGCGTGAACCCGCGGCGCCGCTCCTCCGCGATCGTGACGCTGGCGCGGAACGCGACGATGTACGCGCGCCGCCAGCCCGCCGTCCGATTGCCGCCCGAACCGTGCAGCACCCGCTCGTTGTGCACGGTGATGTCACCGCGCCGGATCGGCATCGGCCGGATCTCGTCGCGCGCGGGATCGACGTCGCAGTACAGCGTGTGGCTCTCGCCGCGATCGCCCCGCAGCGGCCGGTGCGGCCGCAACGGCTCGCGGTGCGAACCCGGCACGAAGCGCATGCAACCGTTCTCGAGCGTCGAGTCGTCGACCGCGAGCCAGCACGTCGCCGTGCGCGAATCGTCGAACACCGGCCAGTACGCCTGATCCTGGTGCCACTCGAACACCGCGTCGTCCTTGAACGGCCGCTTGGCGAGCAGCTGGTCGTAGTCGATCGCCATCCCGGCGCCGTGCAACTGCTCGACGATGCTCGCCGCGCGCTGCTCGTACAGGTTCCCGACCCAGGCCGGGTAGTACTTGCGCGGCAGCATCACGTTGACGATCGAGTACTGCTCGAACGTTCGCGAGTAGTCGCCGCTCATGTCGCACAGGTCCTTGCCTGGCACGTGGATCTCGCGGCGCAGGAAGCGGTCGTAGTCGCGCTCGATCGCGCCGAGCTCGTCGTCGGCGAGCACGCCCTCGAGGTGCACGAATCCGTCGCGCAGGAAGCGCTCGCGCTCGTCCGGCGTGACGAGGTAGCGCGGGCCGTTGCGGCGGGAGGCGGACATCGCGGCTGCACACATGCTAGCGTCGAGCCAGGTTGGCGAATCCGCGGCGGCGCCACCAACACCTGCGTGCGCGGCGGCGTATCGTGAGCCCGCCATCTCACGACATTGGAACGCCGCATGACCTCACGATCCGCCGCGTCTCGTGCGCTCTGGCTCTTCCCGCTCCTGCTCTCCTGCATCGGCGGGCGATCGGAACACCCCAGCGACCAACCAGAGGGCGATTCGGCGCCCAATCCAGCCGCCGTGCCGCACATGCTCGCCGCGCACGACCCAGCCGCCGCACCGCCCACCCTCGCCGCGCACAGCCCCGCCGCTGCGAAAGACCCGGCCGCCGTCTTGCCCCCGCTCGCTGCGCGCGAACCGTCCGCCGCGCCGCCCGCGCTCGCCGCGCACGACCCGTCCGCTGAACTGGGCGAGGTCGTGCACCGCTTGGGAAACGCGCACTGGTACGTGTTCCAGGACAGCAAGCTGAATCACTGGTTCGGCAGCGAAGGACAAGGCGCGTATCGCGTCGACGGCGCGCGCATCGTCCGCTACACGACGCGCGACGGACTACCGAACGACACCGTCCGCCAGATCCAGGAGGACGCGGCGGGCAACCTGTACCTCAACACGCACGGCGGCATCAGCAAGTTCGACGGGCGGCGCTTCGAGACGCTGACGCTCGTCGAGGGCGGCACCGGCGCTTGGAGGCTCGATGCGAACGACCTGTGGTTCACGGGCCATGGCAAGCACAGCATCAGTCGTTACGACGGCACCACGCTGTTCGCGCTCGAGTTCCCGAAGATCGGGCTCGAAGACGTGTTCTACGCCAAGTTCCCGGTCGTTCCGTACAGTCCCTACGCCGCGTACACGCTGCACCGCGATCGCACGGGCGCCCTGTGGGTCGGCACCGCCTGCTTCGGCGCGTGCCGCTACGACGGGAAGTCGTTCCAGTGGATCACGGAGGACGAGCTGACGGAGCTCGACGACGGTCCTTCCTTCGGCCTGCGCGGCATCATCGAGGACAGGGAGGGGAAGTTCTGGCTCAGCAACGTGATCCATCGGTACGACGCCCACCCGCGCGACGCCGGCTCCGATGGAGCGAGTGCGAGCGACACGGCGTGGTATCGGCGCGAGCCCGGCCTCGTGTCGACCGACCCGAACAACAACGTGGGCAACGCCTACTTCATGTCGGGACTGACCGATCGCAACGGAGTCTCGTGGATGGCGACGTACGGCGCGGGCGTGTGGCGGATCGACGGCCGGAGCTTCACGCACGTACCGGTGCTCGTCGACGGCCGCCAGATTCACCTGCTCTCGATCTACGAGGACCGGCAAGGCGTGCTGTGGCTCGGAACCCAAGCGCACGGCGCCTGGCGCTTCGACGGCGTGGCGTTCCAACGCTTCCGACCGTGAGCGAACGCCGGCGAGCGCGCTCGCCGACGTGCCCCGCGCTCGCCGCCGTGCTCCCGCGCTCGCCACCGACCAACACCGGCCGCCGTGGCAGCCCGGCG
>VGZE01000034.1 GCA_016872755.1 Planctomycetota bacterium
CGCCTCGACACGAACCTGCAGCACGAGCTGCGCGCGCGGATCGCGGCCGCCGATCGCGACGACGGTCCCGAGCGCGACGGACTGCTGCAGGCCTGCGGCGCGAGTCACGAGCTGCGCCGCGGCGCGGACGGTCGCTTTGGTGTGCGTCGGCTCGCCGCGCCGCCCGCCACGCCGAGCTCGATCTCCGCGCCGCGCCAATGAGTGCGGCGGAGCGGACCTTGCGATCCGC
Source organism: Planctomycetota bacterium (assembly GCA_016872755.1). Classification (GTDB taxonomy): domain Bacteria; phylum Planctomycetota; class UBA1135; order UBA1135; genus GW928-bin9. The sequence goes on from VGZE01000034.1 coordinate 230, forward strand.
TCCGCCGCTTGGGAGACCATGGAAGTCGGCTTCCCGGCCCGAGTCCTTTCAGCCGCGCTGCTAGCAGGTCACCCAGTACCCTTCGATCCAGCGCCGCACCGGGCGGACTTCCCAGTAGCCGGGGTGCTCGATCGTTTCCCAGCGCCCGGCGCAGATCAGGCGGCGGTAGGGGCGCCCGCATTCGTCGTAGGCGAGCTCGTAGCGTGCGGGCACCCACACGCGCTCGCAGGTTCCGGGCACCCAGAAGCGCTCTTCGACGCACTCGTAGCGGCCGGGCACCCAGCGCTGCATCTTCCCGTAGTGGTGCTTCCCGCGCGGGCCGCCGATCACGTAGCGCAGGTCGAGGTCGACCTTCGACCCGAACTTCTTGTGCAGGCCGAGCTCGAGCGTTTGGGCCGAAGTCGGGAGCGCGAAGGTGCCGGCACCGAGGAGCGTGAACAGGGCAACGTGGCGAAGCAGCGGGAACATGGTGGAACTCCGGGGATGGAGCGTGGGCGCGGCGAAGTGCCGCGCGACGGCCAGGATGCGAGGGCCGTGCCGCGGCCGCGAACATCGCTGCAAGTCGATATTTTGAAGGTACTTGCGCTGTAATTCGCGCGCCCAGGCCGGCCCGGCTGCCTGTACTGCGCGAGGACAGTGGGCATCAAGCCGTACCCGCCATTGGTCGACAAGCAAGTCACCCCGGCTCCCCGGGCCCTGCCATGAACGAAGCCAACTCGATCGACCCACGCGAGCGCCGCCGCGGGGAGCGCACACCTTGGCGCGGCCCGCTGACCGTGCGCCTGCCCGCCCAGCAGTTCGTCGCGGAGTCCGAGAATCTCTCGAGCATGGGCGTACTGCTGTTCGGCAGCTCCGAGTTGCTGGTCGAGGTCGAGCTGGAGCAGCCCGACGGGAGCCTGCGCCGGATCAGCGGGAAGCTCGTGCGCTACAACCGCCTCGCATCGAACAAGTGCGGGATCGCGATCGAGTTCGGCGAGCACCAGCAGGGCCTGCCGAACGATCCGCAGGCCTGGTAGAGCACAGCTCAGCCGAGCAGTCCGAGCAGCATGCCCGGCAACAGCCCGGTCAGCAGGACCGCGCCGACGCACAGCACGAGCGAGGCTCCCAGCGAGGCCGGTCGCTCGAAGCGCGGAGCGACGATTCCGGCGGGCGTCGGTTGCATGAACAGCGCGATGATCACGCGCAGGTAGTAGGCCAGCGCGAGCACCGACATCAATACGCCGGCGATCGCCCAACCGGTCATGTCGGCGCGCACGAGCACCTCGAACACGAACCACTTGCCCCAGAAGCCGCCGGCGCCCGGGATCCCGCCGAGCGAGAGCATGAACAGCGCAAGCGCCAGTGCGGCGATCGGCTTGCGCTGCCACAGGCCGCGCAGATTCTCCAGCTTGGTGAAGCGTTCGCCACCGGCTTCGAGCGCGGCCAGGACCGCGAAGGCTCCGCCGGCGCTGAACACGTAGGCGGCCAGGTAGAACACGATCGCGCGGGTGGCGCCGTTGGCGACCGGATCGCCGCCCAGCGCCCCGGCCACGGCCAGGAGCAGCGTGCCCGCGTGCGCAATGCCCGAGTAGGCGAGCATGCGCTTGAAGTCCTCCTGCACGAGGGCCCCGAGGTTGCCGATCGCCAGCGTGATCAGCGCCAACAGGGCCAGCGTCGTGCTGGCGGAGGCGGGCAGCAGGAAGCTGGCGCGCAGCAGGAAGGCGAATGCGGCCGCCTTCGTTCCGGTCGCCATCAGGGCGGTCACCGGCGTCGGACTGCCCTGGTACACGTCGGGAACCCAGACGTGGAACGGGAACACGTTGAGCTTGAATAGCAGGCTGGCGGCGATCAGCGCGCTGCCGAGCAAGGCGAGCTCGCCCATCGGCAGCGAGCCGGGGGCCGCCAGCACGCGCAGCGTGTCCAATCCGATCGAGCCGGTCGCGCAGTAGATCAGCGCGCACCCGAACAGGAACAGGGCCGACGTGAACGCGCCCAGCAGGAAGTACTTGAGGCCCGCCTCGACCGAGGCCGCGCGCGAGCGTCGCAGCGCGGACAGCGCGTACAACGGCAGCGACAGCAGCTCGAGCCCGATGAAGAAGACCAGCAGGTCGTTCGCCGCGCTCATCAAGGTCATGCCGGCGACGGCGGAGAGCAGCAGCGCGTCGTGCTCGGCGAGCGGCGCCTGCCCGTCGCGCTTGTAGTAGCCGTGACTCGCCAGCCAGGCCAGCAGGCCGCCCGCGACGAAGAGCAGGCCGAAGGCGGCCGAGGTCGCATCGCCGTGCAAGCTGTCGCGCAGCACGACGCCGACCGGATGCAGCAGCAGCTGGACCTGGAACCAGGCGCAGGCCGCCAGCGCGGCGAAGACCAGCGGCCCGCGCAGGGCGGCCAGCGCGCGGGACAGATCGGTGATCAAGCACAGCACGACGCCGGCCGAGAGGGCCGCGAGCGGCGCGACCGCGGACCAGGCGGAGGCGTCGAAGAGCGTGCGGAACTGGCTCGCGATCGCCTCGGGAGCAAGCTGGTGCGCAGCACTCATCGCAGATCTCCTTCGCTCGAGAGTGCCAGCAGTCGCGCCTCGTCCGAGGCCGAGGCGAGATTCACGCGCGCGGCCTGCGCGCGCTCGACCAGCGCGTTCAGCGAGGGCTCGCAGCGCGCGAGGAAGTCGGCGGGGCGCACTCCGATCCAGACCACCAGCACGAGCAGCGGGACCAGCAGGCCGATCTCGCGCGCGTTGAGGTCCCCGAGCTCGGCGTTCTCGCGCCGCAGCACCGGGCCCAGCAGCAGCCGGCGCGTGGCCGACAGCAGGTACACGGCCCCGAGCACGAGGCCGCTGGTGCCGACCGCCGCCCACAGCGGCGAGGCCTCGAAGGAACCGGCCAGGATCATGTACTCGCCGACGAACCCGTTCAGGCCCGGCAGCCCGACGCTGGAGAGCACCGCGATCGTGAAGCAGACCGCGAACACGGGCATCGCCTTCGCGATGCCGCCGAACTCGTCGAGCGCGCGCGTGTGGCGGCGCTCGTAGACCATGCCGACCAGCAGGAACAGCAAGCCGGTCGAGATGCCGTGGTTGACCATCTGCAACACGCCGCCGCGCACACCGGAGTCGGTCAGCGCGAACAGTCCCAGCACGACGTAGCCCAGGTGCGACACCGACGAGCAGGCGATCAGGCGCTTGATGTCGTTCTGCGCCATCGCGAGCAGCGCGCCATAGGCGATGCCGATCGCGCCCAGCGCCATGAACAGCGGTGCGAAGCGCGCCGCCGGCTCGGGGAACAGGCCGATGCAGAAGCGCAGCAGGCCGTAGGTGCCCATCTTCAGCAGCACTCCCGCCAGCACTACCGAACCCGCGGTCGGCGCCTCGGTGTGGGCATCCGGCAGCCAGGTGTGGAAGGGCAGGAGCGGCACCTTGATCGCGAACGCGATCGCGAAGGCGAAGAAGAGCCAGGCCTGCGTCGTCGACGGCAGCGTGGGCGCGAAGGCCATCAGCTCTGACAGGTCGGAGGCCTGCGTGATGCGGCCCTGCGTGCGCGCCGCGTACACGAGCCAAATCACGGCCACCAGCATCAGCAGGCTGCCGGCCAGCGTGTACAGGAAGAACTTCAGCGTCGCATACAGCCGGCGCTCACCGCCCCAGATGCCCAACACGAAGTAGAGGGGGACGAGGCTGATCTCCCAGAAGAAGTAGAACAGCACCAGGTCCAGCGACAGGAACACGCCGAGCATGCCGGTCTCCATGACCAGCATCCAGACCAGGAACTCCTTCACGCGCTGCCCGACGTGTCCGTACGCCGAGAGCATCACGATCGGCATCAGGAAGGCCGTGAACACGCACATCAGGAACGACAGACCGTCGAGCCCGAGCTTGAACTGCACCTCGACGCCGCTGCCCGGCAGCGTGAACCAGGGCACCGCGTATTCGAACGCGCTCGCCTCGCCGCCGTAGTCGCGCCAGACGATCGCGGCGACTCCGGCCGTGGCCAGCGTCGCGGCCAGCGCGACCAGTCGCAACAGCGCCGTGCGCGCGCTCGGCAGCGCGAGCAGCAGCAGCGCTCCCGCCAGCGGCAGGCAGGTCAGCACGACGAGCAGCGGGGGAGAGGAGGAGGGCATGGCTTGGGAGCGTGGGCTCGGGCGGGGCGCCTAGACGAACATCCACCACAGCGCGAGCAGCGCCGCGCCGGCGCCGACCCACAGCGAATAGCTCTTCAGGCTGCCGTCGACCCACGCGCGCGATGCGCGCGCGACGCGCGTGAAGAGCGTGCCCGCACCGTTGACGGCGCCGTCGATCGCCCCGAGGTCGCAAGCGGTCGCGATCAGGTGCGCGAGGCGCTGGATCGGCTGCACGACGCGGCGGACGTAGGAGGCGTCGACCTTCCAGGCCTCGCCGAGGAAGCCGGTCGCGGCCGGACGCGCGGCGCTCAGCCTGCCGTCGAGTTCCGGTCCGTTCGCGTAGGCGTGGAAGCCGGCGTGCGCGAAGAGCAGCGCCACGAGCGCGCCCAGGCCGAGCAACGCCCACTCGATCGGCGCGGACAGGTGGGGCGGAGGCCCGCCGGGGTGCAAGAGCGCCAGCGCCGGCGCGAAGACCGGCGCGAGCCAATCGCCGAGCACATGCGGCACGTGCAGTGCGTGCGTGATCACCGGCGGCAATCCGAGCAGGCCGCCCAGCACCGCGAGCACGGCCAGCACCATCAGCGGCAGCGTCATCGTGAACGGCGACTCGTGCGCCGGATGCGCGCGCTCGTCGTAGCGCGCATTGCCGAAGAAGGTCAGCGCGACCATGCGCCACGTGTAGAAGGCCGTCATCGCCGCGGCGGCCAGCCCGATCAGCCAGGTCAGCACGCCGATGCCGCCGTGGGCCCAGGCGTGCGCGAGGATCTCGTCCTTCGAGAAGAAGCCCGACAGCAATGGCAGGCCCGAGAGTGCCGCGGCACCGCACAGGAAGGTGACGAAGGTGCGCGGCATCGGACCGCGCAGGCCGCCCATCCGGTGCATGTCCTGCTCCTCGTGCATGCCGTGGATGACCGAGCCGGCTCCCAGGAACAGCAGCGCCTTGAAGAACGCGTGCGTGACCAGGTGGAAGACCGCGGCCGTGAACGCGCCGCAGCCCAGCGCGATGAACATGTAGCCGAGCTGGCTGACCGTCGAATAGGCGAGCACGCGCTTGATGTCGCGTTGCACCAGTCCGGTGGATGCGCCGATCAGCGCGGTCAGCGCGCCGACCACGCCGATCACGTTCAGCACGGCCGGACTGGCCGCGAACAGCGGCGCGAGGCGCGCGACGAGGTAGACGCCCGCCGTGACCATCGTCGCGGCGTGGATCAGCGCGGACACGGGCGTCGGACCCGCCATCGCGTCGGGCAGCCACGTGAAGAGCGGGAACTGGGCCGACTTGCCGCAGCAGCCTCCGAACAACAGCAGCGCGGCCAGCGCCAGCTCGAAGGCCGCGCCCGGACGCTCGCGCACCGAGACGACGGCCGCGCCGATGTCGGACAGGTCGAGCGTGCCGAACAGGCGCAGCAGCAGGAAGCTGCCGAGCACGAAGCAGGCATCGCCGATGCGGTTGACGACGAAGGCCTTCTGCCCGGCCTCGGCCGGCCAGCCCTTGCGGTGCCAGAACCCGATCAGCAGGTACGAGCACAGGCCGACGCCCTCCCAGCCGACGAAGAGCCCGAGCAGGTTCGACGACAGCACCAGCGTCAGCATCGCCGCGACGAACAGGTTCAGGTACGCGAAGAACTTCACGCGCCCTTCGTCGTGCGCCATGTAGCCGAGCGCGTACAGGAAGATCAGCGAGCCGACGCCGGTGATCACCAGGACCAGCGTGGAGGAGAGCGGGTCGAGCAGCAGCGATACGACGATCTGGTACGAGCCGGCATCGAACCAGTGCCAGGGCGCGCTTTCGATCACGCGCTGGCCGTCGGCCAGTCCGATCAGCCGGGTCGTGAAAGCGATCGCGAGCGCGAGCGCGCACGCGATCGGCCCGATGGCGAAGATGCCGAACAACGGATTCGACGCGCCCGGCGCGACGGCGTGCGCGCCGTGACCGTGGTCGTCGCCATGACCGTCAGCGTGGCCGTGGTCGGTCGCGCCGGAGCCGTGCGCATGCTCCGCATGCCCGTGCGCACCCCCGCTGCGGCGCGGCAGTGAGAACAGGTACAGCAATCCGCAGGCGAGCGCGCCGAGCAGAGGCAGGCCGGGCAGGTACCAGAGGCTCATGGTGGTGTGCGCTCAGCCCCTCAATTCGCTCGACGAGTCGAGCTCGGCCGTTCGCTTGAGTCGATACAGCGCGATCACCAGCGCCAGCCCCACGGCGGCCTCGGCCGCCGCGATCAGGATCACGAACAGCGCGAAGATCGGGCCCTCCAGGCTCGGTTGAGCGGCGGAGGAGTGCATGCGGCTGCCGGTCAGGAACGCGAGGTTGGCCGCGTTCAGCATCAGCTCGATCGAGGCCAGCACGATGATCGCGTTGCGGCGCAGCAGGAAGCCCAGGCAGCCCAGGCCGAACAGCACCGCGGCCAGCGCCAACAAGTGCGCATGCGGGACGTTCATCGCAGCCCCGCTCCTTCCAGTTCGCGCGCCGCGTCCGACGCGTCGCCGCGCGCGTCGCCGTGCGCGTCGACGGCCTGCGCCTGCTCGCGCGGCCCCTGTGGCGCGCGGGCACGCTTGGCCAGCACCAGCACCGCCACCATCGTCGCCAGCAACAGCAGCGAGGCAGCCTCGAAGGGCAGCAGGTAGCGACTGAACAGCGCCACCGCGATCGGTTCGAGCTCATCGAAGCCGCGCGCGAGCATGGCCGTGTCGGCGGCCGTGTCCGGAATGCGGCGCGACGCCAGCAGGGCGAGCACGCCCAGCAGCGCGGCGCTGCCGCCGGCCAGCGCCACTCGATGCACGCCCAGCACGCGCGTCGGATGCTCGGCCACCTTCGACAGGTCGGCCAGGTTGAGCAGCATCACGACGAACAGGAACAGCACCATGATCGCGCCGGCGTACACGAGCACTTGCGCGCCGGCCAGGAACTGGAATCCCGCCAACAGGTAGACCAGCGCGAGGCACACGAAGGCGCCCAGCAGCGACAGCACCGAGAGCATCGGCGAGCGCGCGCTGATCACCCCGACGGCGAAGCCGACGGCGGCCAGTGCTAGCGCGTAGAAGAGGGTTTCCGCCACCGGTCGTTCAGCTTGTTGACGTAGTCGATGCGCTTCTGGAGGGCGGAGCGCGGTCGCTTGAGCTTCTCGATGTCGTACACGAGCGCCTGGCGCGAGAAGTCGGCCAGCTCGAGTTCGTCCGACATGTAGATCGCGTCCTTCGGGCAGGCCTCCTCGCAGAAGCCGCACAGGATGCAGCGCAGCATGTCGATGTCGAAGCGCTTGGGCTCGCGCTCGATGGCGCGATCGGTTTCACCGCCGTCGATGGTGATCGCGTAGGCCGGGCAGGCGACCTCGCACATGCCGCACGAGACGCAGGCGATGTTGCCGTCGTCCTTGACCACCAGGCGCGGCTGGCCGCGCGTGACCTCGTTGGTCGGCAGCGGCTCCTCCGGGTACTGGCGCGTGACGCGCTTGCGGAACATCGCGCGCAGCGACAGCGCCAGCGCGCGGCCGATCTCGGGCAGGTAGAGCCGCTCGGCCAGGGTCAGCTCGCGGCGCTTGACGATCACCATCAGAGCACCCCCGCGGCCATCAGCGCGGCCGTCGCGAACAGGTTGAACAGTGCCAACGGCAGCAACACCTTCCAGCCCAGCCGCATCAGCTGGTCGAAGCGGAAGCGCGGCAGCGTCCAGCGCACCCACAGGTACAGGAACAGGAAGGCCGACATCTTGACGAGGAAGCTCGCCAGCTCGGCCCACCACGGCGCATCCGGCCAGAAGGGGATCGCGCCCCCGGCCAGGAACAACACGGTCGCCAGGCAGCTCATCACCGTCATCGCGCAGTACTCGCCCAGGAAGAACAGCGCGAAGCGCATCGCCGAGTACTCGGTGTGGAATCCGCCGACCAGCTCCGGCTCCGATTCGGCGAAGTCGAACGGGTGGCGATTGGTCTCGGCGAACATGCAGACCACGAACAACAGGAAGGCCAGCGGCGCGCGCGCGATGTTCCACAGCGCGGCGTCGGCCTGCTGCGCGTCGGCGATCACGCGCAGGTCGAGCGAACCCGACAGCGCGACCACCGCCAGGATCGAGAGGATCAGCGACAGCTCGTAGCTGACCATCTGCGCGGAGGCGCGCAGCGAGCCGAGCAGCGAGTACTTCGAGTTCGAGCTCCAGCCGCCGAGGATGATCCCGTAGATGCCCAGGCCGCCGACCGCGAGCACGTACAGCGAGCTGATGGGCAGGTCGGTCACCGAGAGCGTCGTGCGCTGCCCGAACAGCTCGATCTCACCCGCGAAGGGGATCACCGCTACGGCCAGCATGGCCGGCAGGGCGGCCAGCGCGGGCGCTATGCGGAAGAGGAACGGGTTCGCGCCGGCGGGCACGAGCTCCTCCTTGAACATGAATTTCACGCCGTCGGCCAGCGGCTGCAGCAGGCCGAAGGGACCGACGCGGTTGGGGCCGATGCGGTACTGCATCCAGGCCGAGACCTTGCGCTCGGCCAGCGACATCAGTCCGGCCACGCTGAGCAGCGCGCCGTAGATCACGGCGGCCTTGATCACCCAGACCAGCCACAGCGGGAGCTCCGGCACTAGCGCCTCGCTCCCGTGTCACCGACGACGCCGGCGGCGGCGGCGGCGAGCATCTCTTCGAGCTGCCGCAGGCTGGACGTCAGGGCGGGCGTGCCGGCCGGCGCCGCGCGCGCGATCGTCAGTCGCCCGACGTGGCCGTCGACGTTGATCCAGGTCCCGCTCTTCTCGACGTGCGTCGGCACGCCGATCTGGACCTTGACCGCCGGCGCGTCGAGCGCGCGCGCCTCGAACAGCGCGACGCGCCGCGACGCGTCGAGCGCGGCGAGAGGCTCGCGCAGCAGTTCCCCGGCGCGCTCGCCCACCACCAGCGCGACCTCGCAGCCCGCCAGTCGAGCCGCGCATTCCTCGACGCTCAGCGCCACGAAGCCCAAGTCGGTCAATCCGCGCCGGTTCGGGCACGGATCGCCGGTGTGCAGCAGCCGGTCCGCCAATCCATCGGGCGCGGGCGAGACGAAGCCCGCCGTCGTGCCGAGTGCCTGCGCGATGCGCGCCAGCGCGGCGCCTTCCTCCTGCGAGAGCCACGGCGAGGCGAGCACCACCCGGCGCTCGTGCGCGGCGAGCATGTCCGCCGCCAGCGCGACGCCGGAGGGCGCGGCGATCGGCTCGTGCACCTGTGCGCCCTGTCCGCGCGACAGCGCGCCGGCGATGCGCGGGCCGAGTCCCGGAGCCTGCTCGGCGTGGCGTTCGAGCGCGAAGCGTCCGCTATCGCACATCCACCACTTGTTGACCTTGTCGTTGTAGCGCGGGCGGAAGCGCTTGACCTCCTTGCCGCGCAGCACCTCCGCCGTGATCGAGCAGCCGCGGCTGCACTCGCCGCAGGTCGACAGCGACTTGCGCAGATTCCACACGCGGGCCTGGAAGCGGAACTTCTTCAGCGTCAGCGCGCCGACCGGACAGACGTCGGCGAGATTGCCCTGGTAGTTGCCCGAGAGCGGGCGGTCCATGAACGTCGCGATCGTGCTGCGCGAGCCGAGGCCGGCCACGGTCAGTTGCGGCGTCTTCGGCACCTCCTCCATGAAGCGCACGCAGCGGCTGCACAGGATGCAGCGCTCCTCGTCGAGCAGGATCACGTCGCCGAGGCTCTTGCGCTTGTCGAGCTTGCGGCGCGGCTCGACCGAGCGGCCCTCGCCCTGACCCTCCTGGTACGAGTAGTCCTGCAGGTCGCACTCGCCGGCCTTGTCGCAGATCGGGCAGTCGAGCGGGTGGTTCTTGAGCAGGAACTCCAGGCACTCGCGGCGCGCGTCGTGGGCCTTGGCCGCCTCGGTGTTGACCTGCATGCCCTCGGCGACCGGCGTGCGACAGGCGGCCACGATGCGCGGCGGCATTTCGCCCTGCTTGACCTCCACCTGGCAGATGCGGCAGGAGCCGACCGCCTTCAACCCCGGGTGGTAGCAGTAATGGGGGACGTTCGCGCCGTGCTCGTGGCAGGCGGCGATCAGCGGCTTCTTCGGGTCGGCTTCGACCTCGCGGCCGTTGAGCTGGATCTTGGTCACGCGGCGAGCGGCGGGAGACGGCGGCGAGAGGGGGTGGGGGGGTGGAACGGCGTCGCGGCGAACGCGGTCTCGAAACTGCAGAGGATAGCGGTGGGGGGCGCGCAATCAACCACCAGCCGGGGGCGCGATCCGCCCGCGCCAAACGTCGCGCTCCGGGCGCTCGGCGCGCTGCCGGCCTCGGTCAGGAGCCCTGGTCCGCCAGCTTCGTCGCGAGCAGCGCCAGCGCGCGCTCGAGGGCCTGGCGCTTCACCGGCACGTGTCCGGAGCGGCCTGGCACGCGCGCTCCGCGCCGCTCCCACGGTCGCGCAACTCGTGCTCCACCAGCGTCCAACTGCAACCACTCGCGACGTCCCGCGCGCGGCGAGATCAAGCGTGCGGGCTAGCGCCGGAAGCGCCGACACTCGAGGGCCAGACCGAGCAATTGCGGACCGTAGCGCTCCAGGACGGCCGCGTCGTCGTAGACGACTTCCCAAGCCTGGGTGTACAGCGTGATTCCGGCGCCCTTCGCGCCCGACATCGGCACCGACAGGATGCCGTCGGGCGTGTGCATGCCGAGGATGTCCCAACTCGAGATCACGCGCAGTCGCTCGGCCGGCGGGTCGAGCAGGCTCGCGCCGAGCGTCCAGTCCGCGCGCCGCGCCGGATCGGCGCCCAGCAGTTCGAGCAGCGTCGCCGGCACGTCGAGGTGGCTGGTCGCGCGCGTATCGATCCCCGCCGCGATGCCCGGGCCGCGCAGCACGAGCGGCACGTGCGTCTGCGTGCGCGTGAAATTGCTCGTGTGTCCCCAAGCACCGTGTTCGAAGAACTCCTCGCCGTGGTCGCCGGTGACCATCAGCAGAGTGTCGTCGAACTCGCCGTGCGAGCGCAGCGAATCGAGGATCCGTCCGGTGATTTGATCGGAGTAGTAGACCGCGTTGCGATAGCGGTTGAACAACTCCAGATGCGTCTGTTCCGACAGGCCGGGTCCGAGTCGCGTGTACTCGATCTTCTCCATGTACGGCCGGAACACCGCGCAGTCGGACGGGAACGAGTAGGTCTGGTGCGGCGCGTCGAGCACGAGGAACGCGAAGAACGGGCGCGTGGCATCCGCCCGCTCGCCGAGCCATGCGTCGAAGCGGCTCGCCACTCCGTCGTCGCGACCGCCCGGCTGCTCGGCCGGCAGCCGATCCTCGACCGCGCTCTCGACGCGCGCCCAGGCGGTCGAGCGGAACTGGGGGAAGTCCATCGATGCGCTCGTCAGCACCCGCATGTCGTAGCCGGCCTCGACCAGCGCGTCGACGAGCACCGGGGAGCGGTGTTCGGACAGGATCGCGTCCCAATACGAGCCGTGCAGCCCGTAGATCATGCTGAAGATCCCGAAGCGCGTCGCGTTCCCGCCGCTCAAGTGATCCGTGTACACGCGGCTGTCGCGCGCGAGCTCGTGCACGATCGGCATCGCCTCGGCGTTCAACATCTCCGCGCGCAGCGAGTCGATCACGACCAGCACGATGTTCGGCCGCGGACCGTCCGGCGGCAGCGCAAGGGCGGCCTTCGGGTAGTCGAGCAGGATGCTGCTCGAGTCGACGTCGACGTCCGGGCGTTCGGTGAGCTTGACGCCGAGGTAGCGCGTCGCGAAGCGCTTCACCTTCAGCTTCGGGTAGACCGGGAACACGCTTTCGAACGCCATCACGCGCGAATCGCGATACAGATCGGCCCAGGCATGGGCTCCCGCCACCGCGATGACGAGCGGCACGAGCAGCGCGCCCCATACCAGGCGCGGCCGCGCGAAGAAGCGCGGCCGTTCCGCGGCCGGCCGCAGCGCGCGGCGCCGCCACAGCCACGCGAATGCGCCCGCGAGCAACGGCACGCACGCCGCGGCGGCGGCCAGAACGAGCCCGATCTCGGCGCTCGAGATGTGCACCGCCTCGTCGGCTCCCGGCGTCGTCAGCACCTGCCAGACGAGCCCGTTGAAGTGGTAGCGGAAGATGCCGTAGATGCGCGTGTCGACGTACACCGCCAGCAACAACAGCGACCACGCGAGGCCCGCGATGAACGCGTTCCAGCCGCGCCGCGAAACGAAGCTTGCGCACAAGAGCCCGAGCAGGCCCGGCACCAGGCTCAGCGTGACCGCGCTCGCGACACGGCTCGCGTGCAAGTACAGCCAACCCCGTCCGGTGCCGGTCTCGAGTCCGCGGCAGTACTCACCGCACAGCAGCACGAGCAGCGCCAGCGCTAGCAGCCAATGCTGTCCGACGACCAGCCAGCGCTCGCGCCGAGCCAATGCGCGCGCAGGTTCGGCGCCGGCTCGGGAGACGTGTTCGGGACCCTGCATGGACGGATGCGTGTCGAGAGACGGCAGATGCTAGCGCAGCCCTGTCGGTCCGCGCGAGCGCAACACGCGCTCGACCTTCAGCGCGAGCACGCGTTCGAGTTGCTGCCGCACCGCGCTTCCCTCGAGCACGCCCAGCGCCCGCGCGATGGCCTCGAACGTCGCCAGCGCGGCCGGGTCCGCGTGCGCGCGCAGCCGGCACAGCGGCGGCGGACCGCTCGGGAGGCGCACGTGCTCGAGCGCGGCGAGCTCGGGCTCCTTGGTCGCGATCTTGCGCGCCTGGCGCCAGTTGCCGTCGGGGACGATCAGGGTCAGCGGGCCGCGCTGCGCGTGCGCCGGCGTGAGCTCGACCGCTTGCGGCGACGGGAACAGCACCAGCGCGCGCCCCGGCTGCGCTCCCAGGTCGCCGTAGTGCGCGCGGTCCTCCGGCAGCCCGACCACGCGCACTTCGGCGTTGGCGAGCGCGAGCGCGACCAGCCGTGCCGTGCCGGTCGTCTTGTGCACCTCGCGCCGGTGCGCGAACACGATCACGCGCGTGCCCAGAGCGAGCGGCGCGACCTGTGCGCACATGCAGTCGGCGACGTGCAGCGCGCAGCGTTCGCAGCGCGCGCGCGAGCTGCGGCCGTCGCCGACGAAGGGGCCGAGTTCGGGGCGCCGCGGGCTCACGGAGGCCGAGTCTGCCTAGCCGCTCGGTGCTTCGGAAGCCGGCTCTTCATGAATGGGCGTCGCGGCCCGCCGAGGGCGATGCACGCGGCGATGTCTCAGGGGTCCGCGCGCTCGACGGAACGCGACGCTCCGCGGTGGCGGCATCCAGCTAGAAACGCGCGTGGGTGGAGCCGCCTCTCAGACGACCGCGGCGCGCCCTGCCTCCACGTCCGCGCGGTACTCATTCAGCACCTTTCCGAACAGCGCCACGTCCGCGTCGAAGCTCTCCGGCAGCAGCGGTCCGAACGAGAAGCGCATCCAGTCGAGGTAGGGCGACACGTAGCGCGGGTCCTTGTCGTGCGGCCGGGCCATGTCGCAGTCGCGGCCCTCGAGGATCGCCGCGCCGTGCCGGAAGAGTCGGCGATTGAGCTCGCCCGCGTTCAAGCCCTTGGGCAGCTTGAGCCAGTGGTAGAAGCCGCCGTCGCCGGTGAACACACCCAGGCCGAGGTCGCGGAAGGCCCGGCCGTAGCGCTCGCGCTGGCGGCCGTAGTGGCGCTCGACCGCCTCGCGCGCGCGGGCCACGCGCGCGGGCTCGAGCAACTCGACGGCGTAGAGCTGCGACGGGTGGCTGACGCCGCCCATGCCGAAGCTGGAAAAGTTGGCGAGCGTCTCGATGTTGCGCTTGGAGGCGATGATCCAGCCGATGCGGATGCCCGGGCACTGCAGGCCCTTGGTGCAGGCTCCGGCGAGGAAGACGTTGCTCTCGTCGAGGTCGCGCACGTAGCGGATGCCGCTGACGCCGCGCGACGGGTGGAACATCTCGTAGGCCTCGTCGAGCAGGATGCCGTTGTCCGGTTGCTCGGCGAGCGCGATCAGCTCCTCGAGCTCGGCTCCCGCGCGCGTGTGGCCGGTCGGGTTGCCCGGATTGGAGATGATCGGGAACAGGTGCGTCTTGTGGTTGAGCCCGGCGCGGTCGAAGTAGGCCGCGTTCGGTGGATGGAAGCCGTTCTGCTCGTTGAAGGGCACGACGCGCCACTGCGTGTTCGTCTGGGTCAGGATGTCCAGATAGGCCGGCCACTCGGCGTTGCCGATGCGCACCTCGACGTGCTTCTTGAGAAAGGCGAGCACCGTGTAGATGCCCGGCCGGCCGCCGGCGAAGACCATCACGTTCTCGGGCGCGATGCGCGAGCCGTAGAAGCCGTTGTAGTGCGCGCAGATCGCCTCGCGCAGCGCGGGGTGGCCCCAGGCCTTGGGGTAGAGGCGATCCTCGGGCGTGACGCGCACCTGGCTCGGCAACGGCGGTCCGCCCTCGAGCGGCGTCGTCAGCGGGAAGCCCTGCGACCACGGGTGCGTTCCGGGCGTGCCCATGAACTGCCCGAAGCTGGCCTTGAAGGCGTACAGCGTCTCGTAGATGCCCATCGGCGGGCAGTCGTCGGAGAGGAAGGAGTCGCGTTGCATGGAGTGGGTCGAGTGGCGTGGGGCGGGGGCCCCCGAGGAGGGGCAACGGGTGGCGAGGGTAGCGAGGTCGACCGGTTCCCGCACGGCCGCGCGCTGCGCCTCCACGAAATCGTCGGCATTCTCAATGCGCGTTGCGTGACCTGAACGATGAGGCGCGACCTCGTGCTCGAGCCGCGCCCGGCCGGCGGACCGGTCGACGCGAACACCAACGGGTCCGTCGAGGTCGACGGCGTCGAGTTCACCGACTGGAAACGTAAGATGACCCTTCGCGAGGTGATGTGAGTGCCTGAAACCGAGCCGGACGAGCCCGTGACGAGCGATGCGCGCACGCTGCGGCTCCTGGCCGACGTGCGCGCTGCCGCGGGCTCCCCCTGTCGCGCCTGTGGACGCCGCCTGTGCGGGCACCACTCCGTGCTGTCGAGCCTGCTCGGCTATCGCGCCGCGCCGCGCTGCGCCGAGTGCCTCGCCGCCGAGGGGGGCGAGAGCGTCGCGCAGCTCGGTGCGCGCATCCTCGCCTGGTTGCACGCGCGCGACTGCTACCGCACGGCCTGGGAGTACGCCGGGATGCGCGAGGGGACGCGCGATCCGCTGCGACCCGAGTGCCTGTTCGCCGCCGGCGACGTGGCCTCCAGCGCGCCCTCGCCTGTCCGAACCGAGGCCCGCGCGCCGGTCGACGAAAGCTACGATGCCGGCGACCTCGGCTGCGGCGAACTCGTGCTCGAGCTGCGAGCGCGCCTCGCGGAGCTCGCGCCGCGCGAGGTCCTGCTCGTGACCGCGCGCGATCCCGCCGCGCCGGTCGACCTGCCCGCCTGGTGCGGATTGACGGGCCACACGCTCGTTGCCGCACGTCCCCCCGAGTACTGGATCCGGAAGAAGGAGCCTTCGCTTTGAGCAAGAAGTTCTGTGTGACGCTGACCTACGCCAAGAACGATCCCGACAAGGCCACGGTGGCCTTCGTGGTCGCCAACGCCGCCGCCGCCTCCGAGAAGGAGACGATGGTGTTCCTCTCGGTCGAGGGTGTGCGCCTCTCGCAGCGCGGCTACGCCGACGACATCGCCGAGGAGGGCTTCGCGCCGCTCAAGGACCTGATGGCGAACTTCGTGAAGGCCGGCGGCAAGATCTGGGTCTGCTCGCCGTGCTTCAAGCGCCGCAAGCTCGACGAGGGGAAGCTCGTCGACGGCGCCACGATCGTGGGCGGCGCGAAGCTGGTCGAGTTCCTGTCCGACGGCTCGCCGAGCGTGTCGTTCTGATGGCGGGGGAACCGCTCCCCAGGCCCGACGCGACCCTCGACGGCGGCGAGCTCGACTGCGGCAGCGGGCTCTTGCTGCTGATCCGCAATGCGCTCGAGCCGCTCGCGGCCGGCGGGATCCTGCTCGTGACCAGCCGCGAGGGCTCGGTCAAGGAGGACCTGCCGGCCTGGTGCCGGATGGTCGGGCACGCGCTGCTCGGCACCGGCGAGGCAGGCGCGGCCGGGACGGGCTTCTGGCTGCAGAAGAAGGGCGCGGACGCCGAGCTCGCCGGCGACCTTGCGCGCGCGCGCGACTTCGTATGGAGCGCGCGCACGCGCTGGAAGCAGGGCCTCGAGAGCCGTGTCACGGTGCGCAACCACGAGCTCGCCGTCGGCCAGCCGGCCAGCTTCGACACGCGCGACGCGGCGCCCGCGGCGCTCGAGCTCCTGCTCGGCGCGGTGGGGGGCGCGCTCTCGGCCGGGCTCGCCTGGCGGCTCTCGCGGGAGGGGCTCGCGCTGCGCGCGCTCGAGGTGGTCGTGAAGGGCCGCTCGCGCAACATCCTCGCCTTCCTGGGCCTCGGCGGCGACGAACACTCCGGGCTCGCCGGGCTCGACGTGCAGATCTATCTCGACTGCGACGGCGAGCAGGAGCGGCTCGACGCGCTCGTGCGCGAGACCGTCGCGCGCTGTCCGGTCACCAACTCGCTGGTCCACGGCGCGCCCGTCGCGCTGCACTGGAGATCCATCTGATGCGCGCGTTGCCGCGCTACCCGGTCACCGTCGTGGGCAGCCTGCCGCGGCCGTCCTGGCTGCTCGCGGCGCTGCGCAGGAAGAGCCCTGAGCTCGCCGAGCTGCGCGATCGGGCCGCACTGCAGGCGATCCGCTTGCAGGAGGAGGCCGGCGTCGACCTGCTGAGCGACGGCGAGATGCGCCGCGACAATTTCCACTCGTTCCTGGCCGGCAAGCTGGCCGGGGTCCAACTGATGACGCTGGCCGAGCTGCTCGAGCACGTCGAGGACAAGGCGGCCTTCGAGACGCTGCTGCAGGCCCTCGACGTGCCGGCCTTCGCGCTGAAGAACCCGGTCGCGATCGGTCCGCTCGCGCGACGCGGACCGCTGGTGGGGGACGAGGCGGCCTTCGTGCGCGCGCACTCGACGCGCGCACTCAAGGTGGCCCTGCCGGGCCCCTACCTGCTCTCGCGCTCGATGTGGGTGCAGAGCCTCTCGCGCGAGTCCTATCCGACGCGCGAGGCGCTGGCGGACGACGTCGTGCGCGTGCTGCGCGAGGAGCTGCTCGAGCTCGCCGCGGCCGGCGTCGATTGCGTGCAGTTCGACGAGCCCGTGCTGTCGGAGGTGGTTTTCGCAGGCAAGGCGGCCACGCGCACCTTCATGTGCGCGGCCCTGGCGGCCTCGGCCTCGCCCGAGGAGGAGCTCGAGCTCGCGGTCGAACTCGTCAACCGCGTGGTCGCGGACGTGCGCGGCACGCGCACCGCGCTGCACGTGTGCCGCGGCAACTGGAGCCGGCAGGAGGACGTGCTGCTGGCCGGCAGCTACGAGCCGCTCCTGCCGTACTTCGCGCGCATGCGCGTCGACCAGCTCGTGCTCGAGTACGCGACCCCGCGCGCGGGGCCGCCCGAGCTCCTGGCGCGCCTGCCCGCCGCGATGAGCTTCGGCTTCGGCTGCGTCAACCCGCGCACCGAGTCGATCGAGGATCCCTCCGCGATCGCCGAGCGCGTGCTGCGTCTCGAGCAGGTGCTCGGTCCCGGGCGCGTGTCGCTCAACCCTGACTGCGGCTTCGGCACCTTCGCCGACCGGCCCGTGGCGAGCGAGGCGACCGCCGCAGCCAAGCTGCGCGCGCTGTTCCGCGCGGCGGAACTGTTGCGCGCACGCGGCTGACCTGACATTCCCCAGGTTGCGTGTAACCGAACTCGCGTTGCTCAGCGCGCGTGCGCGAGCTCCGGGATCGCGATCTGCGACCCGGTCTGGAACGGGCAGCGGCCGAGCTCGACGTGCTCCTCGAGCTCGTGCTCGAAGTGCTCGACCGACGCGAGCGTCGGGATCGCCGCTGCATCGGCCAGCGCGCAGATCGTCTTCGCCGGCGCCATGCCCTTGGCGAGCGACTCGAGCAGCGCGATGTCCTCCATCCGCCCTTTGCCGTGCTCGATGCGCCGGAGGATCTGCGACAGCCACTGCGTGCCCTCGCGGCTTGCCGGCGCGCGCTGGAAGGACGCAATGGAGAGCCGCCGGTGCCTGATGCCGCTGCGCGAGCAGTCGCTCGCGAATGGCAGTACGAGCGGCGCCAGCCGTGTGGAGTGACAGAACCTCGCGCTTGCGCGGCGTGCAGCTACGCGGCGGCCGACTTGAGCCGGGGCGCGGCCCACCATGCAACGGCATAGACGAGCGCGCCGATCCAGACCACGGCGTTGAAGCCGAACGCGATCGACAGCACGATCGTCAGCGCGCTGCCGACCACCGACATGTAGCCATTGATTCCCCAGGCCCAGGCGACGAGCGAGGACGGCCCGCGCGCGATACGGCTGACGCCCAACGCGAACGGCATCCCCATCGCCAGTGCCAGTGGAGCGAGCAGCGCCACGGCTATTGCGATGCGCACGGGCGTTGAGAAATGCAGCGTCGCCTCGAAGAGCGGGTTGCAAAGGAAGGGATAGGCGATCGCCAGCACGATCACGGCCGCGAGCGCGCGACGCGGCTCGCGCACGCGAGCGGAGAGCGCGCTGCCGATGCCGCTGAAGACCAAGACGCTGAAGAGCACGACGGCAAGCGCGTACATCGGGTTGCCGAGGTAGAGGATGAACTTCTGCGCGAGAACGACCTCGACCAGGATGAAGCCGAGGCCCAGTGCGCCGAAGTAGGAGATCAACGGGGCGATTCCTCGCTGCCCGTGCGCGCTCAGGCGCCGCAACGGCATGAGGATGAAGATCCACGCCACGCCGCCGAGCAGCGCCATCAGCAAGACCAGGATCCCGTGCGCGGTCACGCCGCCGAGCGGGTTGAAGAAACTCTCGCGCCTGTTCAAGTGCCGGAAGCGCGACGTTTCGAAGAAGAAGGGGCGGTCGTCGCGGGGCGGCGCGACGTCGTAGGGGTAGGCCGCGAGGAACTCCTCCTTGTCCGACGCCGCGGCGAACGCTTCGTAATAGTTGGTCGCGGGCTCGCCGGTGATCGGATGCGGGAAGACCGAGTGTCGCAAGGGGTGGTAGTAGGGCCGGAAGTCCTTCTCGGCACACACCGCGTCCAGCGTCGCGAGATCCTCGTCGGTGAACGGCTCGCGGCCGAACAGGATCACCGAGAACCCCTTGCTCGCGACCAGGTAGAGATTCCGGGTAGGGTCCTCGACGCCGAAATCCTCGAGCGCGGTCCACGCCAGCGCGAACAGCCGCAGCGTTTCGCGCGGGTAGCCCTTGCTGTCGGGGAGCACCCAGCGGGTCAGCGTCACCACGCCGCCGTCCTTGGTGTGCTCGAGGTAGGTGCGAAACGCCTCGCGAGTGTAGAGGAAGTTCTCCGAGAGGTTGAACGCTCCGGCCTGCGTCGTGCTGGCAGTATCGACGCCGGAGAGTTGCACCACGTCATAGCGGTGCTGGTCGCGCTCGAGGAAGTGGCGCCCCTCGGCGACGTGCACCTCGATCTCCGGGCGGCGCTCCTGGTCGTAGAGGCCGCCCTGGAAGTCGCTCACGGCGCGAGCAGCCCGAACGACGCCTGGATTGATCTCGACGCCGACGATGCGCTTCGCGCCGAAGCGCTTCGCAGTGAGCAGGTCCATGCCTCCACCCGCTCCGATGCACAGGATCTCCGCGTTCGGTCGGATGCGGTGCACCAGACCGGCGGGCAGGAACTCCAGCACCTCGGGAGGCTCGCCAGCCTCGCCGCGCTCCCCCCCGTCCCACTGCATCACGTTGGTCATCGCCCAGGAGTCGATCGTGATTCCCTTCTGGCGCGGGTACGGGCCTTGCCACTTGCTCGAGAGCCCCCACAGGCCCCACGGACCGAGTTCCGCCGGCCACGTGAAGGCATCGACCCGGGAGAGCGACGTCCACTCGGTGAACTCGATCAGGCTCGCGGGCCGCAGCAACACCTTCCCGCGTTCGTCCAGCGGCAGGTCGGAGAGCGCCAGCTCCTTCTCGTCACCGTACGGGGTCGTGTAGACGACGCGATCGCCTTCGACGCGGTAGGAGAGGAAGACCGCGGTCGAACCGTCCGCGAGATCGACGACACGCGGCGACCGCTCGCGGTCGAATCGCTCGACGATGTGAAGCGGCTTCGACTTCGGCGCCGAGAGGTGCAGCGCTGCATCCCGGCCGTCCCACTGGAAGGCGAGCGCGAGCCCGCCGAGCGCGAGCGCGGGCACCCAGAAGCCGCGACCTCGCGCCTCGCCCGCGAAGAAGAGCCCTCCGACCGCCATCAGGACCGCGCCGAGCAGGACGGCGTCCGGTGCGCTCTGATGCCAGAAGTCGAACACGGCGATCGCCGCCGCGCAGCCGGCGCCTGAGCCGAGCAAGTTCGCGCTGTAGACGACGCCGGCGCGCTCGCGTTCGAGCGTCAGCGCCGCGCTGATCGTCGCACCGAGGAAGAAGAACGGCGCAAGCAGCGCAAAGATCTGGAAGAGGAGACCGCCCTCGTTGCGATCCGCGATCACGGAGAACGCGTCGACCTCGGTGTGCACGACCAACCACAGGACGACCGCAGTCGCGATCGCGCTCCAGCCCGCGAGCCGCGCGAGCAGGCTCGAGCCTCCCGCGAGCACTTCCGGGCGCAGCGCCAGCCAAACTCCCGACACGGCGAAGCCGAGCAAGGCGATCGAGATCACCAGGAACCCGAAGTGGTACCAGAGGATGATCGAGAAGATCTTGGTCAGCGCGATCTCGAACAGCAGCAATCCGCACGAGACCAGGAACAACCCGGTCAACCGCAGTGGAGAGAGGGCGGATGGGGTTGCCGCGACGGAGGGGGACGTCATGGGTGGAGGATCTTACGAACCCGGACCGGGTCGACTCCAACGAGCGCCGGCGCCGCGCAGACGCGACGATGACTTTCCCCAGGTTACGTGCAACCGAACTCGGGTTGCTCAGTGCGCGTGCGCGAGCTCCGGGATCGCGATCTGCGACCCGGTCTGGAACGGGCAGCGGCCGAGCTTGACGTGCTCCTCGAGCTCGTGCCGGAAGTGCTTGACCGACGCGAGCGTCGGGATCGCGGCCGCATCCGCCAGCGCGCAGATCGTCTTCGCCGGCGCCATGCCCTTGGCGAGCGACTCGAGCAGCGCGATGTCCTCCATCCGCCCCTTGCCGTGCTCGATGCGCCGGAAGATCTGCGACAGCCACTGCGTGCCCTCGCGGCACTGGCTGCACTGCCCGCAGCTCTCGTGGTCGTAGAAGCGCGCGATCACTTCCATCGCGCGCACCGTGCACGCGGTCTCGTCGAAGAAGATCATCGCGGCGGTGCCGAGCATCGAGCCGGCGGCCTTGATCGAATCGTGATCCATCTTCGCGTCGATCAGCGCGGCCGGCATCAGGCCGCACGAGGAGCCGCCGGGGATCCAGGCCTTGAGCTTGCGGCCCTTCCACACGCCGCCGCCGTAGACCTCGAGGATCTCGCGCGCCGGCAGCCCGAGCGGCAGCTCGTACACGCCCGGCCGCTCGATGTGGCCGGAGAGGCCGGCGAGGATGTTGCCCGGGCTCTTCTCGGTTCCCATCGTCTTGTACCAGGCGGCGCCGCCCTCGACGATGAACGGAACGTTGAAGATGGTCTCGACGTTGTTGACCGTCGTCGGCTTGCCCCACAGACCGAAGCCGGCGGGGAAGGGCGGCTTGGGGCGCGGGTGGCCGCGCTTGCCCTCGAGCGACTCCATCAGCCCGGTCTCCTCGCCGCAGATGTAGGCGCCCGCGCCGCGGTGCATCCAGATCTCGCACGAGAAGTCGGTGCCGAGGATGTTCTTGCCGACGAGTCCGGCCGCGCGCGCCTCGGCCAGGGCGGCCAGCATGCGGTCGTAGGACAGGCGGTATTCGCCGCGCACGTAGATGTACGCGGCCTGCGCGCGCATCGCGTAGCAGGCGATCAGCGCGCCCTCGATCAGTCCGTGCGGGTCGCGCTCCATCAGCACGCGGTCCTTGCACGTGCCCGGCTCGGATTCGTCGGCGTTGATCGCGAGGTAGCGCGGGCGCGGATCCTTGGTCGGGTCGGGCATGAAGCTCCACTTCATCCCGCACGAGAAGCCGGCGCCGCCGCGGCCGCGCAGCCCGGAGTCCTTGACGATCTCGATCACCTGCGCGTAGCTGAGCGGCGTGCGCAGCACCTTCTCGAGGGCCGCGTAGCCGCCGGCCTTCTTGTAGCCGGCCAGCGTGTGCGAGCCCTCGGTGTACACGCGCGAGAGCAGGTAGGTCGGGCGCTTGTCGATCTTCGGCTGCGGGACCAGCCCGCCCCTGGGCTGCGCGCCGGGCGAGCGCAACGCGGTGCCGATGCGGGACGGCGCGGGCTTGGATTCGGGGCTCACGACACGCCTCCCAGGATCCGCTCGACCTTCGCGGCGTCGAGGTCCTCGTGGTAGTGGCCGTCGAGATCGAGCATCGGGGCGTTCGCGCAGGCGCCCTGGCATTCGACGGTGTGCACGCTGAACTTGCCGTCGGGCGAGGTGCCGTGCACGGGCGCGCCCGTGACCTGGCAGACCTTGGCGAGCACTTCGCGCGCGCCGCGCAGCTCGCACGAGATGTTGTGGCAGACCGACACGACGTGCTTGCCGACCGGCCGCAGCTGGAACATCGGATAGAACGACGCGACGCCGTAGACCTCGACCGGCTCGAGGTGGAAGTAGGCGGCAAGGTCCTCGAGCGTCTCGGGCGCGAGCCAGCCGCCGAGCTCGTCCTGGCAGCGGTGCAGCGCCATGATCAGCGCGGCACGCCGCTCGGGGTAGTGCGTGACGAGCTCGTCGAACTCGGCGATCAGTTGCGGGGGGAGCGCCATGGAAGGGCCCGGGATGGGCAAAGGAAAGGGAGGGGGAAGCTAGCGGTCGACCTCGCCCATCACGAAGTCGAGGCTGCCGATGATCGCGACCATGTCGGAGAACAGGCGTCCCTGCGCGACGAGCGGGATCGCCTGCACGTTCTGCAGGCCGGGCGCGCGGATGTGGCAGCGCAGCGGCTTGGACGTGCCGTCGCTGGCGACGTAGAAGCCGAGTTCGCCCTTGGACGATTCGATCGCGTGGTAGGCCTCTCCGCGCGGCAGGCACAGGTCGGTGACGACCTTGAACTGGAAGATCAGCTCTTCCATCGAGCTGTGCACCTTGGCCTTGGGCGGCAGCACGTAGCGCCGATCCTCGGCCAGTACCTCGGCGCCGCGCGTGGCGGCCAGGCGCGCCAGCGCCTGCTGCGCGATCTTGACGCTCTGGCGCATCTCCTCGATGCGCACCAGGTAGCGGTCATAGGCGTCGCCGACCGTGCCGACCGGAATCTCGAACTCGTAGCTTTCGTAGCCCGAATAGGGCGAGCGCTTGCGCAGGTCCCAGTCCATGCCGCTGCCGCGCAGGTTGGGTCCCGACAGCGACCAGGCCAGCGCCTGCTCGCGCGTGATCACGCCGACGCCGCGATTGCGGTCGTACCAGATCCGGTTGCCGGTCAGGAACTTCTCGTACTCGTCGATGCAGGCGGGGAAGCGGCCCAGCCACTCGGAGAGCGCCCGCTCGACGTTCTCGTCCACGTCGCAGTACACGCCGCCGATACGGACGTACGTGTTGTTCATGCGGTGGCCGGTGTACGCGTCGAGGATCGAGTAGATGTTCTCGCGCTCCTTGAAAGTCGCGAAGAACATCGAGACCGCGCCCAGGTCGATGGCGGTCGTGCCGAGATAGATCAGGTGCGCGGCGATGCGCGAAACTTCCATCAACAGCACGCGCACGACCTGCCCGCGCTCGGGCACGGCGATGCCGGCCAGCGTCTCCAGCGCCAGCGCGTAGCCGACGTTGTTCATCAACGGCTGCACGTAGTCGAGCCGGTCGGTGTGCGGGAAGAACTTGGCCCAACCCAGGCTCTCGCAGCTCTTCTCCTTGCCGCGGTGCAGGAAGCCGACCATCGGCTCGCAGCTCTGGATCGTCTCGCCGTCGAGCTCGACCACCACGCGCAGCACGCCGTGCGTGGCCGGGTGCTGCGGCCCCATGCTGAGCCGCAACAACTCGCCGTGCAGCGGGTCGTCCGGCAGCTCGGACGTGGGGCCCTCGGAAGTCGAGCCCTGCGCGGCGGGCAGGGCGCCGGGCGCGTAGTCGAAGGTCTGCACCGAGCTCATGAGCGCTCCTGCCCCGCGTCGCGAGCGGGCTCGGCCGCGCGGCGCGCCGCATCCCAGGCGCGGTACAGCTTGTCGGGCTCGATGCCCTCGTGCGGGAAGTCCTTGCGCAGCGGGTGGTGCTCGTACTCGTCCGGCATCAGCAGCCGCTTCAGGCCTGCATGGCCGTCGAAGCGAATGCCGAACATGTCGTAGCACTCGCGCTCGGCATAGGCCGCGCCCGGCCACAGGTCGGTGCAGCTCATGACACGCGCGTCGCTCTCGGACACGCGCGCGCGCAGGCGCACGCGCTCGGCGCGGCCGCCGAGTACTCGCGTCGTGCACAACAGCTGCCACACGACCTCGTAGCGTTCGCGAGCGCCGGCGTGCGCGAGCGCTCCAAGCTCGTTGTCGATCAGGTGATCGACCGCAGTGACGAGCGTGCACTGTTCGAAGCCCGCGCGGTCGCGCAGCCGCGACAGCGCGTCGTGCGCGAGCTCGCGCGCCAACTCGACCGTGGCCACGCCGTCGCGGCCCATCGAGACCTCGCACTTCACGCCTTCGAGCGCGCCCAGGACCGCCGCGGACGCCGAGAGGGGGGGCGCCGTCGCGCTCACACCTTGCCTCCGCCGGAACCCTGGCGCTCGATTTCACGGCGTTCGATCGCGCGTCGCGCGCGCGGATCGTGCGGGTGCAGGTCGCTGGCGCTCTTCGGCACGCCGCTGTTGGGCGCGCGCAGCCAGGCGCCGCTGCCCTGCTCGATCACATGCTCGGGCAGCGCGAACACGCGCTTGAGCGGCTGTTCGCGCTCGATGCGCTGCTGCAGCTTCAGGATCGCGTCGATCACCGCGTCCGGGCGCGGCGGGCAGCCCGGCACGTAGACGTCCACGGGCAGGATCGAATCGACGCCCTGCACGACGGCGTAGGAGTCGTACATGCCGCCCGAGCTCGAGCACACGCCCATCGCGATCACCCACTTGGGGTCGGGCATCTGGTCGTAGATCGTGCGCGCGGCCTGGGCCATCTTCCAGGTCAGCGTGCCGGCCACCACGAGCAGGTCGCACTGCCGCGGGCTGAAGCGCGCCGCTTCGGCGCCGAAGCGCGCGATGTCGAACTTCGGGCCGATCATCGCCATCAACTCGATGCCGCAGCAGGACAGGCCCAGCGGCATCGGCCACAGGCTGTTCTTGCGGCCCCAATTGACCAGCGCGTCGACGCGTGTGGCGAAGAAGCCGTCGCCGGAAGCCTGCTCGCGAACGGGAAGGAGCGCAGCCATGTTCGTTCCTCGCGGGATCAGCGATCCCAGTCCAGTCCGCCCTTCTTCCACACCCAGGCCAGACCCAGCCCGAGCACGCCGACGAAGCCGGCCACCTCGGCCAGCACGAGCGGCCCGACACCGGCCTCCTGGAACGAGCGCGCCGCGACGGCCCACGGCACCAGCAGCAGCGACTCGACGTCGAACAGGATGAACAGCACCGCGACCAGGTAGAAGTGGATCGACAGCCGCAGGCGCGCGCTGCCCTCGACCTGCATCCCGCACTCGTAGGCGGTCGACTTGCCGATGCTCGGGCGCAGCCGCCCGAGCAGATCGGACAGGCCGAGGCTGACCAGGGAGAAGCCCGTGGCCAGGGCCAGCAGGATCAGGATCGGTACGTACGGCGTGAGCATCGCGGTCGGCGTCCGGTGGGGCGCCGCAACGGAGCAGTGTAGCGGGCCGGGAAGGCGGAACAACCCCTCAGGGATCGATGCGCCGGAACGTGCCGCCGGTTGCGCGCGCGAGGTCCTCCAGCCGACTGTCGGCTTGCGTGCCGAGTTGCACGCAGTGCACGCGCAGCAGGCCCAGCGGGTCGTTCTCCCGCAGCCAGTCGCGCACGGAGCTCGGCCGCTGGAACTGGCCGTCGCACAGCACGACGGCCGTGTCGGCGTCGAACTCGTTCCAGCTCAGGCTGCCATCCGTCCCGCGCCGCTGCACGAGCTCGAGCCCGGACTGCAGATCCGTAGCGCCGCCGGGGCCCTGCCCCTCGAGCCATTGCAGCGCTTCGCGCTGCGCGATCTTGGTCGCGCCGACGAGCTTGCCGCGCCAGGCCTGCGCGCCGGAGTGGAACACGACCACGTCGAAGTGCGCCGTCTCGCCCAGACCGTACAGGCACGCGCGCAGCTCCTCGACGGCGGTTTCGTAGCGCGTGCGTCCCGCGCTGCCCAGCGCCTCGTCCATCGATCCGGAGCGGTCGAGCACGAACACGACCCGGTCGCTGTAGAGCTCCAGGCCGAAGAACTGCGTGGTGCCCGGCGGCGGACCGGCGAGCGCGGTCTGGCCGCCTGTATCGATCCGGCGCTCGCCGTGGCGCCGGCGCACGTCCCACCACGAGCGCCACCAATCGAGGCGGTGCCCGATGCGCCGGCCCGACTGCGCTTCCAGCGACGAGACCAGCTCCGCTTCGACGCGACGCGAACCGCGGCCGTCGGACGTGCGCTGCTGCCAGGCGGCCAAGGCCTCGATCAACAGCGGCGCCGCGCGCTCCACCGGCAGCGCGCGCGCCCACTGCGCGGCGAGCAGCGCGTTGCGCCAATCGGTCCGCGCGAGCGCGCGCACA
>VGZE01000035.1 GCA_016872755.1 Planctomycetota bacterium
TGAGAGCCGGCCGTCGCTGGCGGTCACGCCGACCTGTGGATCGGCCTCGCGTGCCATGCGCGCACCCGCGATCTCGGCGAACTTGCTCTCGGAGAGCCCGTACAGGAACAGGCGCGCGCGCCCGGGCGCCTGCACCGCTCCGACGGAGGCGCGCACCAGCTCGCGCACGCCCTGCTCCCAGACCGCGCGCAGCTCGTGCGGCGGGCCGGGCAGCGCCGCGAACAGCGCGCGCCCGATGCGCAGCGCGAAGCCCGGCGCGGTGCCGATCGGATTGCGCAGCAAGCGCGCGCCGCGCGGGATGCGGATCTGGCGCAGGTTGACCGGCGGCATCGGCGCGCCGCGGCGCTCGTACCAGGCGAGCAGGTCGGCGCGCGCGCGCTCGTCCTCGACCAGCTCGACGCCCGCGGCGCGCGCGGCGGCCTCGCGCGTCAGGTCGTCGAGCGTGGGTCCGAGCCCGCCGCTCGAGAGCACCAGGTCGTGCTCCGCGCACAGCTCGCCGATGCGCGCGGCCAGCGGCGCCTCGTCGTCGCCCTCCACCGCCACGCGCGACACCTCGAGCCCGAGCTCCGCCAGCGCGCGGGCCAGTTCGGCGCTGTTCGTATCGGCGTAGCGCCCCTCGAGCAGCTCATCGCCGATCGCCAGCAGCGCGGCACGACGCGCGGCCGTGCTCATGCGTTCCCCCGCGGTCCGAGCGGGGTCGCGCGCGGCCGCGCGACGAATCGACCGACCAGGATTCCCAGCTCGTACAGCACCATCATCGGCACGCACATCGCGAGCGTCGAGAACCAGTCGGGCGGCGACAGGATCGCCGCGATCACGAAGGAGGCGAAGTAGAAGTACTTGCGGTACTTCGCGAAGGTCGACGGCTGCACCAGCCCGATGCGCATCACGAAGGACATCGCGACCGGGAGTTGGAACAGGATCCCCATGCCCAGGCACATCGTCGACAGCACGCTGAAGTACTCCGACACGCGCCACTGCGGCTTGATCTCCTCGGTCGGGAAGGCCGTCGCCAGGTAGTACAGCACCCACGGCACGCACCAGCGGAAGCTGAAGACCATGCCGGCCACGAACAGGCCGACGCTCCAGGGCACGTAGCGCGTGACGGCGCGGCGCTCGTTCGCGTACAGGCCGGCCGCGACGAAGCGCCACAGTTCCCACAGGCAATAGGGCGCGCCGGTGAACAGCGCGAAGTACAGCGCGATGTCCATCGTGAACTGGAACCCCTCGAGCGGGCCGATCGCGGCGAGGCGGTCCTCGACGCGATGGTCGGCCAACAACTCGATCGTCTCGGGGTAGCCGGGCTCGAAGTACGCCTTCCAGGCCTCGGGGTCGGCGGCGAGTCGTGCATCGACCAGCGCGCGCATCCGCTCGGTCGTCGCGGCGTTGATCTCGCGCACGGCCTCGTGGAACGGCCAGGTGATCAGGCGCGAGATCTCGCCGTAGAACGCGTACCCGACCGAGAACGTGACGAGCAGCGCGAGCGCGCTGCGCAACAAGTGCTTGCGCAGCTCGTCGAGGTGCTCGCCGAGCGTCATGCGGGTGCCTTCGACGCCGTCGGGCTGGGTCGCGCTCATGGGGGCTGCGGCGGCGCGACACTAGCACGCGCGCGCCTCCGGTGAAATCGGCGCCGCACGCGAGCGCGTTGAGCAGGCACAGGCGCGTCGCGGCCGGGCAGCCCGGCCCGGCGCGCATCCGTCCGACGCCGCCTCGGGCCTACATCTTGAAGTAGGAGCGGAACTCCGACAGCGGCACGATCTGCACGCCCAGCGATTCGGCTTCCTTGTAGGCCGGCAGTTCGGCGGGCGACAGCGGGGCGTCGAGCGCCTGGCCGTCGGCATCCGTCCACATCTCCGAGCCGACGATCAAGTAGTTCGTCTCGAGGTTCAGCTTGTCCTGAACCTTGATGTTCATCTTCTCGAGCAGCGCGCGCAGGTTCTTCTCGTCGTAGTTGCCCGAGAAGCGACCGATCAGCACGGCATGGCGCAAGCCGGTCGGGTCGTAGACCGGGTTGACCAGCACATCGCCGGGGACGATCGGGTCGAAGCGATCGGCCAGGTCGCCGATCTTGACCTGCGCCTGCTCGGCGTCGACGGCGACGACCTCGGCGGTGCCCTTGGTGCGCTTGGCGCCGGCGCCGCCGGACTCCACGCGGAAACGCGTGCCGGGAATCAAGCGGTTGTTCGTGCCGATGTCGATCCAGGCCGCACCCAGCTTGTCGGACACCGCGAGCACGCGCGCGTCCGGCATGTCGGCGAGCGGCGGCTCGGCGAAGGCGACGACCTGCTTCATCTGCTGCAGGCGCGCTTCGTAGGAATCGATGCGGGAACGGTGCGCGCGCATGGCGTCGTCGAGTTGCTTCTCGAGCGCGCGGCGCTGCTCGTCGAGCGTCGAACGCTCGGCGACGGACTTGTCGAGGCGCGCCTGCAGTTCGTCCTGCGTTTGCTTCGCGTTGGCGGCCTCGTCGGACACGCGCTGGTTCAGCGAGGCGATCTCCGCGTCCTTGCCTTCCTTGGACGAGCGGTGGGCGGTCTTCTCGGACTCGAGCTCGTTGCTGAGCCCGTTGGCGCGCTCCTCGAGCGCCGCGACCTGGTCGGCGCGCTCCTTGAGCGCCTGCCCGATCAGCGGCAGTGCGGCTTGCAGCGAGTCGGCGTTCGCGCCCAGATCGGGCAACTGCTTCTTCAGTTCGGTGAGGGAGGCGAGCAGCGCGTCGACGCTCGAACGCGGGTTGGCCGACTTCGGATCGGTCCAGCCGACCGACTTCGAGAGCTTGGCGGCGAACTCGGCCTCGACGGCCATCGCCTTCTTGGCCTCACTGGCTTCGCTGCGCGCCTGCTCGGCTTCGGTGCGGGCCGCCTTCGCGGCGCTCTGCGACGAGAAGGCGAGGTACAGCGCGACACCCGCGACGAGCAGGACGGCGACGAGCCAAATCACGCTGACGCGAGCGGCGCCGCGGCGATGAGAGAGTGCGGAGGAGGGCATGGAGGGTCTTGGGGAGGCGGTGGGGTGCCCAGGCGTGCCGGGCCAAGCCACCGAAGCGGCCGAGCGGGGCGCCGCAGGGCGATTGCCACTGGGCGTGTGCCGCTGGACCTGCCATCGGGCAGGGCAGCCTGCACGCCGGGGGAGCATTTCAGAGGGTCGAAGTTGATACCGGAACGACCGCGTCGGGCGCAAGGGAAATCGAGCCCCGGCGGGTCGGTGCGGCCGGCGCTTGCAAGCAGCACGGGGATCCGGAAGGCTCTGCCCCGGCCACGCGCGTTCTATCCAACTGCCCGCCCGTGGTTTCCGGCTCCA
This sequence comes from Planctomycetota bacterium, assembly GCA_016872755.1. Taxonomy (GTDB): domain Bacteria; phylum Planctomycetota; class UBA1135; order UBA1135; genus GW928-bin9. The sequence goes on from VGZE01000035.1 coordinate 3,295, forward strand.
TGAGCACCGCCCCCAACGCCGCCTTCGCGCCCGGGCCCCGGCCGCAGCTGGTCGGCGTGCTCGGCGGCATCGCCTCGGGCAAGTCCCGCGCCGCGCGCGAGCTGGCCGGGCCGGCGGGTCGGGTCATCGACGCCGACGAGCTGGCGCGCGAGGTGCTGGCCGGCCCCGAGCTCCGCCCGCTGCTCATCGAGCACTTCGGCCCATCCGCCGTCGGCGCCGACGGCACCCCCGACCGGACGCGCATCGGGGCGCTGGCCTTCGGCGATCCGGCGCTGCGCCGAGCGCTCGAGAGCTGGATTCACCCGCGCGTCCGTGCGACGATCTCGGCCCGCTTGCGCCAGGCGCAGGCCGACCGCTGTCCGCGCGTGGTGCTGGACGTGCCGCTGCTGCTCGAGAACGACCCCGAGCACGGCCTGGCGCGCCTGTGCGACCAGCTCGTGTACGTCGAATCGGACCTGGCCGAACGCGAGCGCCGCGCGCAAGCCGCGCGCGGGTGGGCGATCGGCGAGGTCGCCCGCCGCGAGTCGGCCCAGCTCCCGCAGGCCGAGAAGCGCGCGCGCGCCGGCTTCACGCTCGACAACCGCGGCTCGCTGGAGGCGTTCCTCGGCGACTGCGCGCGCGTGCGAGCGGCGCTCGACCGCGCGCCGGCCGCGCCCTGAGCCCACCGATCCCGACCCCCGACCCCCCTGCCTCATGTCCAAGCGCCACCGTCCGCGCCACAAGCACTTCAAGTTCAACAAGCCGCACGGCGGGGCCGGCGGTCCGCCCGGCGGCGGCCATGGCGGCGGATTCCATCCGGCCCCGCGCGGCGCCGGCGCGACGCTGGCGGTGACCTATGAGGAGGTGCGCGTCGATCCGGCCGTGCTGCCGGCCGACCTGGACGAGGCGGCCTGGGTCGAGTTCGAGGCGCAGCTCCCCCCGGCGCCCAAGCGCGGCAAGAAGAAGGCCAGCGCCTTCCACGAGCTGCAGGCGCTGACGCTGTCGGAACTGCACGAACTCGCCGAAGCGGAGGAGCTCGGCAAGACGGTCGAGAACCTGAGCGGCAAGAAGCGCGGCGAGCTCGTGTTCGAGATCGCGCGCGCGCGGCTGCTCGAGCGGGCGGCGATGACGACGGTCGGATTGGCCGAGGTGCAGCGCGACGGCTACGCGTTCCTGCGCATCGCGAAGAACTCGTACCTCGCCAGCGCCGAGGACGTGTTCGTGCCGCCCTCGCTCGTGCAGCGCTATGGGATGCGCACCGGCATGACGGTCGAGGGCGAGCTGCGCCCGCCGCGCGACAGCGAGCGCGTCTTCTGCCTGCACTCGATCGCGTCGCTCGACCACCGCCCGCCCGAGCAGGCCGCCACGCGCACGCCGTTCCGCGAGCTCGTGCCGCTGTACCCGACGCAGCGCCTGACCTTGGAGGGCTCACCCGACAATCCGATCGAGATGCGCATCATGGACCTCGTCGCGCCGATCGGGCGCGGCCAGCGCGCGCTGATCGTCGCGCCGCCGCGCACGGGCAAGACGGTGCTCCTGCAGCAGATCGCGCGCTCGATCGTGGCCAACGCGCCCGACGTGCACCTGATCATCCTGCTGGTCGACGAGCGGCCCGAGGAAGTCACCGACATGGAGCGCACGATCCCCGGCACCAAGCGCGAGGTCGTCTCCTCGACCTTCGACGAGCCGGCGGCGCGGCACCTGAAGGTCGCCGACATGGTGATCCAGAAGGCGCGCTGCCTGGTCGAGGCCGGGCACCACGTCGCGATCCTGCTCGACTCGATCACGCGCCTGGCGCGCGCGGCGAACAACGAGGCGCCGGCCAACGGCAAGCTGCTCTCGGGCGGCATCGAGGCAACCGCGCTGCAGTTCCCCAAGCGCTTCTTCGGCTCGGCGCGCAACATCGAGGACGGCGGCTCGCTGACGATCCTGGGCACGGCGCTGATCGAGACCGGCTCTAAGATGGACGAGGTGATCTTCGAGGAGTTCAAGGGCACCGGCAATTCCGAGCTCGTGCTCGACCGGCGCCTGTCCGACCGACGGATCTTCCCGGCCATCGACATCAATCGCTCGGGCACGCGCAAGGAGGAGCTCCTCTTCACGAAGGAGGAGATGCCGCGCATCTACATGCTGCACAAGGTGCTGAACGAGATGGATCCGGTCGAGTCGATGGAGACGCTGATCCAGAAGGTGCGCCGCACGCAGGTCAACGGGCAGTTCCTGATGTCGATCGGGAGCTGAGCGGGACGCGTCGGCGGCTCAGCCGGCTGGAACGGCCTTGCCCCGCGCCAGCTCCTCGAGCCCGACGACCGCGGGAGCGAGCGCGCGCCGCGAGCGTTCGAGCGCGTCGAACCGGTCGAGTGCCAACGCAAGCCAGATCAGCGCTTCGCGCTCGTCGCACAAGAGCGCGTCGGTCGCGACGCGCACGAGCGACGCGACGTGCGCCTCTGCGCGCGCGGGATCGTCGATCAACTTCCACTGCAGGAGCAGGCGATTGCGCTCGATCATCGCCACGACGAACGGCCGCGGGATGCGCTTGCCGATCGTGCCGCGGTGGTGGTGCTCGACGACGCTGGCCGGCTCGTACACGACGCGCCTGCCGGCGCGCAGCGCGACCAGCCCGAGGTCGGTGTCCTCGAGATAGAACGGCTCGTAGAGCGGATCGAAACCGCCGCTCGCAAGAAACTCCGAGCGACGCAGCAGGCAGGTGCCGCCGATCGCGTAGGCAACGTTGCGCCGGCCGCTCTGATAGGGCTCCACGCCGCCGTCCAGGGCCGGCTGCACGACGCGCAGCACCCCTTCAACCCACGCGACCTCGGTGACCGACTCGATGCGCTGTGGATCCCCTTGCAGCAGCACGCGCGGCGCGGCCGAATGGACGGCCGGGTCCGCCAGGCAGTCGACCAGCGGCTCGAGGAAGCCCGCGTGCACGAGCACGTCGGGGTTCATGCAGAACACGAGCTCGTGGCGCGCCAGCCGCACGCCGGCCAGCAGCGCCTGCGCGAAGCCGCTGTTGAACGGCTGCGCGACGACGCGCACGCCCGGGAAGCGCTCGGCGACCCAGCTCTTCAGCACGTCTCGACCGGTATCGTCGATCACCACCAGTTCATCGTCGCAACCCCGCCGCTCGAACTCGGCCAGCAGCGCCGGCAGGTGCCGCTCGAGCAGGTCCACGTCGTCGAGGCACGGCATCACGATCGAAACCGCGCTGCCGGCAACAGGTGCGCGGCTCACGGCCCCTGCTCCTGCTTGGCCGGTGCGCGAGGCAGCGCGGCCAGGAAGCTCGCGACCGCCCCGTTCAGTTCGCGCGCCTGCTCGGTGAGCAAGTCACGCGCGCGCACCAGCGTCGAGCGTTCGATCGGGTTCGCGTCCAACAGCGCGCGTCCCTCGCGCGAGAGCGCATCGCAACGAGCCAGTCGGGCTTCCAATGCGCCGCGCGCTTCGTCCAGACGCCGCGCCTCCGCGCTGAGGTCTCCGCGCAACCAGCCCAGCTCGAAGTCGCGCCCGCGAACTTCTTCCCGCAGCCAGTCGCGCTCCTTCTCGAGGCCTGCCTGCTGCTCGCGGCGCCAGTTCAGCTCCTGCTCCTGCCCGCCAACCTGCTCGACGCGCCAGTCCAGCTCCTTGCGCTGAGCCGCATGCTCGTCGCGCAGCCAGTTGCGCTCGCGCTCCAACGCGTCGATGGTCTCGCGCAACCAGGTCCGCTCCGCCTGCAGCCCCTGCTCGCTCGTGCGCAGCCAGCTCAGCTCGGCCTCACGCTCGGCGAGCAGGGACTCACGCCAGCTCAGCCGTTCGTTGAGCGCGCGCAGGCCGCTCGCATCGACGGCATGCTGCTGTTCGCGCCAGGCGTGTTCGCCGCGACCGTCGTCGATGAACTCCTGCGCGCGCGAGCGCGGTCCGAACGCGTCGGCGAGCAGTCGCGACAGGCTCGGCGTGCGCGCCCCCAGGCGCGGCGCCAATCCTTCCAGGCCGGCGAGCACGTGCTCGTACAACTCGCGCGTCGGCAGCGCGGCGAGCTCGGCGTGCCGCGCGTAAGGCTCGCGCACGTGCTCGGGCAGTTGCGCCGACTGCGCGTCGACGGGCCGCGCCGAGGCGAGTTCCTGGTAGTGCGCCTCGAGCTCGCGCACGTGCGTCGCGAGATCCTTGACCGGCTCGAGGCGCGCGGCGAGCTCGCGCACGAGCTCCGGCGACGCAATCAGCCGGCGCAACTGTCGCTCCAGATCGAGCGCGTCTCCCGGCTCGAACAACCAGCCGTCGACGCCTTCGCGCACGTTCTCGGGCAACGCACCGACCCGGCTGGCGAGCACCGGCCGCCCGGCCGCCAACGCCTCGCGGATCACGAAGGGTTGGTTCTCGACCCAGATCGAGGGCACGACCAAGAGGTCGAGCTCGCGCAGGATCGCAGGCAGCTCGGCGCGCGCATACGGGCCGCGCCAACGGGCGCCGCCGGTCCGCGCCGACGCAACGAGCTGTGCAACGTACTGCGCATCGCTGGAGCCGCCCCAGATCGAGAGTTCGGCGTTCGGCGCCGCGTCGGCGGCCAGGCGCCGCCAGGCCTCCAGCAGCACGTGCACGCCCTTGTGCTTGGAGTGCCCGCCGAGGTAACCGATGCGCAGGCGACCCGCCGCGGCGGGCGCGGCGCGGCGCAGCGGCAGCAGGTCGCGCGCGTCGATGCCGTAGTCGAGCCGACGCACGCGCGCGCCCTCGACGCCGCCCGCGACCAGCTGGAGCGCCAGGAACTCGGTCGGCGCGAGCACGCGGTCGAGCCGCGCGAGCACTTCGCGCCTGCGCGCGTCGAGCGCGACCCGTCGCTCGCGCGCGGCGCGCAGTTCGTCCGGGTGCACGCCCGCGCCGGCCTCGTCGCCGGACAGCAGCAGGCCCAATTGATCGCGCGCGGCGGGCTCGAGCTGCTCGGGCAACGCGCCGATCTGATAATCCCCCAGGTTCGGCTGCCGGTCGAGCAGCGACAGCGCGAGATCGCAGCGCGTGCACGCGCTGGAATCGGCCAGCGTCGAGCAGCGCGACAGGTCGGGGCGCATCAGCGTGATGCGATGACAAACCGGGTAGTAGTCGTGCGCGGTGTAGACGGTCGGCAGCCCGCGCGCCTGGGCCGCCTCGATCAGGCCCAGGCCGAGCTTGATCACGTGCTGGAAGTGCACCAGCTCCGGACGCTCGCGATCCAGGAAGCGCGCGAAGGCATCCACGATGCCGGGCGGGTCGAGCGCCTCGCTCGGATCGCGCGGCGCGCTGTTCGCGCTGACCCAGGTGACGGCCCAACCGTCGCGCGCTTCGCGCCGCAACGAACGATCCGGCAGCTCGGGCGCGCGGCGGGCAGCGAAGACCTCGACCTGGTGACCGGCCGCCGCCAATCCGCGCGCCAGCGCCAGCGTGTAGTTCTCGACGCCCGTCAGCTCGTACGGAGGCAGTCCGTGCGTGACCAGGCAGACTCGCATGCGTGCGGCTTAGTGTATCGGTCGAGATCGGAGAATAGAATTCGCGCCACGATCGCATGCGCGTCCTGCACGTCAATGTCTTCCACGAGAAGGTCGGCGGCGCCGAGATCTACCTGCACAAGCTGATCGAAGCCCAGCGCGCGCGCGGGCACGAGATCGGCCTGTTCGCCGGATCGGAGACGCGCTCGGCGCGCAGCGCAGAGGAGAGCGTGGTCGCGCGCCGCGAATGGGATCCGCGCGTGCTGTGCAGCGATCCGGAGCTCGAGGCCGCCTTCCTCGAATTCGGCCGGGAGTTCCGGCCGGACGTGCTGCACGTGCACAACCTGTGGGCCTTCGCCGCCGACTTCGCGCTGGCGCTGCGCGAGCTGCGCGTGCCGATCCTGCAGACCGTGCACGACTTCTCGGTGCTGTGCCCGAACTCCTGGTGCGTGCGCGGCGACGGCACGCCCTGCGCCGGCGGCCCGGGCGCGCAGTGCTTCCAGCACGATTGCCAGAAGAACTGGCCGTACGACGAGCGCCAGGTCCACCTGGCGCGCGTGCGCTTCGAATTGGTGCGCGCGAGCCTGGATGCCTTCGTCGCGCCTTCGCACTACCTGGCGCGGCTGCTGTCCGAGCAGGGCTTCCCGGATGCGCGCGGCTTGCCGCTGTGGGCCGATGCGCCGCAGCGCGAGCTCGCGGCCCCCGGATACGACGCGCGCCGGCCCGGCACGATCGTCTACGTCGGCCGTCTGGTGCCCGAGAAGGGCGTCGAGTATCTGGTGCGCGCGCTGGCGCCGCTCAGGAAGCGCGTGCCCGCGGCGCGCGTCGAGATCGTCGGCGGCGGCCCCGCGGAACCGGCGTTGCGCGAGCTGGCGGCCCAGCTCGGACTCGGCGACGCGCTGGTGTTTCGCGGCAAGGTGCCGCATGCCGAGGTGCAGCAGCTGTTGCGCTCGGCGCTGGTGCAGGCGCTGCCGTCGATCTGGAGCGAGAACTCGCCGCTCACGACCTACGAGAGCTTCCAGGCCGGGCTGCCGATCGTGGCCAGCGACATCGCCGGGCTTCCGGCGATGGTGCGCGACACGGGCGCGGGACTGCTGGCGCGGCCGCGCGATGCAGAGGATCTCGCGCGCGCGCTCGAGCGACTGCTCACGGACCGCGCACAGTGGGAACGCTGCGCGACTGCGGCGCGCGCCGCGCTCTCGGCCTTCGGCAAGGAAGCGCACCTCGACGCGCTCGACGAACGCTATCGCACGCTGGTCGCGCGCGGACCGCGGTCCTTCACTCCGCCCTTCGCGCCCGATCTGCTGGCCACGCTGCGGCGTCACTACGCGCAGTATGCGCGTGTCGAGGAGTGGGCCAACGGCATGCACGCGCACATCCGGCACCTGGAGGAACGCATTGCCGAGCTCGAAGGCAAGCCGCCGCCGCCCGCGCCGGCCGAGGGCGACCGCGCGCCGCTGGTGTTCGTGCTGCGCCGCGACAGCGCGCTCGGCAAGGCGGCGCTGTTCGCGAAGAACTGGAAGCGCCGGCTCAGATCATGAACGCGCCGCCGTTCATGTCGAGCGCCTGCCCGGTCACGCCGCGCGCATCCTTCGACAAGAGCCACGCGATCATCCCGGCCACGTCCTGTGGCTCGCTCATCCGGCCCAGCGGCACCGCCTGCATGGCGATCTTCCTCGCGCCGGCGACGTCGGTCCGCAGCGCCTTCGCCATCCCCGCCAGCCCTTCGCGCGCCATCTCGGTGTCGACCCATCCGGGGCAGACCGCGTTGACCTGCACGTTGCGCGGCGCCAGCTCCATGGCCAGCGCGCGCACCAGTCCCAACAGACCTGTCTTGCTGGCGCAGTAGCCGGTGTAGCCGGCCACGCCGATGCGCGCGAGCACCGAGGCGACCACCACGAGGTGGCGCGCATCGGGGCCGGGAGCCAGGTGCTGCTCCGCCGCGCGCAGGCAGTGATAGGTACCCGACAGGTTCGTCGCGACGAGATCGGCGAAACGATCCTGCTTGCCTGCGACGTTCGGCCCGCCGATGCCGGCATTGGCGACGAGCGCGTGCAGCGGTCCGAGCTGCTTCGCCGATGCCGCGAAGGCGCGCTCGACCGCGGCCGGATTGCGGATGTCGAGCGCCAGCACGAGCGATTTGGCGCCGCCGCCCGCGCTGATCGCGCGGGCCGTCTCGTCCAGCCGCGCCTTCGTGCGCGCGGCCAGCGTGAGCCGGCAGCCGTCGCGCGCCAGCCGCAGCGCGATCGCGCGTCCGATGCCACTGCCCGCGCCGGTCACGAACACGTGCGGCGCGCGCGCGGAAGCGGCGGAGCCCGCGGCCGAAGTCCGGGCGGCCATGCTCAGTGCCCCTGCGCCTCGAGCCAGCGCTCGGCGTCGATCGCGGCCATGCAGCCGGTGCCGGCCGCGGTGATCGCCTGCCGGTAGACCTTGTCGGTGCAGTCGCCGCACGCGAACACGCCGCGCGCGCTCGTGTACGTGCCGTCGTGCACCTTCAGGTAGCCGACCTCGTCCATGTCGAGCTTGCCGCGCAGGAACTTCGTGTTCGGATCGTGCCCGATGGCGAGGAACAGCCCGTCGAACGGATGCTGCGAGAGCTTGCCGTCGCGCGTGTCGCGCAAGGCGAGCCCGGTCACCTTGCCGGCCTTGACGTCGAGCACGTCGGCGACCTCGGCGTTCCAATGGAACTTGATCTTCGGATTGGCGAGCGCGCGGTCCTGCATGACCTTGCTGGCGCGCAGCTTGTCGCGCCGGTGGACCACCGTGACCTGCGACGCATAGCGCGTCAGGAAGTTCGCCTCCTCCATCGCCGTGTCGCCGCCGCCGACGACGGCCAGCGCCTTGTTCTTGAAGAAGGCACCGTCGCAGGTCGCGCAGGCCGAGACGCCACGATTGCGCAGCGCGGTCTCGTTGGGAAGCCCCAGCCACTTGGCCGAGGCGCCGGTCGCGACGATCACCGCGCGCGACTCGAAGCTCGTGCCGTCGGAGCACTTCAGGCGCTTGACCGGCCCGGAGAAATCGACGTCCTCGACCATCGCCATCGCGATCTCGGTGCCGAAGCGCTCGGCCTGCTCGCGGAACAGCGCCATCAGCTCGTGACCCGCGACACCCTTGGGGAAGCCGGGGTAGTTCTCGACGTCGGTGGTCAGCATCAGCTGGCCGCCGGGCACGAGGTCGGGAGCTTCCGGACGCGGCTCGCCTTCGACCAGCAGGGGTTTCAGGTTGGCGCGCGACGCATAGATCGCGGCCGTGTAGCCGGCCGGGCCGGAACCGATGATGACGACTTCGCGGAGGGAGCTCATGCGGGGAAAGGGTCGGTGAAGTGCCGGAATCGGCGCGCGAGCTTAGCCATGCGGGCGGCCGCGGCGCTACAGTTGCGCACCCCGTTCCATGGTCGGCCCACGTGTCTTCGAAGTCGACGAGGTCGACGCGCTGATCCCGCAGCTCGAGCCTTTGGTACACGAGATCGAGCGCCACAAGCGTCAACTCAAGCAGCTGTCGGTGCGCGCGAACGCGCTGGAGCTGATCTGGGGCGCGGCGCTGCAAGACGAGCAGAATCCCGACCACGCCGAGTTCCAGGCCCACATCGCGGAGATGCAGCGCGCCAAGGAAGCGCTGGAGTCGTGCAGCGAGCGCATCCAGGCGCTGGGCGGCGAGGTCAAGGGCGGCGAGCCGCCGCTGGTGGACTTCCTGGGCGTGCGCGGCCGGCGCCTGATCTACTGGTGCTGGACCAAGGGCGAGCGCCGCATCACGCACTGGCACCACGTCGACGAGGGTTTCGCCAACCGCCAGCCGCTATGAGGCAGCGGCCAGCGGTCCCCGTCGCGCTCGCGCGCTCGCTGGAGGAGCTGTGCGACGAGTTGCGCCGGCTGGTCCGGCGCGACGTCGAACGCCGCGACGAACGCGAGCTGCTCGCGATCGCCGCTCAGGGCGTGGGTGACACGAGCTTCGCGCTCGACGTGCCGTGCGAACGCGCGTTGGAGCGCTGGCAGCGCGAGCTGGCGCGCCGCGCCCCGCTCTCGCTCCTGACCGAGGAGCGCGGTTGGACGCACCTGGGGCCGGGCCGGCGCGGCGTGCGCGAACTGCGCGACTTCGACCACGGCGGCTGGTGCGTCGTGATCGACCCGATCGACGGCACGCGCAATCTGGCCTCCGGCCTGCGCAGCGCCTGGACCGCGATCGCGCTGGTGCCGCCCGTGTCCCGCCCGCCGCGCCAGCGCGACGTCGTGGCGGGACTGCTCTCGGAGCTCCCCACCGCGCTGATGTCGCGCTGGCGGCGCCTGTCGAGCCTCGGAGCGCGGCCGACGCGCGAGCTGCACGAGCTCGGTCGCGCGCGCGCCGCCGCTCGTCGCCTGCGGCGTGCCGTGCTGGCCACGCCGCGCGGTTTCGACCCGGCAGCGCCCGGCTACTGGAGCTTCTTCCGTTACACGAGCGCGCAGCGGCCGCTGCTGGCGGCCGTCGAGGCGCGCTTCTTCGAGCGCATGGAGCGCGAGCACGGGCTCGCGCTGCGCCACGCCTTCGACGACCAGTACATCAGCAATGCCGGGCAGCTCGCGCTGCTGGCGCTGGGCACCTACCGGATGATCGTCGACGCGCGCGCGCACGTCAGCGCGCGGGGCGGCCCGCAGGGCACCAGCTCCAAGCCCTATGACGTCGCCGCCGCGCTGGCGGTCGCGAGCGCGGCGGGCTGCGTCGTGCAGGCGCCCGACGGGAGTCCGCTCGACTTCCCGCTGGATGCGACGACGCCGGTTTCCTTCGCCGGGTACGCGAACCCGCGCATCGCGCGCGTTGCCGGCCCGCTGGTAGCGGCGGAGCTGGCGCGCGGCTGCCGCGCAGGCGCGCGCCGCTAGCCCGGCGTCCAGCGTTCCGAGCTCGCCGCGTAGCGCTCCCGCAGTTCGGGAAAGAGCCGCGGGTGCAGGCAGCCGGCCAGCAGCTCGGCCGAATCGACCAGGCGCGGACCGGGCCGATTGAAGTACGCATTGCCGTCGGCGAGCCAGACGTTGCCTTCGCGCAGCGCGGGCCAGTCCAGGCCGCGCAACAGCTCGGCCAGCAACGCCGACTCCGCGCGCGCGCGCTCGAGCGAGAACCCGCACGGCTTCACCAGCACGACGTCCGGCCGCAGGGCCGCGAGTTCGGGCAGGCCCAGCGTCGGGGCCTTCGCGCCGCGCACGCCGACCAACGCATGCCCGCCCGCGAGTTCGACGAGCTCGGGCATCCAGGTCGCGCCGATCATGACCGGAGCGAGCCACTCGATCGTCAACACCTGCGGCACGCGCGCGGCGGCGCTCGCGCGCGTGCGCAGGTCCCGCAGGCGCGAGTGCGAGCTCGCGACCAGCGCCGCAGCCTCGCGAGCGCGTCCCAGCGCCGCTCCGACGCGCTGGAAGTCCTGCCAGACATCGGTCAGGCACAGCGGCGAGAGTCGCACCAGCTGCGCGCGCGGCAGCAGCTGCGCCGCGGCCTTGCGCACGAGCTCGTACGGCAGCGCGCACACATCGCACAGGTCCTGGGTCAGGATCACGTCCGGCGCGGCTCTGCTCAACGCATCCACGTCGAGTTCGTAGATCGACAGCGCATGCGCGAGCAGTTCGCGCAGATCGCGATCGATCTCGGCCGAACCGCCCAGGCCCGTCAGGCGCGTACGCGTGACGACCGGAATGCCCGCGACCTCGGCCGGGTGATCGCACTCGTGCGAGCGCGCCACCAGCTGCTGCCCGGCGCCGAGAGCGCATGCGATCTCGGTCGCGGCGGGCAGCAGGCTGGCGATTTTCAAGTCAGGTGCCTGTGGCGGCGCGCGGCCGCTCAGAGCAGCGCGACGGTGCTCGTCGCGAGCAGTGACAGGTCCGGCGAGATGGCGAGCGCCTGCACCGCGATCTGCCCGAGCAGGTCTCCCTGGTGCAACACCGAGAGCTGCGCGCCGCCCTGCGCGTCGATGGCGAGCGAAACCGGCAACACGATCGCCTGCGCGAGATCGAACGGGGAGAGCACCGGCAGCGAGGACAACAGCGGCAGCGGCAGTTCCCCGGTCATCAGCGCGCTCGTCGGCGTCGCCGCCAGCAAGGCCAGGCCTTGCGCGGGAGCTCCGCTCAGCCCGATCGTGAGCAGCCCGGGGCCGCTCGCGCCGGGGCCGGACAGCGCCAGTTGCGGGCGCGCCGGCCGCACCTCGTTGCGCGCCCAGCTGCTCCAGAAGTCCGTCGTGTTGTACAGCAGTCGTCCGCCGCTGACAGGCTGGAAGGCGGCGAAGACGGCCGCATCGGAGCCGGGGATCAGCTCGAGACCGGTGATCCAGCCGAAGGTTGCTCCCTCCACCACGATCGGCGCGTTGACCTCGCTGGGCGTGACGATGCGAACGCGGTTCGCGCCGCTCAGGTAGTCGTTCTCGGCCATGTACAGCCGGTTGGTCTCGGCGTCGTGCAAGAGGTCACTGCTGCCCGCGTAGCCGCTGCCGATCACGAAGCCGTCGGCATCGCCGAGCACGGTCGGTCCGTCGATCTGCGCCGCGAGGAACAGCCGCACGACCGACGCGGGACCCGACGACGTCGTGAACTGGTTCGCGTAATAGACATTGCCGGCCGCATCGACCTCGACCGGGCCGGAGGGCCCCGAAAGATCGGCCTCCTCGACCGTCGAACCGCCGTTCGCGTCGACCGAATAGAGCTTGTTCCCGCACGCGAATCCGCCGCAGGTGGCGGCGCTGACGATCCAGCTCGTGCCGCTGCGCTGGACCGCGTCGTAATTGAAGACCAGCGTCGCGACGCCGGTCATGGCGCCATTGCCGAGATCGAGGCGGGCGATCGAGTGGTTGGTCGACTCGCCGAACAGTGCGTAGCTCTCGCTCGCATCGAGTGCGATGAAGCTCGGGTAGACCGGGACCAGGAAGCTGGCGTAGGTGACCAGCAACGTGCCGTCGGCGGCGTGGCGCGCCAGCGCCGCTCCGTCCCAGACGATCACGTCGCCGTTGGCGAGCGTCGCAGTCTGCACGAGCCCCGGGTAGGGCAGCGGCGCCAGCGCGAACCCCGCGCCGGGCAGGTCCTGGGCGGTGAGGGAGGCGGGCAGGGAAAGCGATGCGAGCGCCAGGGCGGCGCGAGAGAGCTTGGCGGGGAACACGAGGACTCCAATTCGTTGATTCGACGAATGGGGCCGCATGGCATGGTCCCGGAGAGCGCCTCGCCCGCTGAAGCGGGGCGAACCGCCCACCAATCCCTTTCCACGAGGACCCGGTGAGGAAGAAACCCCGGCAAGGTTTTCTGGCTCGTGGATCGACCGCCCGGAGCCCCTTCCCGCGCCGGCCGCGACGCGTGGTCCCGTGACGAGTCGTCCCATGACGAGTCGTCGCGTGATCAGTCGTCGCAGTCGGGCGCAGTGGATCGCGCGCCGGACGTCCCCACTTACAGCGGCGGGACCGCGGTGGTTTCGCACCACCTTCCCTTGCACCGAGGACAGGGTGGAGAATCGCACGAGTCCCAGCGGCTGTCAAGGAAACTGCATTGCAAGCCGGCGGCCGGCCGCGCATCATCGAGTGTCGATGGATCCGCAGGCGCGAAGCTGCCTCAGCGCGCTGCTCGAAGCGTACCGCCGCTGCGACAGCTACCGCGACCGCGCGCTGCAGACGACGGTCTTCGTTGCGGGCAGCAAGCCCTGGCAGCGCCGCACGAAGCTGTTGGAGATCTCGACGGCGGCGCGCCGCCCCCACCGGCTGCGCTTCGCGTTCGCCGAGCTGGGCGTCGGGCCGCGCACCGAATGGCCGCGCGCGCTGCTCGCGATCGACGCGCAGGCGGCGCGCGCGTGGACGACGCACGACGGTGCGCAGCGCTTCTCGAGCGCCCACGAGGCGCTGGGCGCGCTGGCGGGTCCTTCCGGCACGGCGGCGGTGCTGGCTCCCGCGCTGTGGGGAGGCCTGTACGCCGACGTCGACGATTTCGCGCGCCGCAACCTGGGCGAGCCGCGCCACGCCGGTCGCGAGCTCGTCGAGGGGCGCGACTGCGACCACCTGTGCGGCACGACCGCCAGCGGCCACGAGGTCGAGCTGTGGATCGAGCGCCACAGCGGGCTGCTCGCACGCATCGTGCGGCGCACGCGACGCGATCCCGCCAAGACCGCGGGGGCACTGCAGCGGCGGCTGCAGGAGCTGCGCGCGGCCGGACGACCGGGAGCGGAGCTCGGTGCCCATGCGCGCGCGGCCGAGCACTTCGAAGCGACGGCCACGACGTTCGACGCGGAGAGTTCGACGGTCTTCTACGGCGCCTTCGACGCCGCCGTGCCCGACGCGGAACTCGCCTTCGATCCGCCGGTCTGATCAGACCAGCCGCTCTTCCCGCCAGGGATCCGCGCCGTTGTGGTAGCCGCGCTGTTCCCAGTAGCCGAGCCGATCACCGGCCATGAACTCGATCTCGGTCAGCCACTTGCACGACTTCCACGCGTACAGCGAGGGCACGAAACCGCGCACCGGGCCGCCGTGGATGGCCGGGATCGGCTCGCCGTCCTTGTGCGTCGCGAGCAGCGCCTCGGGCGACAGCGCGTGCTCCAGCGGCGCGCTCGTGTCGTAACCGCTCGGGTCCGCGAAGCGCACGTGCGTGCAGCCGGCCTTCAGGACCGCCTTGCGCGCCACGAGCAGCATCAGCACGCCGCTCCAGCGCGAGCCCAGGATCGACCAGCCGGTCACGCAGTGCCAGTCGCATTCGATCTCCGTCCGCGGGAGGCGGTCCAGCCCGGCGGCGTCGAGCTCGAACGGCTGCTCGACGTGCCCGTGCACGCGCAGCCGCCAGTTCGAGGCATCCAGCGACGGCGGCGTGCCGATGTGCAGCACCGGCCAACCGCGCGTGGCGTGCTGGTTGGGCGGGAGTCGCGGGTCGCGCGGTCGGGAGCTCATGGCGGGCGCTCGGGAAAGGCTAACGCTCAAGTCCCCTCGCGCGCGACGTCGAAGCGCGCGAGCGCGCGCCCGCCGATCCAGGTCAGCGCGGCCGCGCCGACGCAGCCGACGCCGCCGCCGGCCAGCGTGGCGAGCGCGAAGGCACTGCGTTCGTCGACGCCCAGCAACGGCAGGAGCGTCCACGTGCCGACGAAGGCCAGCCCGATCGTGCCCGCGAACAGCGCATAGACGAGCATGCGCACCAGCCCCATCAACAGCGCTCGTCCCGCGTTCTGCAGCACGCCGTCCTGGCCGGGAGTCGTGCGGAATGGCGCGAGCAGGAACACGATGTTGTCCACCGTGATCCAGTAGGCGACCAGCATCGGCACGGCCAGGAAGACCGGCGCGAGTTCGAGGGACAGGCCGCCGTAGCTCAGGTTCAACACGAACAGCGCGCCGCACAAGAGCAGCGACACCAGCGTCCATTCCGGCAGCAGCGTCGCGCAGAACAGACCCCACGAGCCGACCGGCCAGGACTTCATCGCCGCCATGCGCCCGAGGTCCTCGCGGAAGTCGAAGCGCAGCCCGTTGCAGAGGTACAGCGTCCCCAACACGGCGAAGAAGATCGAACGCACGAGCGCGGCCCGCTCGTCGTCGCCACCCATGCCGCGCACGAGGAACGACAAGAGCAGGATCATCAGCAGGCTCATGAACAGCGTGCCGCGCGCGCGGCGCACGACTCCCGCGCTCTTGCGCCAGGCGATCGCGCCCAGCGCAGAGCGGCCGAAGAACCACGGCACGCGCCGCAGCGCGCCGCTCGGACTGACCTTGCCGGCGCTGACCGCGCCGCCGGAGCGGCGCGAGCGCCGGATGCGCTCGGCGACATTGGACGAGGTTTCCAACGACAGCTCGCGGAAGTCGATCGGCAGGCGCGCGACGACTTCGATCGCCAGCGCCCACAGCGCCAGGCACAAGAGCAGCCAGGGCAGCCCGGCCGCCAGGCTCGGCGCCGCGGCCAGGCGCGCCCAGGGCTCCACCGGCAGGACCAGGGTGCGCAGCGGTTCCAATTCCAGCAGGCCCGAGAGGCGGCCGCCGGGCAGCCCGGCCTGCGCGCGCTGGCGCAGCGCCGTCAGCCAGTTCGATTCGTCGGCCGTCGCCCAGGCCAGCAGTCCCAGCACCAGGCCTGCGAACAGCGCGACGCCGAGCCAGCGGGTCACTCGCGTGAGGCGATCGAGCAGGCGCCGTTCGAGCGCTCCGGCCAGGATGGCGATGCCCTGCGACCACGCGGCCAGCGTCCACAACCCGAACACGGCGGCCAGCACCGCGTAGGTCGCCACCGGCGCCTCGATCGCGATGAACAGTCCCATGAACAGGCCGCCGATCGACGAGCGCATGCCGGACACCCACAGGCGGTGTCGCACCAGGTCCGCCCGCGCCAGCGGAGTACTGAAGAGGAGCTCGATCTCCTCGCGCGGGATGTACAGGCCGCGCATCGAGAGCGCGTTGATGGTCGCGAAGAGCGCCGCGAAGAAACCGACGCCGCGCGCCGCGTTCGACACGTCCGCGCCGATCGAGCCCAGGCCGCGCGCGAGCACGAGGCTGGCGAGCAGCCAGGCCACCCACGCGCCGATGACCAGCAGTCCGATCAGCGCGAGCACGACGCCGCCCGGCGTGCGCGCGCGGCGCAACTGCTTGCGGAACCAGCCGCGGAACTTGCGCCGCGCCAGCAGGCGCAGCGGCGCGGGCGGCACGATCATGCGTCGGCCCCGGGCTCCGTGTCGGAGGTGGCCGCGAAGAACACGTCGCGCAGCGAGCTCGGCGCGCCTTCCTGCGAGCCGGGCGCGAGCGTTTCGCGCGCCTCGCGCAGCGTGCCGAGGAAGACGCTGCGCCCGCGATCGAGGATCAGGATGCGCTGCGCGAGTTCTTCCACCAGCTCCAGCAGGTGGCTGGAGAGGATCACCGCGGAGCCCTCGGCGGCGCGCGCGCGGATCGAGTCCTTGGCGCGCTGGATGCCGCGCGGATCGAGCCCGGTCAGCGGCTCGTCGAGCAGGACCAGTGCCGGCCGCGGCAGCCACGCGCAGCACAAGGCGAGCTTCTGGCGCATGCCGCGCGACAGCTCCCCGCCGAGCGCGTCGCGCTTGGACAGGAGTTCCGCGTCGGCGAGCAACTGGTCGGCCCGTTCACGCCAGTCGCGCACTCCGTACAGGGCGGCGGTGAACTCGAGGTGCTCATCGACCGTCAGCGTCTCGAACGGCTGCGGATCGTCGCTGACCCAGGCCAGGCAGCGCTTGGCCTGGCGCTCCTCGCGCGCGAGATCGTGACCGCACACGTGGATCGTGCCGCGCTGGATCGGCAGGATGCCCGCGATCGTGCGCAGGGCCGTGGTCTTGCCGGCGCCGTTGGGGCCGACCAAGCCGAGGATCTCCCCGGGGGCCACCTGCAGCGACAGGTCGGTCAGCGCCTGCGTGCCCTGCGCGCCTCCGCTCTCGTAGTTCTTCGAGAGGCCGACGACGACGAGGGCGGCGGACGGGGGGAGCGCTGATTCCACGGCGAGGGCGGCGAGAGCATAGTGCGCCGCGCGCGCCGCTCACAGTTCCAGGCGCGGGCCGATCGCCTCGGCGAGCGCGACGACCGCGCGCGCCATGCCGGCATAGTCGATCGATTCCGGCTCGTCCTGGGGCCCGCCCGCCGCCGCATGGCGCCAGTGCCCGGTGTCCCCCACCACGATGATCGGCGCGCCCTGGTCGAGCAGCGCGACGCGATCGGAGAAGCCGATGCCCGGCCAGAAGGCCGGTCCGGCGATCCCCTCGACCGGCACGCGACCGCCGCTGCGCAGCCGGTTGGCCAGATCGAGCAGCGGTTCGCGCGCGTCGAACCCGCCGCACAGGAACAGGTAGTCCGAGCGCGCGGGCAGGATCGTGTTCCACGGGAAAGGCAGGTTCTGCGGATACCCGCCCCTCCATGCGCCGAGCGTGTCCAACTGCAATTCGAGCTGGATCGGATCGCCGCGGCTCTCCATGCGGCGCAGCGAGAAACGCCGTCCGCTGGAGCCGTCTTCCATCGGCTGATGCCCGTAGGCGTGAACGAGGAAGCGCACCGCGCGCGGATGTCCGCCGTTCGCCAGCAGGCGCGCGAGCTCGAGCGCGGCGGCGACGGCCGTGGCCGATTGCTGCGCGCCGGGCGAGCCGACCGGCGAGTCGTAAGCCGCGCTGATCAACAGGATCTCGCGGCCCCGGCGCGGCTCGTCGATTTCGGCGATCACGTTGCCCAGCGAGCCGCCGATCGCGTAGCGATCGATGCTCGTGCGCAGGCCTGCGCGCAGGAACTGCTCCTGGACGTAGTCACAGGCCGACTGCAGCTCGATCGGATGGTGATCGTTGCGCTCGCCGATGTTCGCGGCGAGCCGCTTCACGTGGCGCTGCAGCGTCGCCTCGACCGCCGGCTCTTCATCACCGGAGGTGGCCGAGCTGGGGCCCACGGCGCCCTCGGGAAGCCTGGTGCTGACCTTCAATCCCCCCCACCCCGCCAGTCCGCCGACAGCGACCCACAGTCCCAACTTGATCGTGACCTTCTGCAGCGTCATGGATGCGGCGCGCGCGAGCACAAGACTCGCAGCAAGCCCGCCACTCCATCGGCGGCCAGCGTCAGTCGTCTGTAGTCCAACCGGTCGGGAGTGTCCGTGGGCCGGTGGTAATGCGGGTAGCGGAATTCGCTGGTGTCGGTGACCATCAGCGCCGGCACGCCGATCGCCCAGAACTGACTGTGGTCCGAGCGGGCGATGTCGCGCAGCGCGCGCGGAGCGGCCAGGCCCTCGCAGGGCAGCGGGGAGAGGGCGCGGAACGCGCCCACGCAGCGCCGCACCAGCTCGCGCGAGTCCCAATCGCCGACGAAGGCCAGGTAATCCCCGCGCGTCGGGTACCACAGCGCGAGCGGGGCGAACGGAAAGCGCTGCGAACCGGGCGCGTCGCTGTAGCAGCCCAGCATCTCCAGCGACAGCATGCCTCGCACGCGCGCGCCGGCCCGAGCCAGGCCGCGCGCGTGGAAACCGCTGCCCATGAGGGGCGCGGACGTTTCCTCGTCGTCGAAGGCGACCAGTCTCAGGCGCTGATAGGAGCCCGGATGCGCCGCGAACTCCGCTCCGAGCAGCGCGCCGAGCTCGAGCAGCACGGCCACGCCGCTGGCGTCGTCGTCGGCGCCGGGGCTGTGCTCGACCGTGTCGTAGTGCGCGGACACGACCCACAGCGGTCCGTCGGACGGGCCGAGCTCGGTCCACAAGTTGACGCCTGCGCCGAGCTCGCTCGCATAGGCCTCGCGCCGCACGACGCGCCCCTGGCCGCGCCAGACCCACTCGATGTAGTCGCGCGCCTCCTCGCGGCTGCCGGCGCGCGCGCGGTGGCGCGGACCAATGCGACCGGCGAGTTCTTCGACGTGCATGCGCAGTCGGCCTTCGAGCACGAGTTCGCGCGGCGTCGCCGCCGGCAGCGCGCCGCTTGCGCGCGGACCCGGCATGCGCAGCGCGATGCAGGAGGCCAGCCCCACGGACAGCGCGAGCGCGAGTGCGATGAGGGCGAGCCGGCGCACGCCGTTCACTTCCCGGGAGCGGAGACGAAGCGGTACAGGCGGCCGTCGAAGCTGCACACGTACAGCTCCCCCCACGCATCGAGCCCGTAGCTCGCCGGAGAGTCGACGTTGGGCAGCACGAGCGGAACGCGCGCGGCGTCCTGCACGTCGACCGGCCAGGCCCACTGCCGTCCGCTGACGTAATCTCCGTACACGTAGTGTCCGCGCAGAGCGGCCACGCGCGTGCCGCGGTAGACGAAGCCGCCGGTCACGCTCCAGCCCTGGTCGCGCGGATAGGTGACGACGGGCTCGATGAACTCGCCCGGACCGCGGCGCGCCGCGGCGTCGTACGCGCGCCGCCCCTCGCGCGGCCGCCAACCGTAGTTGCCGCCGCGCACGATCAGGTCGATCTCCTCTTCCGCGTTCTGCCCGACATCGCCGCACCACAGGGCGCCGGTCGCGGCGTCGAACGAAAAGCGCCACGGATTGCGCAGCCCCAGCGCCCAGATCTCCGGGCGCGCACCGGCGGTCGTGGCGAACGGGTTGTCGTCCGGCACGCCGAAGGGTGCCGACTCAGGCCCGCGCGTGTCCGGCCCCACGTCCAGGCGCAGGATCTTGCCGAGCCAATTGGAGAGGGACTGCGCGTTCTGCTGCGGATCGCCGGCCGAACCGCCGTCACCGAGCCCCCAGTAGAGGCAACCGTCCGGGCCGAAGACGATCTCGCCGCCATTGTGGTTGCGCCACGGCTGCTCGATCTCGGCGAGCACGCGCTCGCTGCCCCCCTCGATCGGACCCTCTGGATCCGGCCAGCGGAATTCCGAGAGCCGGCCCCGCTGCGCGCCGCGCACCGAGTAGTGCACGAAGACGCGCCCGTTCTCGCGCACGCGCGGGTGGAAGGCGAGCCCCAGCAAGCCCTCCTCGTTGCCGATGCGGCTGGTGCGCGCGGCGATGTCGAGCAGCACGCGCGAAGGTCCGGCCGTGCCGCGTTCGTCCAGCTCGAAAGCGTGCACCACGCCGTGCTGTTCGGCCAACGCGTGCAGGCGCGCGCCGGCCGCGGCCGCCGGCCCCGGGACTGCGCCGAACCACAGCGGGCGCTTCCAGCGCGGCTGCTGGGGGAACGCGCGCTCCACGCGCACGTCGGTCAGCGCCGCAACGCCCGCCTGCGCGGCGTTCGCGAGCTCCGCGAGCAGCACGAGCGCGAACGACGCGAGAGCGGCGCCGCGCGAGAACCGGTTCACGCGACCGGTCGCACCGCGATGTCGCCCCGGATCACGAGCTGGCAGCCCAGGCGCGCGCCGGCGTGATCGGTGCTCATCGCCACCGTGTCCTGCTCGTCAGCGGTGATCGGGTCGACATGCGCCGCGCCCTCGACCACCTCGAGCCGACACACGCCGTAGCTGCCGACGGTGCAGCCGAAATCGTGCTTGACCTTCTGCTTCTGGCAGAGGTCGAGGAACTTGGTACCGGCGGCGACCTCGTAGGTCTTGCCGTCGACGAGAGTTTTCACTGTGGGCATGTGGAGGGCACGGACGCGCGTGAGAGGCAGGAATGTAGAGCCAGGAGCCGGTTCGCGCCAGCGCGCTTCCGCCCGCGCTCGCGCCGAACTACCTTGGGCGCTGCTTGCCGACCCCCTCTCCCGCCACCGGACGCTCGGGCGGACCGCGCGCCGAGGTCTGGCTGTTGCGCCATCCCGAGGTTCGCGCCGACTGGAGCGGACGCGCCTATGGCAACCTCGACGTGCCGCTCTCGGAGCAGGGCCTGCTCGCGGCGCGCGAGGTCGGCGCGTGGTATGGCGGCCTGGGTTGCGCGGGCGTGGTGAGTTCGCCTCTCGTGCGCGCGCGCACGCTGGCCGAGGCCGTGGCGAGCGCGGCCGGGTTGCCGCTGGAGCTCGAACCGGCGTTGCGGGAACTGGATCGCGGACGCTGGCAGGGACGCGAACGCGCCGAGCTCGAACGCGACGAGAGCGCGGCGGTGCGCGCGTATCACGCGGACCCGTGGGGCTTCCGCGGGCATGCGGGCGAGACCGACGCGGACCTCCACGCGCGCGCCTGGCCCGTGCTCGAGCGCGCGGCGCTGCGCGCCCGGGCGCACCCGGTCGTGCTGGTCACGCACTACAATGTCGCGCGCGTGCTGGCGGCGGCCGCGCTGGGAATCCCGCCCGCGCGCTCGTTCGCGCTGCGCCTCGATCCCGCGCGCGGCATCCTGCTGGCTCGCTCCACTCACGGCTGGGCGCTGTCACGCGCCAACGTGGTCGATCCGCGTCCGCTCGCCGCCCCGCTCTGAGACGCTCGCGATGGACGTCCTCTTCGTCAGCCCGGTGCTGCCCTGGCCTCTGGATTCCGGGGGTCGCATCCGCACCTACCAGCTCGCGCGCAATGCGGCGCGCGAGTGCCGCGTGCATCTGCGCTGCGTGCTCGCGCCCGGCCAGGGCGCCGGGTCGCTGGCACCCTTCGAACCCTGGTGCGCGTCGATCGAGGTCTTCGAGCGCAGCACTCCGGGCCCGCTGCTGCGCCTGGGCCGCGCCAAGATCGAGCGCTGGTTCCATTCGCGGCCGCTGCGGGACCGGCTGCGCGAGGAGTGCGCGAGCGGACGCTACCACGTGCTGCACGTCGACGAACCGCTGCTCGCGCGCGCGATCCCGCGCCACGCGGCGATCCCGATCGTGCAGCACCACCACAAGCTCGACGCGGATCTGTTCGAACGCACGACCAGCGGCCGCGGGCCGCAGCGCCATTTCGACTTGTGGAAACTGCGCCGGCTCGAGCGAGCCGCGGCGCGGCGCTCGCTCGATCACGTCTTCTGCAGCCGCGAGGACCGCGCCGCCTTCGAGGTGCGCAATGGACCGACGCGCGCGGCCGTCATCGCCAACGGCTACGACCCGGCCTACTTCGAGGCGCGCGCGGTCGAGCGCGAACGCGAGCGACTGGTGTTCGTGGGCAGCCTTTCGTACGAGCCCAACGTCAATGCCTGCGTGCGGTTCGTCGAGGACGTGCTGCCGCGACTGATCGCGCGCCGGCCGCGGTTGGTCTTCGAGATCGTGGGCCGCGCGCCGGGAGCGGCCTTGCGCGCGCTGGTCGGCCCGCACGTCGAACTGCACGCCGACGTGCCGGACGTGCGCCCGCACCTGCAGCGCTGCGCGATCTGCGTCGTGCCGCTGCGCATCGGCGGCGGCACGCGCCTCAAGATCCCCGAGGCCATGGCGACCGGCGCGCCGGTGGTCAGCACCTCGATCGGCGCCGAGGGCCTCGAGCTCGTGCACGGCGAGCACTTGCTGCTGGCGGATTCGCCCGCGGACATGGCCGTGGCGATCGAGCGCCTGCTGGACGATCCACGCGCGGCGCGGGCGCTGGGAGCCGCCGGCCGCGCGCGCGTCGAGCAGCTCTACACCTGGCCCGCGCTGGCGCGCGAGCTGGTCGGCTTCTGGCGCAGCGTCGCCGGCGCGCGCTGATCAGGCGCCGAAGAGCCGGCGCAGGAAGCCGCGGCGCGGCGGCTCCGGCGGCGCGGACGCGGGAGGCACGTCGATCGGATGGAGCAGGCTGGGCATGCGGCCGGTCACTTCGACGATCGCGGCCACGTACTCGCGCTCCAGCTCCAAGGTCATCGACTCGACGTCGCGCAGCGTGCTCGCGCGCTGCGACCAGCGCGCGCGCGCGGCGGCATCCGTGCCGAAGCGGCGCAAGGCCGCCACCCAGGCCGCGCGATCGTCGGCCGGCACCACCAGTCCGGCCTCCCCGCCCTCGGCGACGCGCGCCAGATCCCCGCGGTCGCTGACCAGCACCGGCAACCCGGCGGCCCGCGCTTCGCGCACGGTCAGGCCGTACACCTCGTGCCAGCGCGATGGCGCGGCGACGCCGTCGAGCCCGGCCAGGATGCGCGGCAGTTCGCTGCGCGCGTACGGACCGTGCAGCCGGATGCGCGCATCGCGCGCGGCCAGCGCCTGCAGCGCCTGCACGTAACGCGCATCACCGTGATACGGCGGCAATGCGGCGTGTACGTCGAGCACCAGTCCCGGCACAGCGGCCTCCAGCAGCGCCTCGGCCAGCTCGAGCGCCCCCTTGGAAGGCAGCGCGGTGCCCAGGAAGCCCAGGTGCACGAGCGCATCGGCGCGCGCGTTCCGTTCACGCGCGGCGCGCACGGCGCTCGTCAGCGCGCCGCAATCGATGCCGTTCTCGACCACGCGAATGCGACCGCTGGGCACGCCGGCCCGCTCGTAGGTGGCGCGCGCCGCCTCCGACGGCGCGAACAGTCGCTGCGGCAGCGCGAGCTGATCGAGCGCGAAGCGCGTGCGCGCCGCGGCGGCCGCCGCGTCGTCCGCGACCGGAGCGCGCTCCGGATCGCGCGGCTCGCCGCCGCGCGATGGCATCAGGTGCGGCCAGGTCCCGGCCAGGCAGGCGCCG
>VGZE01000036.1 GCA_016872755.1 Planctomycetota bacterium
GCGAGCCCCGCGGGCGGCGCCACCGGCGCGAACCGCGCGCCCGGCGTCGCCAGATCCGCACGCGCGAGCGCCGCGCGCAGCGCGCCGAGCGCGAATGCGAACACGCGGCGCTCCTCGCGGAAACGCACCTCGCTCTTGGTCGGGTGCACGTTTACGTCGACCTGCGCCGGATCGAGATCCAGCCGCAGGAACGCGACCGGCGTGCGCCCGGTGTCGTCGAAGCCGCGGTAGGCCTCTTTCAGGATCCGCAGCAAGAGCTTGTCCTTCAGCGGGCGCCCGTTGAGGAACCACATCGTGCGCGCGGTATCGCGGCGCGACAGCCGCGGCGGCGCGACGTAGCCGGACAGGCGCAGGCCGCCCTCGGCCGCCGCGACCGGCACGAGCGCGTCGGCGAGCTCGCCGCCGAAGATGCGCCGCACGCGCTCGACGAGGTCCATGCCGGCCTCGACGTCCAGCACGCGCCGGCCGTCGTGAGTCAGTTGGAACGCGACGCCGTCGTGCGCGAGCGCGATGCGCTGGAACAGGTCGAGGCAGCGCGCGAGCTCGTAGGCCGGCGTCTTCATGAACGCGCGCCGCGCCGGTGTGGAGTGGAACAGGTCGCGCACCTCGATCAGCGTGCCGCGCTCGGCGCCGGCCTCGTGCGGTCCCTCGATGCGGCCGTCGGCGGCGCGCAGTTCGTGGCCGAGCCCCGCGCCGGATTCGCGCTCGCGCGAAACGACGCGCACGCGCGCGACCGAAGCGATCGATGCGAGGGCCTCGCCGCGGAAACCGAGCGATGCGATGTGCTCGAGATCCTCCAACTCGCGCAGCTTGCTCGTCGCGTGCGGGACCAGCGCCAGCAAGAGGTCGGCGCGCCCCATGCCGCAGCCGTCGTCGACGACGCGCACGAGCCGCAGACCGCCCGATTCGAGATCGACGCGCACGCGCCGCGCGCCGGCGTCGAGCGAGTTCTCGACCAGCTCCTTCAGCACGGAGGCCGGCCGCTCGACGACCTCGCCGGCCGCGATCTGGTTCTTCACGTGCTCGGGCAGCACCGCGATGCGCGCGGCTCCGGGCGCGGTTTCGGGCAGGCGGCTCATCGGCGCGCACCCGGTGCCGGCGCGATGCGGGTCGCGCGCGCCTTGGCGCGGTGGCGCAGCGCGAACAGGGCGAGATCGTCGATATCGACGCTGCCGCCGCTCCTCGAGCGGCGCTCGAGCAGCACGGTGTCGCCGAGCAGCGCGCGCCACTCGTCCACCGAACGCGAGCGCGCGCGCTCCAGCGACTCGGCCACGCGCTGCGGCGGCCCGGCGATGCCGGCCAGGGCCGCGGCGGCCTCGGGAGCGGCGCCGCCGGCAAGCGCCTCGGCCGCCACGAGGTTCGCGCGCACGCCGCGCGCGAGGCTCGGCAGCAGCATGCCGAGCAGCGCCCCCGGATCGACCAGCCGCCGGCCGTCCTTTTCCTCGAAACCGGACTGGAAGAGCGTCTCCAGGCCCAGCAGCGCGCGCGCGAGATCGCCGCGCGCCAGTTGATCGGCCACGGCCCAGGGCGTCGTCGCGGCTTGCGGCAGCGCGATCGCGCGCACGCCGCCCGGCCCGGCCACGGCCAGCTTGTCGAGCGAACCGTCGAGCGCGGCCAGGTCGTTGCCGGTCATCGCCGCCAGGTACAACGCGTCGTCGGGGGCGAGTCGGATCGACTTGTCGCGCGCGCGGCCGAGCAGCCACTGAACGAGCTCGGTCTGTCGCGGATCGGGCTTCCACGGCGGCGGCGAGTCGTAGAGCTTGCGAAAATCCGTGAGCGTGCCGCCGGCCTTGACGACCGCCTTGGCGAGCGCGTGGTCGGCGCGCAGCGCATCCGCGGAGACGACGAAGCAACCGGCCGCGCCGCTCTCGAGCCAGGCCAGCGCGGCGCGCACGAGCGCGCTCGGCGTTCCGCCCTCGGTCTTGGCCAGAAGGTCGGTGCGGTCGCGCTGCGTGCCGCGCAGCACCACGGCGCGCGCGCTCGCGAACATCGAGCTTCCGGACAGGTCGTCGATCAGCGCGGGCAACGCGAAGTCGGGATCGGCCGTGTCGTGCGCGCACCACTCCCAGTCCAGGGCCTGCGCGCGCGCCTTGAGCGCCGCCAGTGCCTGCTCGCGGAACCAGCGCTCCTCACCGCGCAACACGTACCCGCGTGCCGGCTCGCCTTGCTGCAAGGCCGCCAACAGCGCGCGCAGTTGCGCGGACGGGTCCGTGCTCTTCTTGTCCGGCGCGCTCATGCGGCACCTCCGCGCAGCCACAGATCGGTGCTCACGCCGAGCAGCAGCACGAAGCCGACCCAGCCGTTGAGCGTGAAGAAGGCCAGGTCGAGCCTCGACAGGTCATCGGGCCGCACCAGGCGGTGCTGCCAGTAGAGCAGGGCGCCGGCGAGCGCGAGCGCGAACGCGGTGCCGTAGGACAGCCCGCCGCGCACGGCGAAGGCGGCGAGCAGCGCGAAGGCCAGCACGTGCAGCAGTTCCGACACGCGCAGCGCGCGCGCGATGCCCAGTCGCGCCGGGATCGAGTGCAATCCGGCGCGGCGATCGAACTCGCAGTCCTGGCACGCGTACAGCACGTCGAAGCCGGCGACCCAGGCGATGACGGCGGCGGACAACAGGAGCGGCGCGGCCAACCCGCCCTCCAGCGATCCGCGCACGGCCAGCCAGGCCCCCAGCGGCGCAAGTCCGAGCGCGAGTCCGAGCCACAGGTGCGCGAGCGCGGTGAAGCGCTTCGCGTAGCTGTACCCGAGCAGCACCGCCAGCACGAGCGGCGCGAGCCAGCCGCACAAGGGTCCCAGGCGCCAGGCTGCGGCGATGAACAACGCGCTGCACAGCACGACCAGCGCCGCAACCGCCGCGGGCGCGAGCCTGCCCGCGGGCAGCTCGCGCGCGGCCGTGCGCGGATTGCGCGCGTCGATCCCGCGATCGACCAGTCGATTGAAACCCATCGCCGCGGTGCGCGCGGCGACGCAGCACAACAGGATCCAGCCCAGCGTGCTCCACGGCGGCAGCCCGCGCGCCGCGAGCAGCGCCGAGATCAATGCGAACGGCAGCGCGAAGACCGAATGGCTGAAGCGAACCAGCCGGAACCAGTCGGCCGCGCGGCTCATCGCCCCGCCCTTCCGCGCGGCTCCACGCCTTCCTCGTCGGGCGGCTCCGGCGCCGGTCCGGAGGCCGCGAACCCGCTCCAGCGCGCGCTGACTTCGTGCGCGACGCCGGCGCGGTCGAGGACCTTGCCGACCACGTGTCGCACGAGGTCCTCGAGCGTGCGCGGTCGATGGTAGAAACCCGGCGAGGCCGGCAGGATCACGGCGCCGAGGCGCGCCATGCGCAGCATGTTCTCGAGATGGATCGCCGAATAGGGCGCCTCGCGCACGACCAGGATCAGCGTGCGGCCCTCCTTCAACGCGACATCGGCCGCGCGCTCGACGAGGTTCGAGCTGAAGCCGGCGCTGACACGCGCCAGCGAGCCCATGCTGCACGGGCACAGGATCACCGCGCCGGTCAGCGCGGTGCCGGAAGAGGGCGGCGCCTCGATCGCGCTCGCATCGAACACGCGCAGCCGCGGGTCGCCCTGTTCCAGGCCCAGTGCGCTCGCCAGGCGCGCGCCGAGATCGGAGCCGTCGAGCGCGATGTCGAGCCCGCACTCGTGACGCAGCACCTTGAGGCCGGCGGCGGTCGCGCTGACGTCCAGCGCGTGCCCGCGCTCGAGCAGCGCACGCGCGAGCGCGAGTGCGTACGGGTGCCCGCTTGCGCCCGTCAAACCGAGGAAGAAGCGGCGCGTTCTGTCGGGAGCGGCGCGGGGTGCGCGTGAGCGGCGTGCAGGCATCGGAACGGCATAGGTTACAGCAGCACCCCGGGCCCGGCGCCGAGCAACAGCGCAGTGTTGAACAGCGCGTGCGTCCAGGCCGCCACCGCGAATCCGCGCCAGTGCCAAAGCACGGCCAGAGCGGCCCCCGCCGCGGCGCGCCAGGCGAACAAGCTGGGCGCGAAGGATTCGCCGCCGGCCCCGAGCCAGCCGTTGCAGGCAGCGAGGTGGAAGGCGGCGAACGCGCCGGACGAGCCGAGCACAGCCGCGATCAGGGCCAGCTCGTCGGCCCACCGCTCGCTGGACAAGAAGACCAGCGCGCGCCGCGCCAGCAGGTACACCAATCCGAAGACGCCGACGCGGAACACCAGTTCCTCGAACACCGCGCCGCCGGCGATCAGGCCGACGCGCGACAGGCGCGGCATCGCGAGGTCGGCGCTCCCGCTCAGGCCGAGCTCGCGCGCCTCCTCCGGCACCAGGCGCAGCGCGAACAGGAGCAGGGGTCCGATCACGATCGCGCTGCACAGGCTCTCGCGCGCGATCGCGATCCAACCGGCGAGCAGTGCTTGCCCGGAGCGGTGCACGCGTCCGATCGCGACGATCACGAGCGCGAGCAGCAGGCCCGCTCGCGCGATCCACACACCCGTCGCCCCCAGCGGCGAGAGCGGGAACGACAACAGGAGGTCCGAGCTGTTGCGATGGCCGGCGCCGGCGCTCGTGACCGCAAGCTCGTACGCGACCAGGAGCGGCAAGCAGGCCAGCAGATCGCGCCAGCCGCGCGCCGTGGTTTCCTCGGCCGGAGCGGGCCCGCTCATCCGGGCAGGCCCGCCGACCGCACGCGCCCCAGGTGCAGGCACGCGATGCCGCGCGAGAGCAGCACGTGCTCGCAATCGACCAATCCGACCGAGCGCAATTCCTGCTCGAGTTCGGCCGGTTGAGGCCAGGCCAGCACCGTTCGCGGCAGGTAGGAATACGCGTCCGCATCGCGCGAGACGACGCGACCGATGCCCGGCAACAGGCGCGTGAAGTAGGTACGGTAGGCGCGGCCGAGCAGCGCTCCGCGCGGCATCGAGAACTCGAGCACGAGCACGATGCCGCCCGGTCGAGTCACGCGCGCGAGTTCGCGCAGTCCCTGCAACCGGTCGCCGACATTGCGCAGTCCGAAGGCGATGCTGGTCGCGTCGACGCTCGCGTCGCGCAGCGGCAGGTGCAGCGCATCACCCTGCCCGAACAGCGCGCGCCCGCTCGCCTTGTCGGCCGCGCGCGCGACCATGGCCGGCGTGAAATCGAGTCCGAGCACGCGCGCACCGGCCTGGCGGAACAAGAGCGCGAGATCGCCGGTGCCGCAGCACACGTCGACGATCGTGCGACCGAGCAGCGCATCCGCTCGCAACTCCGCGGATCCGGCCAAGGCCTGTGCGACGCTCTGAACGGCGCGTCGACGCCAGCGCTGGTCGATCCCCAACGACAGCGCGCGATTCAGCAGGTCGTAGTGCGGCGCGATGCGGCCGAACATGGCGCGCACGGATGCGGGATCGGGCATGCGGCCTGGATCTTCGCGGATCGGACCCGCGAATCCAAACCGCGCGCGCAGCCTGGAATGCGAGCGGCCCGGGACACTGGGAGTGTCCCGGGCCGCCGCGGATCATCGAGCGCAGGGCGCGACGGCGGCATCCGCGCGAGCGCGGAGCGGTCGCCGTCGGTCCTCGCTACTGCCGGAAGTAGTCCATCAAGATCGACGCGCCCGGCGCCGGGATCGACTGCACGCCCGGATCGAACGGATTGGTGTCGAAGCGGATGCCGCCCGAGTCGACGCGCACGACGTCGACCGACCCCGTGCCTTCGCTGGAATTGGGCACGGCCAGGAACATGAACACCGATTCGCAGGTGTTGTTGACCCCGATTCCGAAGGTCCCCGCTCGCACGAGCGACTTCCCGTTGATCGAGATCGGCTGCCCGGCGGCGAACTGCGGGCTCTGGTAGGTCGGCAGACCTCCGAAGTTCATCTGGTTGTCGAACGCGATGTCGACCGGAAGACCGGTCAGCTGATCGCTGCCGACGGAGACCGGCACCGCGAAATTGATGTCACGCAATTGCGGGTTGATCGACGCACCCAGGTAGAGCTTCCCGAAGGTCGCGCTCTCGAGCACCAGGTTCGAAACGGCGCCGCCCTTCTTGCCGGTCGGCGTTCCGTCCTTCTTGATCTGGTCCTCGTGCACGATCCAGCAACCGCCGAACAGGCTGTTGTAATCGGCCTGGATCGCCTTGGGCTTGTTGAACTTCATGGTCGGCTTGCCGACCACGTCGTCATAGCCCCAGCCGTTGACTCCATTCGGACCCGACTCGTACAGCGCGACCGAGCCGTCGCGATCGAGGATGTAGCCGTAGTACACGTCGCGCAGATACCCGAACAAGGTCTGTCGCGGCGAAGTGCACACCTCGAACGGCGTCTTGAGCTGATTCGTGATCGTCTTGCGGACTTCGAAGTCGAAGGCCGAGATGATCGAAACCGAGCCCGAGGCCTCGTTGCAAACGAGGATGTCCTCGTTGCCGGTCTCCCACGCGATTCCGCGCGGGGACGCGCCGACCTTGACCGACTTCACGATCGTGTGGAATGTCGAGGAGGCCGGGTTGATGTCGACGAAGGAAACCAGGTCCGAGTTCTGGTTGGTGACCGCGATGAAATCGAGGTTCGGCGACATCGACATCGAGGTCGGATCGGGCAGCACGATCCGCTCGATCAGCGTGAAGCGGTTGGAGTTCAGCACCACGATCTCGCTGGCGACGCGATCGATCACGTACATGTAGTGACCGATCTGCTGGCGGATCTGGAACGGCTGGCACAGGCTGATCTGCGTTTGCGGCGGCGAGGGCCCGAGGAAGAACATGTTGGCTTCCTTCACGAGCAAGCCGGACGGCGGCAGGCCTTGCGACGGCACGCCGAGCGGGAACGCGCCCGGCACGAGCAGGTTCTGCAGTCCCGCACCGACGCTGACCGGAGGCGGCGGCAGGGTCGAGTTGATCGAGGTCGGCTCCTGTCCGCCGATGAACGGTGTCACGCACAACGGCGGGAAGATCAGCGGCGGAGGGTTCGGGTGTGGTGCCCAGGAGATCAGGTTCTCACCGCCCGGAGCGAGCGAACCGAACTGGCCCGCCTGCGACGGACCGAGCGTGTTCTGGTTCGAAACGACCGGAGCCAGTTGCTTGAGACCGCCCTGCGCGCAGATGTTGCCGCCGCCCGACTGGCAGCCGAACGGAGGCGGACCGTTGTTGAAGCTGCTGTCGAGCGCGTGCCCGAGCATCATGTCGCCGACCGACTCGAGGATCGGGCTGGTGGCGAGCAGGTCGTTCAGGTTGCTGTCCGTCGTGGTCGTGAACACGCCGCGCGAGCCGCCGTTGATCGTGCACTGCCCGGGTGACAGCGGCGGGATCATCAGCGAACCCTGGATCGCGACGTTCACGTTGTTCGGGAAGTTCGAGTTGCCCTCGACGATCGGCGTCAGCAGGTTGTAGGTCGGATTGCCGGTCGACTGGCCGAAGCCGTTCAGGTCGATGACCGTGATGCCAGGCTTGGATCCGAAGCGACCGATGTAGATGGCGTCCGGCGCGACCGGTGCATTGACCAGGCCCTGGCCCTGACCGGTCGTGAAGAACGTGGTCGGCCCGAGTGAGTTCGTGCGTCCGTTGAGATCGAGGAACTTCTGCGAGTTGACGGTGATCGTGACCTTGTTGAACGCACCGCACTGCGCGGTGACCGGGCCGGCGCCCGGGAAGGCGAAGGCCGGGACCAGGTCCCAGGTCGACAGGTCGTAGACGCTGGGGGGACGCAACGCGAACGGCAGGTTGACCAACGAGGTCGACGGGCCGAAGGTGATCGACACGGCCGAACTCGGGCTGGGCGGCTTGCCATCGTCGAGCGAGCCCAGCGAGAACGGCTGGATCGGCTCGGAGAATTGGATACGCACCGGCGTCTGCGGATCGATGTTCGCGTCGCCGTTGCCGGGCGTGATCACCGCGACGTTGAACGGCGGCGGCGATTGAGCCACTTCGGGGCCGACGGTATCCACACCCACCGTCGCCGATGCGAGGCCGGGAGCGGCGAGCAGCTTGCCGCCTGTCGAGCGCACGCCTCCGGTGATGCGCATGCGGATCTGCTGTCCGAGCGGGAAGGTCTCGGCCGTCTGCAGATTGCTGTCCGAATCGGCGACGAACACGAAGGTCTTGTCGCTGACGAGCTTGGCCGCGTCCGGGAATGCCGTGACGCTCTGCGTGCCGGGAAAGCCCAGGCCCGGCAGATCAAGGCCGACGGGGAGCGCGGCCGGAGCGGCTCCGACCAGGCCCACCCACTGCTGCAGTTGCAGCAGGCCGTTCACCGGCGTGCCGGCGTAGGTCTTGCCTCCGATGAAGGCCCGCCCGGGGAGCGTGGTCACCGTTCCGGTCAGCGGGTCGACGGCCTCGATGGAAATCGAGCCGCTCAGATTCGAGCTCGCCTGCGCCGTGGCCGAGGCGTCGAGCACGGAGGCCACATCGATCGGGGCGCTGAAGCTCACGAAGATGTAGTGGTTGCCGACAGCACCGGTCGGGAGCAATGCCGACGTCGGCCACTGAGTCGGTGGCTTCACCGGATTGGCCGGCTTCACATTGGTCACGAGGTCCTGAAACGTGCGGATCGCGACGATCTCGAAGCCGGGCGTGCCCGCCGTGGTCGGCTTGTGAACCTGGTGCGGCAGCAGCAGACCGAAACCGTGCGAGGCGTCGACGATCTCCATCTTGTTCGAGCCGGCGGCGCCGCCGGCGGCGCCGCCTCCACAGGCCTGCAGCAAGAGCGCCGCGCCGCCGCACAGAGCGAGGCCGCGCGCGACATGCAGGGATTTAGTCCTGTGCAGGGAGTTCGTCCGGTGCAGGGAGTACGTCCGAAGGAAGGGAGTCCCGAGCTGGTTGTTCATGGAAAGGTGCCGACCGGGCCCTCGCGCGTGTCCGCTGCGCTGCGGCGGTCGTCGAGTGAGGTCGGAGTCTGGGGAGGGGACAGCGTCGTCAGGATGGGAACGGGATCGAGCGAAGAGAGAGTGCGTGCAGGGCGGACAACCGCGATCCCTCCCATCACCGTGTTCGGCTGGCAGCCGAGTGCTCGCGCTTCGCATGGTCATCGAGCGAGCGACGCCGCACACTGCGGGTCGCGCGCTTCGATCGAGCGGAGGCGGTCACCGGCCAGGGCATGCCGCGCGAATCCATGCGTACTCGACGCGTGGGGCGTGCAGCTCGCCGCAAGCCGCGGTGGAGGGGGGCTCCGTGTCTATCTAGTCAGGGGGAATGAAACGGGTTACGCGCCTGCTGACGAAGGCGCCGAAGTCCGGAAGTCTAGGCGGGCTGAGGGGGGAGTCAAGCGCAACCCTGCCGACCGTTCCCGGCTCCCGCGGCAAGTCCTGCAACTGCGCGGAAACGCACAGATCAGGCCCTCGGTAGGGCCGGGCCGGGGTTGCTGCTAGGCTTGGGCCGCGCCATGGGTGCCTCCGACGCCGTCATCAATCCCGATGCCTTCCGCTCGGCGGGATCCGCGCAGCCGCTGACCTCCCCGTACACGACCCCGCGCGAGGGCGAGTACGAAAACGCGCTGCGCCCGCGCGAGTTGTCGGAATTCGTCGGCCAGACGCGCTGCGTCGACAACTTGCGCATCGCGCTGCATGCGGCCAAGGGGCGCGGCGAGCCGATGGACCACGTGCTCCTGTGCGGGCCGCCCGGCCTGGGCAAGACCTCGCTGGCGCGGATCCTGGCCGGTGAATTCGGCAGCACGCTGCACGCGACCAGCGGCCCCGCGCTGGAGCGCCCGCGCGACCTGATCGGGATCCTGACGCAGATCCAGCGCGGCGACGTGCTGTTCATCGACGAGGTGCACCGCATCCCCGCGCAGGTCGAGGAATACCTGTACACCGCGATGGAGGATTTCTCGGTCGACTTCACGCTCGACCAGGGTCCCAACGCGCGCATCCTGCCGCTGTCGATCGCGCCGTTCACGCTGGTCGGCGCGACCACGCGCGAGGGCCTGTTGTCGGGGCCGTTTCGCTCGCGCTTCGGTCTGCTCGAGCGGCTCGAGCCGTATCCGGACGCGGACCTCGTGCGGATCCTGGAGCGCGCCGCGCGCATCCTCGACTGCGAGCTCGCGCCGGCCGCAGCGGCCGTCATCGCCGCGCGCAGTCGGGGCACGCCGCGCGTCGCCAACCGCTTCCTGCGGCGCGTGCGCGACCTCGCGCAGGTGCAGCGCGTCGCGCGCATCGAGCCGCCGCTGACCGAGGACGCGCTGGCGCGCCTGGGCGTCGACAAGCACGGGCTCGAGGATCTCGACCGACGCATCCTGGCCGCGTTGGCCAACGCGCGCGGCCGGCCGCTCGGATTGAAGACGATCGCGGCCGCGGTCGGCGAGAGCGAGGACACGATCGAGGAGGTCTACGAGCCGCACCTGCTGCGCTGCGGCTTCCTCGAGCGCACCGCGAAGGGTCGCGCGATCACGCGCGCCGGCCGCGCCGCCGTCGGCGAACGCGAATCGGCTTCGGGCGGCCTGTACGCCGACTGAGCGGATGCGCGCCGGACTCGCGACGATCCTCGCCGTGCTGGCGGCCTGCGGCGCACCCACGCACCCGTCGTCGGGGAGCGCGCGCGATCCGCAGCCCGAGCGAGCACCGCCCGGCGCGGCGATGGAACAGCCCGCGGCTCCCGCGCCGGCCGTGAAATCCAGCGCACCCAGCGCACCTGCCCCGCCTCCACAGCGCGCGCGCGGCCTGCCCAGCCTGCCCGCGACGATCGAGCTCGAGGCTGCCGGCGGCCCGCAACGGCTGCCGCTCGACGACTACCTGTGCGGCGTGCTGCGCGGCGAGTTGGTGGTGTGGGATGCGCCGAGCGCATTGCTCGAGGCGCAGGCGATCGCGTCGCGCTCCTACGCGCTGGCGGTGCTCGAGCTGCGCGCGCTGCAAGGGCGCTCGAGCGCGGTGTCGGCCACGACCGCGGCGCAGGCCTATCGCGCGCCGCCGCAGGGAACGCTCTCCCCCGCCGCGCGCAAGGTCGAGCAGCGCGTGCGCGCGGCCGTGCTCGCGACGCGCGGTCGCGTGCTGGTGGCCGACGAGCGCGTGCTCGACGCGCGCTTCCACGCCAGCTGCGGCGGCTCGACCGCCGCCTTCGCCGACGTGTTCGCCGAGCAGCAGGACCTCGGCGCGATGCCGTCGGTGGCGTGCTCGGGGTGCGGCGCCGAGAGCGCGTGGAAGGCCTCGCTGCAGCGCAGCGAGCTCGCGCGCGCCTGGGACGTGCTCGGACTCTCGCCGAAGGACTGGACGCTCGCGCCGGTCCGCCGCGACGCGCGCGGGCGCTGGCTGGAAGTCGAGCTCGGCTCGAAGGGCAAGGCGCGCCGACTTCCCTTCGAGGAATTCCGCGCGCGCATCGGCACCGCGCGCATCCCCTCTTCGCGCATCACGAATGAGTGGCCCGATGCGGGCAAGCGGATCGACGCGACGCTGGTGCTCGAGGGCCGCGGCCGCGGCCACGGCGTCGGCATGTGCCAAGGCGGCGCGCGCAAGGAGGCCGAGCGCGGCGCGAGCGCCGCGGCGATCCTGGCGCGCTACTATCCCGGCGCCGTGCTCGCGACGCTGCGATGAGCGCGACTTCGCGAACCGACATGCGCTTCGAGGTGCTGGCGCGCTGCCCGCGCACGCGCGCGCGCCGCGGACGACTGCACACGCCGCACGGAGTCGTCGAGACGCCGTGCTTCATGCCGGTCGGCACGCGCGGCACGGTCAAGGGCATGCTGCCGTCGCAGTTGCGCGCGCTCGGCACGCAGATGCTGCTCGGCAACACCTACCACCTGCACCTGCGGCCGGGCGAGCAGCTCGTGCGCGAGCTCGGCGGGCTGCACCGCTTCATGGGCTGGGACGGGCCGATCCTGACCGACTCGGGCGGCTACCAGGTCTTCTCGCTGTCGGACCTGACGAAGCTCGACGAGCGCGGCGTGAAGATGAAGTCGGTCGTCGACGGCTCCTTGATCGAGATCACGCCCGAGAAGGCGATCGAGATCCAGCTCGACCTCGGGCCGGACGTGCTGATGGCCTTCGACCACTGCCCGCCCGATCCGACCGATCGCGCCGGAGTCGTCGAGGCCAGCGAGCGGACCGCGCGCTGGCTCGAGCGCTGCGTGCGGCGCTGGCGCGAGCAGGGCGGCGCCGAGCGCGGCCATCACCTGTTCGGCATCGTGCAGGGCGGCGCGTTCGCGGACCTGCGCGCGCGCTCGGTCGAGCAGGTGCTGGCGCACGACCTGCCCGGCTATGCGATCGGCGGCGTCAGCGTCGGCGAAGGCAAGGAGCAGCAGTACGCGGCGGTCGATGCGGCCGCGCCGCTGTTGCCCGAGCACAAGCCGCGCTACCTGATGGGCGTCGGCACGCCGGAGGACTTCCAGGCGGCGATCGAGCGCGGCATCGACCTGTTCGACTGCGTGACGCCTACGCGGCATGCGCGGACGCATCAGGCCTTCACCAGCGCGGGCCGGCTGAACCTGCGCAACGCGCAGTACGCGCGTGATGCGGGTCCGCTCGACCCGAGCTGCGAATGCGAGACCTGCCGCACGTTCAGCCGCGCGTACCTGCGGCACCTGTGCCAGAGCGACGAGATGCTCGCGGGGATCGCGCTGACGCTGCACAACCTGCGCTACTTCCATCGCTGGATGGAGGACGCGCGCGCGGCGCTCGAAGCAGGCGCGTTCGTGGCGTTGCGCTGAGCAGGATCAGCGGCGTGGGTCAGGCTCTAGAGCATGAGACTCGTGCTCGTGCTCGTGCTCCTCGTGCTCCCCGCCTCCGCCGCCGATCACTTCGTCGGACCCGGTCAACCGTACGCGGAGATCCAGCCGGCGATCGATGCCGCGCAGCCCGGCGATCGCATCTTCGTGGCGCCCGGGCTGTACCAGCCCTTCGACGTCGCCAAGGCGCTCGAGATCCGCGGCAGCGGGCCTGGCTCGACCAGCGTGACGGGCTTCTTCCCCGGCCTTTACACGAAGGTGCTCAACGTCCCGTCCGGTGCGATCGCGACACTCGCCGGGATGTCGTTCATCCACTCCGACCCGACGGCCCAGACGATCAATCCACTGGTGCACGTCGGCGCGAATGCGGGCACCGTCGTGCTGCAGGATCTGCAGATCAACGTCGTGGGTCTTGCCTATCCGCTGATCGGACCCGGGCTGCGAGTCTCCAACTCGCAACGCGTCTTCGTGCAGCGCTGCCAGATCCACGGGTTCATCGGATCGATCTTCGGTGGAGTCGGCCACCCGGCCATCGACGCGGAGCAAACCGCGCTGTGGATCAGCGACAGCAAGCTCTTCGCGGGCAATGCGACCGGCGGCCCGTTCACGATCGGCGAGGTCGGGGCGCCGGCGCTGCGCTTCAAGCAGGGCCAACTCCACCTCGCGCGCGTGATCGCGCGCGGCGGCACCGGCGAATACGGCGTCCTCAGTCAGCAGCCGTACCCGGGAGGCGCAGGCGCCTGCATCGAGAATGCGTCGTTGGTGGTGACCGGTGGGCCGACCCTCGTGACCGGCGCGACGAACCAGCTCATCGGCGGCAAGGGCACCTGGAACGGCAATCTGAATTCGTCGGGCGGCCCGGGCCTCGAGCTCCTCGGAACGAGCAGCGCACAGCTCGCGCTCGACGCGGTCGTGCAGGGCGGGCTCGACGGGCTCGGAGTCGTTCCGGCCTCGCCGTACACCTACTCCCTCACTTCGACGGTCACGCAGCTTGCGCACCGGCTGCCGTCGATCGTGCTCGCGCCGCAGTCGGCGGGGCTGGGCACGACGGTTGCCTTGGAATTCGCCGGCAACCCGGGGGCGCTGGTCGTGCCGGTAGTGTCCGCGGGGCTCGGCGCGCCGCTCGCGTTGCCCGGGGTCGCGGGCAGCGTGCACATCGATCTCGCGTCGTCCAGTGCGCTCAGCGCGGTGACGATCGGCGCGAACAGCCTCGGGTCCAAGTCCGTCGGTGTACCCGCGGATGCAGCGCTGATCGGCGCGCACGCGTGGTTCCAGACGGGCGAGCTCGCGGGCTCGACGCTCAGGCTCTCGAATCCCGCGCGTGTCGGGATCGCGCCGTAGGCCCTGGCAACCCCGCTCGACGGAGTTTCCGCCTCAGGTTGCACGGATTCACCGAGTTCGCCTGTGGCCCCGCTGAATCGGCCCACAGGAAGCTCGCGCGATTCAAGCACTCGAGAGGACTCGAACTCCCGAGTTCCACGCCGGAAATCCGCG
Source organism: Planctomycetota bacterium (assembly GCA_016872755.1). GTDB lineage: Bacteria > Planctomycetota > UBA1135 > UBA1135 > GW928-bin9. The sequence continues at coordinate 14,068 of VGZE01000036.1, forward strand.
CTCCCAGCGTGTTCGGAGCCCGATGGGCTCGCGAGCCGGGCAGAACCCAGTGCGCAGTGGGTGCGCGGCTCGTGGTGCTCGCTTCGAGGCGACGTACCGTCTCGAAATGCCCACCATCCGCTGGCTAGGACCGGCGAGGTTCTACTTCTACAGCAACGAGGGCGATGAGCCGCCCCACGTCCACGTCGAGCAGGGCCAGGCCACCGCCAAGTTCTGGCTCGATCCGGTATCCTTGGCTTGGTCCAAGCGCTTTCGAGCCCATGAACTCAGATGGCTCGAGCGCATGGTCCGCCTGCACCAATCCGCATTCCTGGAAACCTGGCGTGAGTTCTTCGAGTCCGATTCCTGAGGCGCGCGCGAGACGTGTCGTCGTCACGGACGACGCCCTGACGGTCGACTTGGCCGATGGGCGCCGCCTCAGCGTTCCGCTGCAGTGGTTCCCGCGCCTGCAGAAGGCGACGGCGGAACAGCGGGGTCACTGGAGGCTGGTCGGCGATGGAACGGGCATCCACTGGCCCGACCTGGACGAGGACCTCAGCATCGAAGGACTGCTGCGAGGACGCGCCGCCCCCGGGGCGACCCGCCGCGCCGTTTAGTCGTCCTCCTGTCCCCGACTTGAACGCCCCGCGGACGTTTCGGTCGACAGTGCTACCAAGTCAGCTCCCTAGACAGGTCACTGCGCGCTGGCTGCTCGTTCGCGAACACTTCACGCCCCGAGTTCGCGCGCCAGCTGCTCGAGGAAGTACCCGACGTCGGTGACCAGGCCGATCGCCTGCGTCGTGCCGCGATTGCCGAGCTTGACCGGCACCGACTCTGTCATGTCGACGCACACGGTCCGCACGCGCGCCGGCAGCAGGTTGCCGACCGCGATCGAGTGCAGCGCGCTCGCTAGCATCAGGCACACCCCCGCGCCCTGCAGCGCCTCCACGTACGCGGCCTGTGCATCGAGCACATTCGTCACGACGTCGGAGAGCGGCCCGTCGTCGCGGATCGAGCCCGCCAGTACGAACGGCACGTTCGCGCGCACGAGCTCGTGCATCACGCCGCGCTGCAACAGGCCGCTCTGCACGGCCGCGCGGATCCCGCCGGCGCGGTTGATCGCGTTGATCGTCCACAGGTGATTGCGGCTGCCGCCCTCGACCGCGCGCCCGCTCATCTGGCACACGCCCAGCGACGTCTTCAGGAGCGCCTTCTCCATGTCGTGCACCGCGAACGCGTTGCCCGACAGCAGCTGGTCGATCCAGCCCGCGCGCACCAGCCGCGAGAGCGGCGCGTCGCCGCCCGAGTGCACGATCGCCGGTCCCGCCACCAGCACGATCCGCTCGCCGTTCTCGCGCGCGCGCCGCATCTCGCGCGCCGTGCCGGCGATCGCGATCCCCTTGTTGACCTCGGCCGACACGTCGTTCGACATGAAGCCGAACACCGAGTACGCGCGACTGCGCTCGGGCGGCTGCACGCGGATGCCGGAGCCGCGCAGCGCGACGCGCTCGCCGGCGCGCACGCGACCCTGCTTGACTGCAGTGGGCTTGGAGTCGCGCAGCACGATGGCCGCGTCCATCTTGAGCTCGGCGACCGGCGTCCAGCGGCCGTCGAGGCGCACCCACGTGTCGAAGTTCGTCGTGGAATAGAACTCGTCGGGCAGGATGCCGTCGCGCTCAGCGAGCGCGAAGCGCGCGTCACTTACGCGCGAGACCGCGCCGAGGTACGAGAGGGCCTCGAGGATCGCATCGAGCTGGTGCGGGTCGGCGGCCTTCACGCGCAGCCGCGCGGTCGACGCATCGGCATTGGTGCGACCGACGTCGAGCGCGAGCACCTCGAACTCGCCGCCGTCCTCGACGATCCGCGCCATCACACGGCGCAGGATGTCGGAGTCGATCAGGTGACCTTCGAGAGCGATGTCCTCGTGCAACATGGGCGCGAGTCTAGCCGTCGGGGCCGGGCGGATGGCCGCCCGTGGCGGAGCCTACGGCGTGATCGCGAGCTTCTGCGTGTCCGTCGTGTCGACGTACGTCGTGAACGCGATCGTGTCGAAGCGCACGACGGCGGCCTCGGCGAGCACCGTGATGCCGATCGTCGACGGTGTCGCCGGCAGCGGGATCTCGATCTTGCTCGTGTTGCCGCCCACCGACGGCGCGGGGAACGCGAGCACCGCCAGCGGCAGCAAGTTCAGCTTGCAGCCGCCCGGCAGCGGCAGGCTCGCGGTATCCACGCCCAGCGCGAGCAAGCGCGACGAGATGAAGATGTTGCAGCAGAACGGCGGCGCGAAGAGCTCGAACACGACCTTGCAGGGCTGGGACAGGGACGGCGACGGCTGCACCGAGGCCTTCAGCGTCGGCAGCGGAGCTCCGCTGGACGAGCAAGCCGGGGCGGCGGTCGAGCTCGACAGGCTCGGGCACTGGGATGGCGTCGGAAGCGCGAGCACGACGGCGCCCGCGAAGAGCGGCAACAACTTCATGGCGATTCCTGAGTTTCGGGTTCGGCGATCGCACGCGGGCCGGCGCGGTGCGATCGCGGAACCAGTCTAGCGCAGGCGCCGCCCGGCTAGTTCCACACGTCGATCACGATGCCGCTGTAGAGCTTGAACCCGACCTGCTCGCCTTCCTCGACCTCGTAGATGAACGTGCAGGTCGGCCCGTCGGCCGTGATCCGATCCGGCGTGCCGTAGCGCTGCAGCAGCCGCTGGTAGCTCCAGAACTTGTGCTCGAGCAGCAGCCGTTCGTAGTCGTTCGCCATGGCGACCTGCAACGCGTGCAGCGTCGCCGGCGTCGCCGCGCCCGTCGGCCGCAGCGCGAGCTCGGCCTCGAAGCTCTGCGCGGACGCGACGCCGGAGCTGCGCTCGATCGCATTGGCCACGCGCAGCAGCAGCGCCTCGAGCTGCGCGGGCGGCAGCGCCGCGCTCGCGTCGCTGGAAGCTCGGGCCGCTCCGGCACCCGCCAGGTCGGCGCGCAGCGCCGCGAGCTCGAGCGCGAGTTGTTGCAGCGCCGCGGCCAGCGCCGGGTCCGCGGGGGCGGAGGCCGCGCGCGCCGGCTCGATCGCGTGGGCGCCGTTCGGCGCGGCGAGCTGCGGTCCGGCCAACCAGCGCAGGGTCGCGGCTCCCGCCAGACCGCTCAGCAGCGCGAGCAGGATTCCGAACGCGATCCAGGGCAGCGGTTTGTTCATCGGAGCTCTCCGGCAGGGCCAGGCACGCGTGGGCTACCCGCGTTGGAACCAAGCGTAACGCCGCCGCGGGCCGCCGCCGGCGGCCGCGCGACGATCACGCGGTTCATCGGCGTGATCGCGGCCGGCAGGCTGGTCCAGCGCACCGCGTAGCCGGCCTGCTCGAGGCGGTAGCTGCGGTCGATGTCGACGGCGAGCACGACGCCGAGCGCGTCGACGAGGCCGCTCGGCGCGCGCTGCGCGGTGCCCTCGTAGCAGCATGGCACCGCCACCAGCGGCACGCGCGCGGCGAGCGCCGCCTCGATCGCGCGATCGGTGCGCACGCCGCAGGCGTGCACGGCGAGGATCGCGCCGTCGCGCGGCAGCGCGGGCAGCGCGCTCTTCAGGCCCTGCACCACCCAGCGCGTCTTCGCGCGCGCCCAGGGCGCGACCTCGTCCAGGGCCGCCATCACTGCGGGGTGGTTGGCGGGAACGCGCTCGTCCACGAGCACGAGCTCCTCGAGCTCGCGCTCGAACACCGCGAACAAGAGGCCCGCCAGGCCGTGCCCGCAGCACAGGTCGACCACGCAACGGCCGCGCAGCACGCGGCGCGCGCGCGCGAAGGTCTCGAAGGACTCCCAGACTTCCTTGGCCGGCAGCGCCTCGCGCGCGACGAGCGCGCGCAGCAGCTTGTCCTCCAGCCGCGCGCCGCGCACGGCGGCCAGCGCGCGCTGGTCGATGCGCCCCTTGTGGCCTGCGTGCGCGCCCAGGGCAGGATCGTTCAGCGCGCGGAAGACGGCGAAGGAGCTCGACGGCGCAACCGGCGCGCAAGCGGGCTCGCGGTGCGCGGCGCGCGACTCAGTACGCGGCACCCGTCTGCTCCAGCCACTCGTCGAGGTTGCGGAAGCGGTACATCGGGTTCGAACGGCGCACGTCGCCGAGCGGCGCCGAAGGCAGCGGATCGTACAAGTGTCCCGGAAACAGCACGGCCGTGTCGGGGACAGCCGCCAGCCGCTGCGTCAGCGACAAGTACAGCTCGCGCGCGTCGCCGCCGGGCAGATCGGTGCGCCCGCAACCGGACAGGAACAGCGTGTCGCCGGCCACCAGCTTGTCGTCGACGAGAAAGCACTGGCTGCCCGGCGTGTGACCGGGCGTGTGGATCAGACGGATGCGCGAGGCGCCGACGACGAGCTCGTCGCCGCTGTCGTGCAGCGCGAGTTCCGATGCCCCGACGCCGGTCATGCGCATGATCCACGGTGCCTCGGCGCGCTGGCAGTGGATCGGCACGGACACGAGCTCGAGCAACCTGGCGATGCCCTGCACGTCGTTCCCGAACAGATCGCCGCCGACGTGGTCGGGGTGGTAGTGCGTGGCCAGCGCGCCGGTGATCCGCAGGCCGTCCTGGGCGGCGAGGCGCACGAGCTCGTCGACCGCGTAGGCCGGATCGACGACCACGCATTCGCCGGACTCGCGGTCGCCGATCAGGTAGGTGAAGTTCACCATCTGGCCGGCCACGCGATCGGCGCGCGCGAAATCGCGGCCGGCCAGCAGCTGGCGAAAATACGCGCGCGGGGGCGTGGCGACCGTCATGCGGGCCAGCCTAGCAGGGGGGGGTGGAAAGAAGCGCCGCCCTCGGTACTGGCCGGGTGCCGACGAGGAGGCCTGGAGTTCCAGTGCGCGCGAGCGGCGGCCCGATCCACCGCATCGGCGATTCGGCCGGCCCGGCGCTCCGGCTGGCTAGGAGTTCGCATACCGCCTCCGGCCCCCCCTTCCCTGCCCACGATGACACCCTGCCCCGCGAATGTGGTCCGGCACTGGCTCCGCGGCGCGCTCCTCGCGCTGCTTGCCGCGCCGGCGGCTGCGCAGGCCGCGGCACCTGCCCCCGCGGCGCCGGGCGGTGCCACGCAGGGCGCCGCGCCACTGCCGCAACTGACCCAGGCCCGGCCGTTCACCTGGGCGCCGACGGACGACGATCGCGGCCTGGTGCGCGTTCCGGTCGGCCGCGGCGGCGGTTGGTTGAGCGTGCTCGATCCGGGCTTTCAGGTGCGCCTCGTGTCGAGCTTCTCCAGCGATCCGACCGTCGAGGTGCTCTTGTACCCGTCGCTGTCGGGCGTCGCGGGCAAGGCCGAGCGCTTCCTGCTGCAGTTCCCGCTGGGCGCCCTGGGCGGGGCGCCCACGCCGGCGGTCGTCGCGTTCCATCCGTTCGGGGTCAGCGAGAAGAGCCCGTTCCAGGGCAGCGTGCTGCCCACGCTGTGCCAGCAGCGCGGCTGGCTGCTGATCGCGCCCTACGGGCTGATCGACACAAACTACGCGCAGGTCGACGCTCAGACCGCGCTGCTCGGCGCGCTCGCGCTGGTCGACCAGTACCTGCCGATCGATCGCACGCGACTGTACGGCGTGGGGTTCTCGATGGGCGCGCTGAATGCGCTGTCCTTCGGGATGCGGCATCAGGATCCGGACGGCTTCCGCTTCGCCGGTATCGTCGATCACAGCGGCCCGCTCGATGCCGCGCAGCAATACGCGATCGGCGATGCGGCCCTCAAGGCGTTGCTCGCCGACCCCGATCACTTCGGCGGATCGCCGGCGGCTAAGCCGTTCGAGTACGAGCGCATCAGCCCGGCTCCACTGCTCGGCGGCGCGATCGATCCGCTGCGCGCGGCGGTCGAGAACCTGCTGCACGTGCCGATCTACCTGCACTGCAACATGCAGGACCCCGATAGCTCACTGGTCACGCAGACGCTCGCGCTGCACGCCTACCTGGAGGCGCGCGGCGGCAAGGTGCAGTTGTCGACCACGATGAACGGCTCGCTGCACGCGTGGAGCACGCTCGACATGGCCGCGGCCCTGGACTTCCTCGAGCCGCACCCGCTCGGCGCGCTGCCGACATCGATGCGCATGCACGCGGATCGGCCTGGGCGCTGGCTGGCGTCCACGCTGCTGGCGGCGCCGGGGCAGTCGATCGCGCGCTATCGCCTCGACCGGATCGCCGGCGCGAACGCATTCCAGCTGCGCGAGACGCGCTCGCTCGATGCGCTGGCCGTCGACCTCGCCGCACTGGGGCTGTGGCCCGGGCAGCCGCTCTTCCTGGAGGCCGAATCCGCTGACGGCAGCTCGGACCAGCTCGTGCTGCAGGGTTATGGGCAGCCGCCCGCCTCGGTCAAGCTCTTCGGTTTCTTGCCGCTCCCCTGGACCCACGACGCGGGTGCCGACACGCTCCAGATGACCCCCCACCCGACGGGCACGTTCGTGCTGGTCGAGGTCCAGCCCTAGCGATTCCTGCGCAGCGGATTCCAGGGCCGGAGCGCTTGGGATAGGCTAGGGGACCCCCGGCCTGCCCCTTCCCGCACTGCCCATCCGGATGTCGCTCCATTCTTCTGCCCGGTGGCTCCCCCGCCACGCGGCGCTGTGCTTCGTCGTGCTGCCGCTCTTGCTGGCCTGCGCGCTGCTCGGCTCGCGGGCCGCGGCTCAGTTCACGAATCCGGGGAGTAGCGACCCGCAGCGGCCGAACAGACGTTCGCTGCTCAAGCTGGCCACGCAGTTCTCGTGGGATGAGATGGCGAATTTCACGGGTCCGGTGGACGTGCCGGTCGGCCCCGGCGGCGGCTGGCTCTACCTCTCCGGCTACGCGCTGCGCCTGGTGCCTTCGGTGCCCGGCTCGACGGATCCGATCGCGCAACTGATCCTGTACCCGCCCAATTCGGGGCACCCGACGCTGGCCGAGGATGTGCTGATCCAGTTCCCGCTGGGACCGGCGCCGGCCGGCGGCTGGCCGGTCCTGATCGGATTCCACCCCTACAACGTCAGCCACGCGAGCCTGATCCTGAACACGCAGTTCCCGCAGCTGTGCGCGCAGAAGGGCTACGTGCTGATTTCCCCGTATGGGATGTCGCAATACAACTTCGCGAATCCGACCGCGCAGAACGCGCTCGACAAGACGCTCGAGTTGATCCGACAGTGGATCCCCCTCGACCCGACGCGCATCTACACGGTCGGCTTCTCGATGGGCTCGCTGAATGCGGTCAGCTGGGCCATGCGGCACCTGGATCCAAGCGATTTGCGCGTCGCGGGCGTGATCGTCCACACCGGCACGCAGGACGTGATCGAGGAGTACAACACGGCCCCGGCGGCCATCAAGAATCAGCTCGCGGAGGTCTTCGGCGGAACGCCGCTCACGGTGCCCTTCGCCTACGACCGCGTCAATCCGCTGCGCATGCTGGCCGGGGCGGCTGACCCGGATCAGACGAACGTGACGAACCTGCTGCACGTGCCCTTCTACGTGAACGTCAACCTCGGCGACCCCAACGTCAAGCTCGTGACGCAGACGAATGCGCTGGCGAACTTCCTGATCTCGAAGGGCGCGCTCGTGAACTTCCAGGCTGCGAACTTCGGGCCGACGCACTCGTGGAACACGCTCAATTTCTCCGCCGCGCTCGATTGGATCGACAATTTCACGCTGCCCGCCGATCCGCAATCCGTCGAGCTGTGGTCCGACGACATCGGCCAGTGGTTGCAGACCGAAGTTCGTGCGCAGGATGCGCAGAAGGTCGCTCGCTACAAGCTCGCGCCCAGCGGTTCGAATGCGCTCGCGCTGACCGCTACGCGCTTCCTGGGCGAGCTCGCCTTCGATGCGCGCGATTTCGGCGCCAGCTACCGGAGCCTGCTCAAGCTCGACACCAGCAGCGCCGACGGCACCAGCGACACGCTGGTGCTGACCGGCTATCCGTCGGCGCCGAGCTCGGTCGCGCTGAGCGGCGGCGGTGCGGTCCAGAGCTGGAGCTACAGCGCGGCGCTGCAGGAGCTGCGGGTCATCCCGCACCCCAGCGGCAGCCCGGTGCAGGTGTTGATCACGCCCTGAGCCCGGTGGCGGCGCCCGCAAGTCCTTTTCGAGAAAGGACTTGACGAATCTCGTACGAACTTGGGCTAGCGCCCCGCCAATTCTCAACTACCGTGGTCGTATTACCCCGGTAGTTGAGCCCGCGCCGCGCTGCGTGCAAGGCGGGCTCGCTGCCACCCCGCACTGGACCGGAGCCCGACCCGTGAGCGAATCCCACCAACTCGGAGCCTTGCAGCTCTCGATCATGCGCGTGCTGTGGCGTGCCGGCGAGGCCACCGTCGCGCGCGTGCACGAGGACCTGCTGGCGGAACTCGAGGACGAGGAACCGCGCGCGCTGACCACGATCGCGACGATGCTGCAGAAGATGGAGAAGAAGGGCATCGTCGCGCACCGCGCCGAGGGCCGCACCTTCGTCTACTACCCGACCGTGACCGAGGCCGCCGTGCAGCGCTCGATGGTCAGCGACCTGATGGAGAACCTCTTCGCGGGCGATGCGACCGCGCTGGTCAACCACCTGCTGGTCGAGGGCGAAATCGACGCCCGCGAGCTGCGCGCGCTGAAGGACCTGATCGCGCGCCGCGAGCGCGAGGCCAAGGAGGTGCGCCGTGATTCCTGAGAGCCTCTCGCCGCTCTTGCTGTGCTGGTTGCTGACCTACCTCGTGCACAGCACGTTGCTCGTCGCATTGATCGCACTCGTCACGCGCTGCCTGCCGAAGGCGGCCATGGGCGCGCGCGAGGCACTGTGGAAGCTGGCCCTGATCGGAGGGCTCGGCAGCGCCTCGATCCAACTGGCCTGCTCGAGCGAGCCCTGGTGCGGGAGCCTGCCGCTGGCCGAGGCTCCGACCGAGACGCCGCCCGCCGCTGACCTCCCCTCCGTGCTCGTGCAGCCGCCGCTCGAGGAGATCTCCTCGTCGGAAGCCGCGCTCGTGCCGTTCGAAGGGCTCGACACATTGCAAGCCGAAGCGGCGGCCGCACCCGCCGCGGTCGAAGAGCGGTCCGCGCTCACCGCGTGGCTGGCGCGCGCGCGCGCCGCGGACTGGCGCCTGCTGGTCCTCGGCGCGTGGTTCGGCGGCGCGCTGCTCGGGTTGGTCGCGCTGCTGCGCGCCTGGCGGCGCCTGCAGCGCACGCTGCGCTGGCGCACGCCGCTCGTCTCGGGCCCGCTGCGCGAGCAGCTCGACGAGCTGTGCGCGGAGGTCGGACATCGCGGCCGCATCCGGCTGTCCTGCGCGAGCGAGATCACGGAGCCGGTCGCCTTCGGCGCGCTGCGCCCGGAGATCTGCGTGCCGCTGCGCGCGATCGCGAGGCTCTCGCCCGCGCAGCAGCGCAGCATGCTGGCGCACGAGCTGGCCCACGTGCTGCGCTGCGACCCGAGCTGGCTGCTCGGCACGCGCGTGCTCGAGGCCCTGCTGTTCGTGCAACCGCTGAATCGGCTCGCGCGGCGCGGCCTCGAGGACGCGTCCGAGTATCTGTGCGACGACTTCGCCGCGCGGCGCGGCGGCGGCCTCGCGCTGGCGAGCTGCCTGGCCGAGATCGCGGGCTGGCTGGTGCCCCAACGCGAGCAGCGCTCGCTTGCACTCGCCGTCGGCATGGCGCGCGCGCCGTCGCGCCTGAGCCACCGCATCGAGCGGCTGCTGGTCGAGGAACAGCGCGAGGAACGCCTGGCGTGGCTCACGCCGGTCGGACTCTCGGCCTGTTCGCTGCTCGTCTTCGTCGCGCCGGGCTTCCGTCCGGGCAGCGCCGAGTCGACCGAACCGGCCGAGGAGCCGTCGCCGCGGGGCGAGGCGGCGCCCGCCGGCGAAGCGTCCGAGCCGGAGCCGGTCACCGACGCGCTGTCCGCGCTGGGCGCGGAGATCGAGACGTTGACGGGCGAGATCGACGCGTTGCGCGCCGAGTTGGCGAGCCGCGGACTCACGCAGCGCTTCGCGGCGCAGCTCAGCACGCTCGAGACGCGCCTGAGCGAACTGTCCACGCGCCGCGCGCGGCTGCACCAGGTATTGGGCGCGCTCGCGGCGCTGACGACCGCCGCGCAGAACGCTCCCCCCACCGACCCCCTTGCGGCGCCGAGCGCCGCGACGAATCCCTAGTCCTCTTTCGGAGTTCTCCACATGCGCCTCTTGCGTACCTCACTTTGGCTCGTCGCGTGCGCCGCGCCCGCGCTGGCCTGCGATCCGCTCAAGTGCACCGATCCACATCACAAGCACAAGGCCGCGCTCACGGTAGTGAAGCCGCTGAAGCTGCAATACGGTGCCGGACACGGTTTCGGACACGGTTCCGGACAGGCTGGCGGGCAGGGCCTCGATACGATCCACGCGCGCTACGAAGTCGCGGCGGCCGAGCGCGAGGCGCAACTCGAGAAGCAGCGTGCCGAGCACGAGGCGCAGTTCGCGAAGCACCGCGCCGAGCTCGGGCAGCAACTCGAGTCGATGCGCGCCAAGTTCGACCAGGAGCTCGAGGTGGCTCGCGCGCTGCTCGCGCAAGCCGATGAGCGCGGCGCGGCTTGCGACAGCGAGCTCGACGACGTCGAACGGTTGCTCGACGAAGAGAAGGGTACCGCGCGGCGCGGCGAACTGCGCCGCAAGCAGAACGAGCTGCGATCTCGCGCCCGGGCGCTGTCGCGTGAGAGCAAACTGCGCGCACGCGAGCTCGAACACGCCGAAGGGCGGGCCGAGCAGGATCTGGCCGCGGCGGAGGCGGAGCTGGAGATCGCGCTGGCGCTGGCCGAACCCGACCCCGTGCCGGAGCCGGAACCGGAATCCGGCGGCAGATCGTGGTGGAACTTCTGGAGCGACGACGACGACGAGGTCGAAGTCGAGGAGACGCACGCCGCGCAGGCGCCGACGGTTGCGAGTTCCGCGAACTGCGAGTCGAGCGGGTGCGGTGTCGCGGTAGCCCCTTCGGCATCCTCATCCCATGGCTGCTGGTCGGTCCATGCACTGCCGGACGGCAGCACCGTGGTCCTGTCGCGACAGGCCCAAGAACAGGCGGAGCAGGTGCTGAAGGACCTGCATGGCCGAATCGGACAATGGAAGGTCTACGCGCAGCCGCCGCGCTGGGGGGCCGACGCGTTCTGGGCCCTTCCTCCGAGCGCGGCGGCGATCGCGACCCAACCAGCTTGCCCGCAACCGTCGCAGCCACCGTGCGCGCCGCCGGCAATCGCGGCTGAGCCCCGCAACCCGTTCCTCGGGCAGGCCGCCGCTGAGGAGCTGTTCTCCGCACCGTCCACTCCGGCTCCGCGGGCCGCACTCGATCCGAACCTCGTGCTCGAGTTGCACGAGTTGGTCGGCAAGATGCGCGAGGACGTGCAGAGCCTGCGCGACGAGTTGAAGGACCTGCGCGGCGAGGTCTCGCGGCTGAACAGGCCCGAGCTGCGCTGAGCCGCTGAGCGCGGGCCGCCACGCAACGCGCGTGCGGCCCGCTTCCCCCACCCCACCATCCACGCGCGGCCTCGCCAGGGTCGCGCGCCTGGGAGAGATCCGTACCCATGTCGGTTGTCCATCGCAGATTGTCGGGTTCGCTCGTGCTGGTCGCACTGTGCTTGTGCGCGGCGCCGGCCGCTCGCGCGCAGGATGCGGCCGCGGCCGAAGCGCGCCACATCGAGACGCTGGTCGCGCGCGGCCTGCATCCGCTCGCGATCAAGGAGGCGCGGCGCTTCCTGGAGCGCCACGCAAAGCACGCCGAGGCCGATGCGGTTCGCTTTCGGCTGGCCGGCGCGCTCGTCGAGGCCGGACAGGCCGACGAGGCTCGCGAGCTGTATGCGGCGCTGGCGACGCGCAGCTCCTTCGCGTCGCGCGGAGAGGCCGCGCTGCGGCTGGCCCGCTTGGAATGGACCGCCGGTCAGCTCGATGCGGCCGCAACCGCGTCGGTGCTCGCGCTGGAGTCCGGTCCGGCCGCGCTGCGCGCGGATGCCGCGCAGCTCCTGGGCGAGGTCGAATACCGCCGCGGGCGCCATGCCGAGGCCGATGCGGCCTGGCGGCGCGCGGAGCAGGAGTGCGAGCACTTGCAGGCGCCGGCCGAGCGCCAGCGCGTGCGCCGCGCCGCCTTGTCCGGCCGCGCCTGGTGCGCGTTCCACGCGCAGAACTGGGACGAAGTGATCGCGCGGATCGACGAGCTGGTCGCCGAACAACCCGAGGCCGAGCTCGACGAACTGTGGCTGCTCGCCGGAGACGCGCACGCGCGCGCCGGCCGGCACGACCAGGCCCGCGCGGCCTTCGGGCGCGTGCGCGCCGCCGAGCGCCAGGAGCTCGC
>VGZE01000037.1 GCA_016872755.1 Planctomycetota bacterium
GCCCCATCGGTCCGGTGGGCCCCGAGGGTCCCGCCGGCCCGCAGGGTGCCGCGGGCGCGGTTGGACCTCAAGGCGATCAGGGCCTACCTGGTCCGGCGGGTCCGATCGGTCCCGCGGGACCGGAGGGTTCGGCCGGTCCGCAGGGGCCCGCCGGCGTCGCGGGTCCGCAGGGCGATCCAGGCCCGGTCGGTGCCCAGGGGCCCGTCGGCCCGGGAAGCGCGCGCTTCGCGGACGACGGAGCGTCCGGGTGGGGCGTCGATGTCGGGGCTCCCGAGCAGGAGCTCATCGCCACGCTGCAGATTCCCGTCGGCGTGACCGTCGGTGCGCTCACCGTGTTCGGCGAGGACACCGGGGTCGCGGTCGAACTGTATCGCGTCGCGCTCGCCAACGGCGCGAGAACCTTGATCGGCAGCGGCACGGTGGGCGTGACCATCAACTGCACCGACCACGTCGGCAACCTCAACGAGTACCTGCTCGTGCGCGTCGACGTGTCCACGAGCGCTCAAACGATCTACGGAGCGCAGTTGCATGGCGCCGACGTGACCGCGCCGCTGTACACGACCCCCTTCGCGAATGCGAGCGGTTGGACCTTCAGTGGAGCCAATCCGAATGGCATCGCGTGGAGCGTGGATGCGACTCCGGGAAGCGTGCTCGGCGCAGCGGCCTTCGTCTCCAGCCCCGCCTGCCTGAACTTCAACAACGGCACCGACTACAACGGCGGACCGGGCATCATCGTGGCCGGCAGTGCGACCTGCGCCGGCGGTCTGATCGATCTGACCGGCACGACGAACCCGGTCCTGAAGTTCTGGTGCAACTACCAGACGGAGACGACCGGCACCGGCTTCGATCGGCGCTTCGTCGAGTTCTCGAACAACAACTTCAGCGGCGCCAACCTGCTGTCCGCGCAGTGCGCGGGCACGACTCCCAGCGGAGGACTCGATGCTTGCGCCGCCATGGGGGTGTGGCACCAGCACACGCTGCCGCTCAACCCGATCTGGGGCGCCGTGACCATGCGCGTACGCTTCGATTCCGTCGATGGCAGCGTCAACAACCTGGCCGGCTGGTTCGTCGACGATCTGATCGTGACGGCCGCGAACCAGCCGCTGATCCCGGGCCCGGTGAGCGGGCGCGTGACCCCGGATCAGTTCCAGGTCAACGACGATTGATCTCGAGCACGCGCTGCGCGACCGGCAGTCCCTGCGCGTCCAACTCGAACTCGATGTAGGTCAGCTCGGGCAGCGGGAAGAGCGCCGGCTCGGTGTAGTCGACCGCTCCGCTGCTGCGGGGAGTGACCGGCTCGGCCTCGTGGGTGGCGAGCACGGCCGACAGGGGCAGCACGTCCACCGCCAGCACGTAGGGGCCGCCGCCGCTGAACGGGCTCACCACCAGGTGCAATTCGGTTGCGGGACCTCCCAGCAGGATCGTGCCGCTCTCCAGCGGGCCTCCGTTCTCGAAGCACTGGAAGTAGCCGCCAATCGACGGATCGAACACGCACAGGTCGAGGTCCGAATAGGCGTCGGCGCACGAGAGCGTGAACTGCAAGGCGACGGGACCCAGCGTCGAGAACTTGAAACCGTCCGCCGGATCGCAACCGAAGCAGTCGATGTCGCCGTGGATCGCAAGCTCTTCGCCGATCGCGAGCACGCCGAGCGCATTGGCGTAGAACTGCGTGTCGTTCGGTTCGTGCTCGAAGAAGTCGGTCTGGCCCGGGAGCACGATCACCGCGTCCCCGGAGCCGCTGCAAGCGGCCAGGGCGAGCAGGGTCAGGGGCAGGCAACGAGCGACGGGCGAAGGGGGCGTGCGCATGGACATGTCTCCGCGGGGTGTCCGATGCAGCGGGCAATGGCGCGCGCCGCAGCGGGGGTTCACTCCCGGGGAGCAAGGTCCGTGCCGGACTTGGGCTCCGTGAGCCGGCGCTGTTCGCGGGCCAGGTAGCCGGCGATCAGCACGGCCATCACGGACAGCGGAACCGCCGTCCACGCTGGAATCGTGCGCCCGAGCGCCTCGAGCCGGGGGAAGGCCCAGCCCGCGAGGCAGTCCCCGCCCCGGTAGACCGACACGTCGAGGAATTCCTTGGCCTTGTACTTTTCCTCGCGCGTGACGACGGTGAAGAGCACTTCGCGCGCGGGCTTTTCGAAGATGTGGTGTACGGCCTTGCGCAGCACCTCGAATCCGACCACGAGCCACAGCGCGCTCTGCAGCGTGCTCGATTCCAGCAGCCAGGCCAGCGCGGCGAAGCCGAAGATGCCCAGCAGCGGCATGATCGCGAGCGCGCTGCGCAGGCCGAATCGCCCCAGCACCCAGGCCGTCACCACGCTTTGCCCGAACAGCGTGGCCAGGTTCGTCCACTGGTCGATCTTGGCGAACTCGCGCGCGCGCTCTCCCTGCGTGTGGATCGCGGCGACCAGCTCCAGTTTCTCGTTGTAGAGGATCGTGCTGCCGATCGTGATGCACAGCGTTTGCGCCGCCAGCGCGAGCAGGTACGGGCGCGAGAGCACGAGCGTGAAGCCGCCGAACCAGGAGCCGCCGGTGCCGTGCGCTTGCTTCGCGTTGCCCTTGGTCCCGGCGCGCACCAGGGCCAGCGCGCAGATCGCGCAGGCTGCGAGCAGCGCGCCGCTCAACGCGTAGATTCCACCGCGCTCGATGTCCGCCAGGAAGCGCTTGGTGATCTCGGAGCCGAGCAGCGCCCCGAGCGAGCCGCCGGCCGCGATCAGTCCGAACAGGCGCTTGCCCTGCGCCGAGTCGAAGACGTCGACCACGACGCTCCAGAAGATCGAGACGATCAGCAGGTTGTAGACGCTCGCCCAGACGTAGAACACGCGCTCGAGCGTGCCCGTGAACCAGTGCTGCGCATCACACCACCAGAACGCGGCGAGATTCGCGCAGAAGAACGCGTAGACGCCGAGCAGCAACCTGCGGCGATCGAAACGCGACACCAACCACGAGTACAACGGCACGACCGGCAGCGAGAACGCGAAGGTCCACGCGTACAGCACGCCGCGCTCGGCGCTCGAGATTCCGGCGCCGGACGCCTCGCGCAACGGCCGCAACATGAACCAACCGGCCATCACCAGCGCGAAGTACAGCACCGCGATGCCGGCACTGCGGCGCTCCCCACTTCGGATGTCGAACACGCGCGCGCAGTGTACGGGCCGCGGCGCGCGCCCGGCAGTGCGCCCACGCAGGACTTACGCGCACGATCGCGTATGCTCTCGCGCGCGATGCTGCTCGTCGTGTGTGTGCTGCTGCAGCAGATCGGCGCGGCCTGCGCCGACTGTCACGCGGACATTGCCGCGTCCTACCGTTCCAGCGGCATGGCGCAGGCGCTCGGCCCGCTGCGGGCGGGTGAGCTGCGGGAGCTGGCTCCCGTCGCGGCGCGCGACGGCGCCGGCGCCTGGCAACTGCTCGAACAGGCCGGTCGATCGAAGATCGCGTGGACGCCGGCCGACGCGCCCGCGAGCGCGGTGCAGCGCGGGCTCGTCTTCGCGATCGGCGCGGGCCGCCTCGATCGCTCCTACGTGGAGTTGCGCCGCGGCAGCTCCGCGGAGGCGCCCGGGTACTGGCACTTCGCGGCGCTGGAGCGTGTGACCGACGAGCTCGGCGTGGCGCGGGCCGCGCTGGCGCCGTGGGCGAGCATCGATCCGTCCGCGAGCCTGGGGCCGGCGATCACGCCGGAATGCCTGGCCTGCCACACCACCAGCCTGCCGCCGGCGACCTACCCGCTGCACCTGGCTCGTTCGGCGCAGGCCTGGCAACCGACCGGCATCGACTGCGTCGGCTGCCACGCGCGCGCGGACGAGCACGCGGCCTGGCGCCGCGCCGAGCTCGCCGGTGTCGCGGCGACCGGTCCGGATCCGCTCGTGCACGGCCTGTCGCGCCTGCACGCGGTCAGTGTCTGCGCCGGCTGCCACCTGCAGGGCGACGCGCGCATCGAGCTCGACGCGGGCGCGGTCGCGCCGCCGCCGCCGGGAGAGGACCTGCTCGAGAAGCGCGCCGTCTACGTGGCGGCCGAGGCCGGCGAGGAAATCGGCTTCGTCAGCCACGTCGAGCGCATGGTCTTGTCGCGCTGCTGGAGCGAAGACCCCGGCGAGGGGGGCCTGCGTTGCGAGACTTGTCACGACCCGCACCGCAGCCTGAGCGATCCGCGCGAGCGGGCCGACGTGCGCGCCGCCTGCGCGCAGTGTCATTCCGACGGCGATTGCACGACGCCGCGCGAGGAGCGCGGCGCACAGGACTGCGTCAGCTGTCACATGCGTCGGACCGGCACCTTCGACGTCGCGAAGGTCGCGATCCACGATCACTGGATCCGGCGCCGGCTGCCGGAGCTCGGCCCCGCCGGCCCGCTGCGCGTCGAGGAGACGCTCGACGGGCGACTGAGACGATTCGACTGGAATCTCGCGGGCGCGCGCGTGCCGCCGGCGGATGCGGCGCTGGATCTGCTGGCCTACGCCAAGCTCGCGCGCTCGCACGCGACGGCGCGCGAGCGGGCCGGACAACTGGCCCGCGCCGAGCCGAGCGGACCCGCGCGCGAGCTCGGCATGGTCCACCACGTGCGGGCCTGGATGCTCGAGGGACAGGGTGAGATCGAGGCGGCGCGCATCAGCTACAAGCGCGCGCTGCTGGTGGACCCGGGACTCGAGGAGAGCCGCGTGAACCTCGGCCTGTTGCTCGCGCGCAACGGGCGCGCAGCGGAGGGGCGCAGCCTGCTGGACGAGGTGTTGCGACGACACCCGCACGCCGAGGGAGCGCTGCGCAATCGCGCGCTGGCCTGGCAGGCACTCGGCGATCCGGTCGCGATGCGAGCGGACCTGGCCGCCGCGCAGGCGCTCCTACCGAGCGCGAGCGTCGCGCGGGCTCTCGCCCAGATGTACGCGCAGGGAGCGCTGGACCCGACCGCGGCTTCGGCCTGGGCGGCCGAGGCCGCGCGGCTCGAACGGCAGCGTTGAGATCCTGTCGCGCGCTCAGCGCGATCGTGTGCGGATCGCCAGGCGCCGGCCCTCGATTTCCAGCGTGGCCGAGGTCCAGCCCTTCAGATGGCGCGGGGCCGCCTCGGGCTTCGGCGCCGGTGCGTTCGAGAGCATGTGCTCCAGATCGGCGTTGGAACCGAACATGCCGAGCAAGCTGCCCATCGAGCCCAGGGCCTCGAACTGCGCTCGCAAGGTGGCCGCCGAGTCCGCGACCGAGACATAGGCAGCGTTCGGCGTCGCATCCAGGCCCTGCATCAGGCGCGTCTGGCTGCGCACATCGGGCAGCGCCGGGTCCTGCATCCGTTCGAGCGTGCCGCGGATCAGGCTGGGCGAGAAGGACGCGATCCACGCCTCCTTGGTGAAGCTCCAATGGAATTCGAATCCTTCGAAGGAAACGCTTTCGATCCACGCGCCCGCATGCTTTGCGTTGGTGATCTCGGCGCCCGCGCCGAATTGCTCGAGCAATCGCTCGAGCAGTTCCTGCACGCGCGTCGGATCCTTCAATCCGACCATCCACAGCACGCCCTGTTGATTGTCGGACGGGAGCAGCGACTTGAACTCCTCGAGCAGGTAGGTCGGCAACTCATCGGCCGGCACGGCCGCGGTGAACGAGGCGAAGCGGCCGTCGAACTGGCGCACGAGGTCGGATTCGAAGTCGAATCCGAGCGAGCCCGTGAACCCGTCGTAGCGCGTGCGCACCTCGTCGTGCTCGGCCGGGTCCTGCTCGCCGAACACGCGCCAGAACAGGTCCCAGGCACCCGCGATGTCGACGGAGCCGAGCGAAATCCCGGTGGCGTCGGCGGGCATCCAGTCCAGCCACGCGCGCGGCGCCACGCCGAACAGCTTGGCCGCATCGGCGGCCACGCCGCGTTCGGGCAGGTCGATCGCGAAGGTGCCGTTCAGGCACTCGCCGGGGCAGAGGGAACCGCCCAGCCACACGTAGCGCGAGGATCCCAGCCCCGAGACATCGAGGAACCGTTGCAATTCGGGCTCCTGCGGGAGCCCCGCCAGAACCGTCGCGAGATCCACGCCGATCTCGAAGCCGTGGCCTTCCCAGTCGGAACCGCGCGCCAGCGAGAGCCACTGGTTCGCGCGCGGATCGAGCGCGGGCGCGGCCAGGCGCGACTGCGCGTCGCGCGCCAACTCCAGCGCGACCGGACGTGAGTTGGCGAAGTGGATTCCGACGACGTTTCCTGCGCGGAACGTGGTGGTCGTCGATCCCGTCTCGCCGGCCTGCGGATGCCAGGACAGGATCTCGGCCGTCGGCCCGCTGGAGATGGGGTCGGCGGCCGGCGTCAAGTGAGCGCGCATCGTTGCGGCGAGGGCTTCGGCGATCCCCTGGCCCGCGGCATTGAATTGGAACAGCGCTCCACCCTTCAGGTTGGACTCCTGCGGCGGCTGGCCGGACATCCAGAAGGCCCCGCTCTCCAAACCCAACCACCAGGCGCGTGCGTCGAGCAGCGTCCGTTCGGGGGCATCGGGCGCCAGGCCCGCTGTGGCCTCGGCCAGGACCTCGTCGGTGAGGCCCTCGAAGAAGGGGCGAACCTGCTCGTCCTGGAACAAGTCGGCCCAGGCGTTGCGCTGCGCGATCTCGCGCACGCGCGCCAGATCACCAACGTGGGCGTACAGCCATGCCTCGGCAGGAAGCGCGGCCTCGACCTGATTGCCTTGGCTGGGCGGAGTCGTGGGGGTCTGGGCCGCAATGGCGGGCAGGCTGCCCAGGCAGGCGGTGGGCACCAGCAGGATGCGTCGGGCGAAGGTGATCTGCATGGGGGAGTGGGTGGTGAGCCGGTCCAGGCGCCGAATGGGGGGGGCGACCGCGCAAGTGTTCGTCAAGCCGCCGGCTTGCGGATACCTCAGTGTGACATTTCCGGGATTCGCGGGGCTTCTGGGCGCGCTGCGTCCGCCTCGTGCACCAGGTTGTACAGCGTGTCGCGCTCGCACGGAACCCGGCCGGCGCGCTCGATCCAGCGCACCAGGTCGCGCCGTGCCACCTGCTGAGGGGTGGTGGCTCCGGCGTCGTGGTAGATGTGCTCCTCGATCACCGTGCCGTCGACGTCGTCGGCGCCGAAGGACAAGGCTGTCTGCGCGACGGGCACGTCGAGCAGGATCCAGTAGGCCTTCACGTGCGGGATGTTGTCGAGCAGCAGGCGCGCCACCGCGATCTCGCGCAACTCGTCGAGCGCGCTGGGGCCTTCGAGTTCTGACATCTCGGAGTTTTCCGGATGGAAGGACAGCGGAATGTAGGTTTGGAAACCGCCGGTCTCGTCCTGCAGGCGGCGCAGGCGGTCGAGGTGATCGACGCGCTCCTCGATGGTCTCGATGTGGCCGTGCAGCATCGTGCAGTTGGATCGCAGTCCCGCGCGGTGCACCTTGCGCGCGATCGCGAGCCACTCGTCACCGCTGATCTTGAGGTGGTAGGTGGCCGCGCGCACGCGCTCGCTGAACACCTCGGCCCCGCCGCCCGGGCAGGAACCCAGCCCGGCCTCGATCAGCTCCGGCAACACCTGCTCGAGCGGCTTGCCGGCCACCTTGGCGATCTGGTCGAGTTCGACCATCGTGAAGGCCTTGATGTGGATCGACGGCCGGGCGGCCTTCACCGCGCGCAGCAGCTCGAGGTAGTACGAGTACGGGATGCGCGGCCAGACGCCGGCCACCATGTGGACCTCGGTCACCGGCTCCGCGAGCTGTGCGCGGATCTTGTCCGCGGCCTGCTCGGGCGTCAGCAGGTAGGCGCCCGCCTCGCCCGGCAGGCGCTGGAACGCGCAGAACTTGCACAATTTGTTGCACAGGTTCGTGTAGTTGATGTGCTGGTTGACGTTGAAGTACGTGCGGTCGCCGTGCAGGCGCTCGCGCACGTGGTTGGCCAGCGCGCCCAGCACGTGCAGGTGCGGCGTGCGATACAGCGAGAGCCCGTCCTCGAGCGACAGGCGCTCGCGCTCGAGCACCTTCGCTGCGATCTCGCCCAGACCCGCGCCGCGCGCATGACGCAGCAGCCGCTCGGGAGCCCGCGCGGGCGCGGCGCTCATCGCGGCGTCTCCGGCATGCCTGCGCGCGGACGGCAATCGGCCGGCCCGGAAGGTCCGCGCGGCCCGTCACGCTCCTCGTCGTGGCGTTCGTCGACGATGCCGTACCAGGAGTTGCGGCGGCGCGGCAGGAAGCCGGCGCGCTCGATCGCGCGTTCGATGCGCTGGATCGGCGCCAGGTGGAAGCAACCCGCAGCCGAGACGACGTTCTCCTCGAGCATCGTGCCGCCGAAGTCGTTGCAGCCGTAGCGCAGCGTGATCTGCGCCATGTCGAGCCCCTGGGTCACGTAGCTGGTCTGGATGTTCGCGATGTTGTCGAGCACGATGCGCGACAGCGCCTGCACGCGCAGGTACTCGACCGGAGTGCCGCGTTCGGGATACAGGTCCTGCTCGGGCACGCCGTCGGGCTGCATCAACCAGCAGGCGAAGGCCGTGAAGCCGCCGGTCTGGTCCTGCAGCTCGCGCAGGCGCAGCAGGTGCTCGACGCGCTCGGGGCCCGTCTCGACGTGGCCGAACATCATCGTGGCCGAACTGCGCAGACCCTGCTCGTGGACCTTGCGATGAACGTCGAGCCAGCGGTCGGTGCTGGTCTTCTTCGGCGCGATGATCTTGCGCACCCGCTCGACGAGGATCTCGGCTCCGGCGCCGGGCACCGAGCCCAGCCCGGCCGCGGCCAGGTCGCGGATCACGTGCTCGACCGGTCGCTTGTCGAGCTTCGACAGGTGATCGAGCTCGGGCGCCGACAACGCGTGGCAGTTGATGTGCGGCCAGCGGCGGCGAATGTGCGCGAACAGATCGCACCACCAGGCGCTCTTCAGCTGCGGGTGGTGGCCGCCCTGCATCAGCAGCTGTCGGCCGCCCTGCGCGTCGAGTTCCGCGATCTTCGCGTCGATCTCCTCGCGCGAGAGCACGTAGGCGCCTGCCTCACCGGGGCGCCGGTAGAACGCGCAAAACCCGCAGTCGGTCACGCAGACATTGGTCGGGTTCAGGTTGCGGTCGACGATGTAGCTGACCAGCGGGCGCGGATGCAGGCGCCAGCGCGCGTGGTCCGCCAAGCGGCCCAGCAGCGGGAGGTCCGCGCGCTCGTGCAAGAGCTCGGCCTCGTCGCGTTCGACCCGCCCGCCATCGAGCAGCTTGTCTTCGATGCGCGAGAGCTCGGTCGCGTAGGCGCCGTGGCGCACCTCGCTGGCCAAGGATGGTGCGCTCGAGCTGCGTGCGGCGGTCGTGGCGTCGGCCGTCATCCGACGCGTAGTATAGGCCCCGCGCCGCGCCTTGCGAGCGCAGCTCCATGCGTACGCTCTCGTGGTTCGCGCTGGTCCTGGTGGTGTCGGTGGCCGGACTTGCGTGGTTGTGGTTCCAACGCGCGGTTCCGCCGCCCGCCGCACCGCTGGCGCCGGTCAGCGCGCCCGCCGCCCTACGCGTGCAGGGCGTGGATCTCGCGCCCGCTGAACTCGCCGCGCAGGCTCCCGCCGAAGCTGCTCCCGCGGCGCCGACGAGCGAGCCGTCCACGGCCGATCCGCGCTCGGCCAAGCCGGACTTGCGGGGCGGTGGGCTGCGCGGCCGCGTGCTGCATGCTCGCCCATGGCCCGATCCGTGGCTGCTCGATGCGCCACCCGGGCTGCAGGACTGCGGCGTTCCGGCGCGCTATCCATCGAGCCGGCTGAGGCTGGATGCCGAGGGCGGCGTGGCGGACGTGCTGATCGAGATTCCCGTCGGCAATTCGGAGCGGCACGGTTCCGGGCGGGATGTCGAGATCGACTTCGATGCCTGCGATCCGACGTTCCGGCGCTACCTGCTGCCGCTGGGGGCGACCGCCGTGCTGCGCAACCGCGGCGCGCGCGCGCTCGAGCTGGTCGTGCAAGGCGAGCCGGCGCTCGAACTGGCCCAGGGCGCGAGCCGGCGATTCACGCCGGAGCGCGCCGGCGCGTTGCGCTGCACCAGCACCGCGCATCCGTGGCTGGAGGCCGAGCTCGTCGTCACCGACAACCGCTTCGTGACGCTGACCGATGCAGAGGGCCGCTTCGAGATCCCGGGACTGCCGCGCGGCGAGTACGGCATCGTGTTCACGCACCCGCAGTTGGGTCGCCGCGTCGAACTCGACGTCGCGATCGGCGGTGATGTCGAGCGCGAACTGGTGATCGAGTGGGACCCGCGCTCGAAGCCCGTCGCGCGCTGAACGCGCGAGCGCGCGCAGGTAGAATCGCGCCCCCTTCCTTCCCCCAGCGCCCCCGACCATGTCGCAATCCGCTCCTTCCACTCCGGCGTCCCTGATGGAGACGATCGTGTCCCTGTGCAAACGACGCGGGTTCGTCTTTCCGGCCTCCGAGATCTACGGCGGCATCGGAAACACCTACGACTACGGCCCGCTGGGGGTCGAGCTCAAGCGGCGCGTCAAGGAGGCCTGGTGGACGCGCATGGTCACGCTGCGCGACGACGTGGTCGGGCTGGACTCCGCGATCATCCAGAATCCGCGCACCTGGGAGACCTCCGGGCACGTCGTGAACTTCACCGACCCGATGGTCGACTGCAAGAAGTGCAAGGCGCGCTTTCGAGCGGACAAGCTCGACGACGCGCGCTGCCCGGAGCGCCCGAGCAAGAAGCCGGGTGAGTGCGGAGGCGAACTGACGGAGGCGCGCGCCTTCAATCTGATGTTCAAGACCAATGTCGGGGCCGTCGAGGGCACCGGCTCGGTCGCCTACCTGCGGCCCGAGACGGCGCAGGGCATCTTCCTGAACTTCAAGAACGTGCTCGAGAGCTCGCGCGTCAAGCCGCCGTTCGGCATCGCGCAGATCGGCAAGTCGTTCCGCAACGAGATCACGCCGGGCAACTTCGTGTTCCGCACGCGCGAATTCGAGCAGGCCGAGATGGAGTTCTTCCTGCCGCCGGCGCAGAACGACCAGTGGTACGCGTACTGGGTGAACGAGCGCTTCCAGTGGTACGTCGACTACGGGATCGATCCGGCCAAGTTGCGCAGGTTCGAGCACCCGAAGGAGAAGCTCGCGCACTACTGCATCGCGTGCACGGACGTCGAGTACGAGTATCCGTTCGGCTGGGGCGAGCTGGAAGGCATCGCCTGTCGGACCGACTTCGATCTGAAGAGCCACAGCGAGGCCTCGGGCAAGGACCTGCGCTACTTCGATCCGGAGACCAAGGAGCGCTACTTCCCGTGGGTCGTCGAGCCGGCCGCGGGCGTGGATCGGGCCGCGCTGACCTTCCTGATCGATGCCTACGACGAGGAGGTCGTCGAGGGCGAGAAGCGCGTCGTGCTGCACCTGCACCCCGAGATCGCGCCGATCACGGTGGCCGTGCTGCCGCTGGTGAAGAAGGAAGGCATGCCCGAGAAGGCGCAGGCGATCGAACTCGCGCTGCGCCGCGCGCGCTTCGCTACCTACTACGACGAGAGCGCGGCCATCGGGCGGCGCTATCGCCGGCAGGACGAGATCGGCACGCCCTACTGCGTGACGATCGACGGAGACACGATGAAGGACGATGTCGTGACCGTGCGCCTACGCGATTCGATGCGCCAGGAGCGCATCCAGGTCGCCGACCTGGCCGCCTGGATCGCGTCGGACATGCGCCAATGGAAACGACCCGCCCGCGCCACGACCGCACCATGACCCAGAACTCGACGACGAGCGCCGCAAGCGCTTCCTCTCACGTCTTCCAGGCCGAGATCGAGCAACTGCTCGATCTCGTGATCCACTCGCTCTACACGCACAAGGAGATCTTCCTGCGCGAGTTGGTGTCCAATGCGTCCGACGCGCTCGACAAGCTGCGCGTGGCCGCGTTGACGGACGCGAGCCTGCTGCCGGCCGGAGAGGAACTGGCCATCCGCATCGAGGTCGACGAGAAGCGGCGCATCGTGCGCGTGATCGACAACGGCATCGGCATGAGCGCCGCCGACGTGGTCGAGAATCTCGGGACGATCGCGCGTTCCGGGACGCGCCGCTTCCTCGAGCAGTTGAAGGCGGCCGGAGGCAGCGATCTGCCGCGGCTGATCGGTCAGTTCGGCGTCGGCTTCTACGCCAGCTTCATGGTCGCGCGCGAGGTCGTCGTCGAGACGCGCCGGGCGGGCGAGGCGTCGGCCACGCGCTGGCGCTCCAGCGGCCGCGGCGGCTTCACGGTGGAGCCCTGTGAGCGCGCGGAGCGCGGCACGCAGGTCGAGTTGCACCTCGCCGAGGCCGAGGAGGGCCCGCAAGGAACTCTGGAGGACTTCGCCCAGGCCTGGCGGCTCGAGGGGATCGTCAAGCGCTATTCGGACTTCGTCGAATATCCGATCCGCATGGAGGAGCCGGGCAAGCCCGGCACCTGGAAGACCGTCAACGCGCGCAAGCCGCTGTGGTCGCGCCCGAAATCCGAGATCCAGCCCGACGAGTACGTCGAGTTCTACAAGTCGTTCACCGGCGACTTCGAGGAGCCGCTCGAGACGCTGCACCTGTCCGCCGAGGGCGGCTCGGTCTGGCAGGCGCTGCTCTTCGTTCCGCGCACGCGTCCGTTCGACGCGCTGCACTCGCTGCAGCAGAAGAGCCAGGTGCACCTGTACGTGAAGCGCGTGCACATCGCGCCCGACTGCGAGGAACTGGTTCCGGTCTGGCTGCGCTTCGTGCGCGGCCTGGTGGATTCGGACGACCTGCCGCTCAACATCTCGCGCGAGACGCTGCAACACAATCGCAATCTGAAGCCGATCCGTTCGCGCATCACGCGCAAGTGCCTGGAGGCCTTGGCCAAGCTGCGCGACGCGCGTCCGGCCGACTACGCGGTGTTCTGGCGCGAACACGGCGCCGTGCTCAAGGAAGGCCTGTGGCACGACGACGGCTTCCGCGAGGAGATCCTCGCGGTGTCGAGCTGGTCGAGCACGCATGGCGACGGCACGACCACGCTCGCGCAGTACGTCGAGCGCATGCCGGCCGCGCAAAAGGCGATCTACGTGCTGCCGGCGCCGGATGCGCGCGCCGCTGCCGCCTCGCCGCACCTGGAGGCCTGCCGCAAGAAGGGCTACGAGGTGCTGCTGCTGACGGATCCGGTCGACGAATTCGTGCTGCTCAAGTGGACCGAGCACGCCGGCAAGCCCGTGCAGCGGCTCGATCGCGGCGTGCTCGATCTCGACGAGGAGGCGCGCGCCGAGCGCGAGCGCAAGGAGAAGGATCACGCCAGGCTGGTCGAGGACGTGCAGCGCACCCTCGGCGAGCGCGTCGAGTCGGTGCGCTTGTCGAGCCGGCTGGTGGACTCGCCGGCCGTGCTGGCCGAGAGCGAGGGCGCGCTGTCGCCGCAGCTCGAGCGCATGATGCGCCAGGCCGGCCAGAGCGTGCCCGACAAGCGGCGCGTGCTGGAGCTCAATCCCGACCACGCCGTCGTGCAGCGCCTGGCCGCCTTGCGCGAGCAGGGCGGCGAGCCGTTCGAGCGCGCGGTCGAACTCGTGCACGGGCTGGCTGCGATTTCCGACGGGCAGGCGCCGAGCGATCCGCGGCGTTTCGCAAGGGCTCTGTCAGAACTGCTGGCGAGCGGCTGAGCCGGGCTCGCCCGGCCTTCGAAGCTCCGTACCCGCCTGCATGCGCCGTGCCTGGCGGCCGCGACGGACGATCGCGAGCCGTGAATCCGGATCAGACGCCGCGGCGCACGCGCCGGTCGAACCAGTTCCAGAATGCGCTCTCGCGCGTCTTCCAGTGCGAGCGCGCGCCGAGGAACTGCGCGGCGGTCTCGAGCAGCGCGTAGGGGATCGAATAGGCGCGCCAGTACAGGCGCTCGCCCTGTCGCAACTCCTGCCCAGCCAGCAGGTCCCGGTAGAAAGCGCGGCCCCAGGCCCAGCCCGCGCGGACGGCGCTCCAGCTCGGCACCTGCTGCAGGCCGAAGACCTCATACAGGTTGCGATGATCGCAGTAGAGCCGTTTGAACTCGCGCACGAGATCGATGCGATGGCTGTGCTCGACCCGCGCGGCCGGTTCGAAGGCGATCGCGCCGCCGGACAGGAGCAGCGCCTTGGCGAATCCGACGTCCTCTCCGAACGGAAGCTCCGGGAACGGAATGCGTTCCCAGGTCGAGCGGCGCACCGCGGACGCGACGTTGTCGAACGAGCACGCGTGCAGACGCTCCAGCGGGGCGAGTGCCTCGTAGCGCGCGCGCGAGGCCTGCGCGTCTCCGAGCACGAGTTGCTGCACGACGCGCTCGGCGCGCGCACCGCTCCAGCGCCGCAGTCGCTCGGCCAGGATCGGGTCGCAGTCCGGCCGCGGAAATTGACGCGCGTAGGCCGCGTCGATGCGCGCATCGTCGAAGGCCGAGCGCAGCGCGGCGAGATAGCCGGCGTCCATCGGCACCGCGTCCTGCGTGAGCAGGCACACGATCGAGCCGCCGGCGGCCGCGATGGCGCGATTGCGCGTGCGACCGTGCTGGAACTCGCGCTGCTCGATGCGCAGGACCAGCGCGCCCGCGCGCTCGGCCGCTTCCGCGCTGCCGTCGCGCGAGCCCGAGTCGATCACGACGAGCTGGAAGCCGCCTTCGATGTCCTGGCGTGCGAGCGCGTCGAGCAACTCGAGGAAGCGCGGCCCGCCGTTCCAGGTGGGGACCACGACCGACAGCGGTCGAGCCTGGCTGCGGATCGCGCCGTGCGCGCTCATGGCTCCCTCACCCGCGCCGCGCGCGCTCGAGCAGGCGCGCCCCGAGCGCGCGCGCCTTGATCACGCACTGGTCGGAGTTGTCGTAGTCGTAACGGCCGAAGCGGCCGAGCGGATGGATGCCCTGCCCTTCGAGCCACTCGATCGCCGCGGCGCGGCGCCGCGCATGCGGCGGGTCGTACACGATGTAGGCCAGCCGCACGAGGCTGTGGTCGGTGAACAGCACCTCATTGCGCTTCAGCAGCCCGGCCCGCTCGAGCCCCTGCAGGATCGCTCGTTCGGTCTCCGGCCCCGGCGGCCGCGCGTCGGACGCGTAGGTGACCTCGCACATCAGCGAGTTCTTGCCCGGCGGCGCCAGATGCGGCGAGTAGTTCGACATGTACGTCACGCGATTGGCCGGGCCCTGCTCGTCGTGGGGCAGGTAGATCCAGGACAGATTCGGGTGCGTGGGGCGATCGAGCGCGATCAGCAGCGTGTAGAGCGAGTTGTACGACAGCGCGCGCATCTCGTCGGCCAGGCCGGAGGGCAGGCCCTCGACCAGCGCGGGCAGATCGTGCAGCGCCAGTGTCGAGACGACGGCGTCGAACTCCTCGCCGTTGACGAGGTAGCGGCTGCCGCGCTTCTGCACGCGCTCGACTCGCGTCGACAAGCGCAGGCACGATCCGATCGCGCGCGCGAAGCCGTCCGTGATGGCCTGGAACCCGCCGTCGAGCGGGTAGTAGAAGATCGACTGGTGCGTGTAGCCCTCGGTGCGAATGCCGATCGAGCTCTTGAGCACGTCGTCGATCGGTGCGTCCGGAACGCGGCCGGCGACCCAATCGCTGGTCAGCTCGGACAGCGGCCGCTTCCAGATCTTCGCGTTGTACGGATCCATGAAATGGCGCGCGATGCCCTCGCCGAAGCGCCAGCGCACCCAGCCGGCGAAGTCGGCCGGCGCGGCGCCGCCCTGGGTCTTGCGCAGGTGCCAGGCCTCGACGTACCCCTTCAGGCAATCGTAGTTGGCCTCGGCCGGCAGGTCGCCCAGCCCGTTCTCGAACGGGTAGTGGACCCAGCGATCGCCGAAGCGGATCTTGGTCTCACGCCGTCGCTCGACGAAGGCCGCCGGCCCGCCGGCCTGCGCCTTCATCCACTCCATCGCCGCCTTGTCCTTCGAGTAGAGGATGTGGCCGCCGGCGACATCGTAGGTGAAGCCGTCGACGGTCTTGCTCGCGCACAGGCCTCCGGCGACCGGAGCGGATTCCAGAACGTGCACGTCGCGCGGGTCGAATCCGCCTTCCAGCAGCGTGCGCGCGACGGCCAGGCCGCTGATCCCGGCTCCGAGGATGGCGATCTTCAAGTGGGGCGGGAGGATAGCAAACCGGTCGCTAACGACTGCGCACGAGTTCTTCGGCCGACAGGCCCGCGCGGCTCAAGCACTCCCGCGCGTCGAGCAGCCAACGCCGCGCATCCTGCACGTACCCGGCCGTCGGGCGCAGCGCGGGGTCCAGGCGCGCGAAGTACGCGTTGAACGCATGCATGCAGGCTTCGCGCGCGTACTTGGCCAGGCACGAAGCGAGCGCGACCTCGAAGCTGGCCTGCTCGGCGCGCGGCTCGATCGCGATGCGCATCGAGCGCGCGCCGGTCGTCGCGAACAACGTCTTCGAGTCCGCCTGGAGCAGGCGGTACTCGCAGCGGCCGGCGCGCTCGAGGCCGATCTCGATCTCCGCCTCGGGGAACTGCGCCGCGAGCAGCGGTGCATAGCGCGTGCGCCCGCCCTGGCGGTCGAGCACGACCTCGGGTTCGCGCTCGCCATGCCGCTCCCACAGCCCTCGCAACTCCTGCGCGACGCAGGACCAGACCGCGCGCGCCTTGTTGCCGTGGGTCGCGAAGGCGCGATTGAGATCCCCCTCGCTCACCAGCAGCGCTTGGGCGTGCAGGACCCGGACGCCGGCCCGCGCGAGCGCATCCGCCAGCGCGGCCCGGTCATCGTCCAGCTCCGCGCTCGACGCCCACAGCGGAGCGCCGTTCAATTCGGCGCGCCAGTGCGGCGGCGCGGCCGGGTCGAGGCGCCAGGGCGGCATGCCCGCGGCCGCCGCGAACGCGCGCGCGGTGCGTTCCAGGCGCTGTCCGCCGCGCGCGCTGCGATCGTAGAGCCGCTTGCTGTCGGCCACGTGCAGGCGCGCCCGCGAGTTCGCGCCGCCGTCTCCGACCAGCGGTGCGAGCGCTCGCCAGGCGTCGTGCTGACCGGCCGGCGTCTCGAGCACGACCATTCCGAGCGCGTAGGGGCCGAGCAACGGCCCCAGCCCGGCCTCGTCCAGACCGGCTCTCAGGCGCGGGTCGGATCGCGCTTGTTGCGATTGCGCCACAGCCAGTAGAACGCGCCGAGCGCGACGGGGATCGAGATCAACTGCGAGGTCGAGAGCGCGCCCCCGAACCAGACCCCGCGCACCGCATCGCCGCGCGCGATTTCGACCAGGAAGCGCAGCGTCGCGTACAACGCGAAGGTCCACAGCGCGCACTGGCCGGCGTAGCGGCGCTTGCGCAAGACCAGGTACGCGACCAGCGCCACCACG
This sequence comes from Planctomycetota bacterium, assembly GCA_016872755.1. Taxonomy (GTDB): domain Bacteria; phylum Planctomycetota; class UBA1135; order UBA1135; genus GW928-bin9. The sequence goes on from VGZE01000037.1 coordinate 17,154, forward strand.
AACGCGTTGGCGCTCTCCCAGATCTGCGTGGCCCACAGCACCTTCCCGGCGAGCTCGTGCTCGAACAGGCTGGCCGGGTTGGCGCGCAGCCACTCCAGCGACGGGACGGTCAGCGTGATCGGGAAGGGCAGGTGCGCGTACTGCGACGACACGATGCTGCCGTAGTCGTCACCGACCAGGTAGCAGCCCCAGCGTCCGATGCCCTGCCCGACGAAGCCGCCGATCAGGCCGAGGTCGAGCGCGTGCGCGAGGCGCAGGCCGGCCTTGCGCGCGGCGCGCAGTCCGACCAGCACGGCGCCGAAGAAACCGCCGTACATCACCAGGCCGCCCTTCCACAGGAACAGGATCTCCCAGGGGGACTCGACGTAGGTGCGGCCCGTTTCCGAGTCCGGCGCTCCCGACGCGTACTTGGCGACCTCCACGATCACATACAGCACGCGCGCGCCGAGGATGGCCCCGACCAGGATCCACATGGCCAGATCCCAGGTCTTCTCGGCGTCCGCAGGCTGATCGCCGTAACGGCGAAACAGCCGGTGCACGACCCAGTGGCCGACCAGGAAGGCCAGCACGATCGCGACGCCGAACGAACGGACCGGGAAGCCCAGCCCGGGAATCTCGAACAGGATCGGATACATCCGCGGGCAACGTTACTGCGCTCGGAGAACCGATTCCAGCATCGCGGATTGGCCGATGCGCCCGGGGCGGATTATGTTGTGCGGTCCGACCGCGCCATGCACGACTCCGACGCAACACCCCAGCAATCCGGCGCGACTCCCGCGCGCGCGAAGCTGTTCCTCGAGGGCCGTTACCGCAAGCTGACGCGCGACCTGCCGCAGACGGTGTTCTTCTGCCCCGAGTGCAAGGGGCACCCGCGCCGCCGTCGCGGCTGCGCGCGCTGCGAAGGCTTCGGCAAGCTCACTCGCGACAGCGTGCAGGAACTGGTGGGCTGGGTCGCGGGCAAGGCCTTCGGCACGCGCAAGCACAAGTTCCACGGCGCCGGGCGCGAGGACGTCGACGTCCGCATGCTCGGCGAGGGCCGGCCCTTCGTGCTCGAGCTGCTCGGGCCGCGCACGTTCCAGGTCGACCTCGCGGCCCTGGAGGCGGAGATCAACCGTCGCAACGAGGGTCGCTTGGAGGTGCGCGGCCTGCACTGGACCGAGAAGCAGCGCGTCGTCGTGCTCAAGGAGACGCCGCACGCGAAGGAATACGAGGCGCGCGTCGAGTTGGAGTTGGCGCCGGGCGATCCGCGCGCTCAGCAGGCGCTGGCGACGGCCCGCGCGTTGATCGGCCGGCGCTGCGCGATCGTGCAGCACACGCCCGAGCGCGTCGCGCACCGCCGCGCCGACAAGGACCGCGAGCGCTGGATCGAATTCCTGTCCGTCGACGAGTTGCCCGCCGCGCCCGGCGACGAGCGGCTGCGCTGGAACGTGCGCCTTCGTACCCAGCATGGCACCTACGTGAAGGAAGTGCTCTCGGGCGACAGCGGCAAGACCCGGCCGTGCCTGGCCGAGTGGATCGGCCTGCCGTGTCGCTGCGTCGAGCTGGACGTGACCGCCATCCTCGACGAGCACGGCACGACCGAGAGCGCCGCCGCGGCGGCCCCCGCGCTCGGATCGCCGTTCGGCACCGGGCTCTGACCAGGCCCGCGCCGGACGGGACGGTCCTAGACCACGACGCCCAGGATCTCGCCCTCGAAGACGAGCTTGCCGTCGACGAAGCCCTGCGTCGCGTAGGTGAACAGTCGCTCGCGGATGCGCTGGACCTTGCAGGCCAGCACGAAGCGGCAGTCGGGCACGACCGTCGCGCGGAAGCGCACCTTGTCCAGGCCGCCGAAGCCGACGAAGATCGGCGCCAGGCCCTGTGCGCGCCGCCGCGCCATGAAGTCGTAGGTGCACAACTGGGCCGCGGCCTCGCACATCAGCGCTCCGGGGAACAGCGGTCGCCCCGGGATGTGGTCGGCGGCCCACCAATCGCTCGCGCGCACGTCCTTGTAGCCGACCGAGCACTGGGCCGCGGCGTCGAAGTGCAGGATGCCGTCGAGCAGCGCGAGGCGGCCGCGCTGCATGCACAGCTCGCCGATCTCGGCGGGTCCGGCGAGCACGCGGGTCGTATCGATGCGAGTCAGATCGACGAGAGCGTCGTGCATGGGGCGCCGCAGTGTAGCGATCGTCACGCCGGCGGTTCGAGCCAGCGCCGGCGCTGCACGATCCAGCGATAGACCAGCGCCTTGCCGGCCGAGGTCGCGTTGAGCACCCAGTACACGCCCTCCGCGCCGCAGCCCAGGCGCAGCGCGATCCACCAGCACAACGGCAGGCGCAGCAGGTTTCCGGTGCCGGCGATCCACAGGATCGCGCGTGTGCGTCCCGCGCCCAACAGCACGCGCTCATTGACCGCTTCGGCCGCCACGCACACCTGCGACAGCGCGATCAGCGACGTGTAGCGCAGCGTTTCTTCCAGCGCGTGCGCGTCGCTGGCGAAGAGCGGGGCGATGCTGCTCGCGGCGCTCAGGAAGAAGACCGTCCAGAAGCCGCCCGCGATCCAGGCCAGCTGGCGCGCCGCGCGCACCACGCGCCAGGCCGCTTCGCGGTCTCCCGCACCGATCGCGCGGCCCACTTGCGCGGCACCGGCCAGCGACAAGCCGAGATAGCACGGGTACGAGAGTCCCTCGAAGACCTGGAACCCGACGCCGAGACCCGCGCGCACGCCCTCGCCGAGCCGCGCGATCACCAGGCCCTGCAAGGCCCAGTACACGGCGGAATAGACGGCGATCGACAGCGCGTTCGGGGTCGCGACGCGCAGCAGCTCGCGCAGCGCGCCGAGCGACACGCGGCGCGGCCCGATCCAGTCCGGCCCCGCGCTGCGGGCGAGCCAGAGCAGTCCGAGCAGCGCGCTCACCGCGCGCGCGATGCCGGTGGCCCAGGCGGCGCCCGCGATTCCCTGTCCTTCGAAAACGCCGTCGAGCCCGTGGATCAGCAGCGGATTGAGCGCCCAGTTGAGCAGCGCCGACAGTCCTTGCAAGACCAACGGGGCGCGGGCATTGCCGCGCGCGAGGAACAGGAAGTCGACCAGCGGCGTGAGCGCCAACGGCAGCGAGACCGCGTACATCGCGCGCGTGAACTCCAGGCCCAGGCGCGCCGTTTCGCCCTGCATGCCGAGCCAGTCGACGATGCGCGGCGCGAGCAGCGGGCCGACGAGCGTCTGCGCCAACCCGATCGCCCCCGCCAGCAACAGGCCGCCGCGCGCGAGCTCGGCCGCGCGCTCGGACCTGCGCGCGCCCAGCGCCTGGCTGACCAGCGGCAGCGCGCCGCCGGCGGCCAAGAAGTGCAGCGCGTAGTTCATCACGCTGACGAAGAAGCAGCCCGAGACCGCGGCTTGCGCGTCGAGCCCCAGCGCGCGGATGCCGTGGTGATCGATGAAGCGCCAACTGTTCGTCAGCACGTACGACAGCGCGGCCGGCCAGGCCAGTGCGAGCAGAGCGCGGCGCTCCGCCGCGACGGAAGCGCTCGCGGCACTCACGGATGGAGTTCGAGTTCGAGCTCGCGCTGCCGCAGCGGCCCGATATCGAGCACCTGGAAGGCCTGTCCGTAGCCCTCGAGTTCGGCGCGGAAGCGCACACGTCCCGCCGGCAGGTGCCGCGCGTGGAACACTCCCAAGGCGTCGGTCGTGCCGTCGAACAACCCGCCCTGCGAGCCGGAGCCGTGCACACGCGCGCCCTGCAGCGGCATGCGGGCGGAATCGACGACGCGCACGGTGACGCTGTGCAGGTCGGCGATCACGATGCGCGGGAAGCTGAAACCGGGGGCCTGGAACACGAGCTCGCGCGGCGGCGCGACCTGGCTGTGGGGCGCGCCGAACAGCAGTCGATACTCGCCGTCGAGCACGGCGTCGAAGGCGAAGCGACCGGCGGCGTCGGTGCGCGTTTCTCGACGCGCCGCCGCGGCGGCCCCCAGCGGTTGAAGCGCGATCGCCAGCCCCTCGATCGGGTACAGATCGGCGTCCACGACCTCGCCATCGAGTCGACCGGCGGGGGTGAGCTGCAGCATCACGTAGGGATCGGCACTGCCGCGTTCGAGCAGGACCGGCAGCGCGAGGCTGTTCATCCCGGGTGCCTCGCAACGCACGTCGTACCCGCCAAGGGGCAGATCCGGCAGCTCGAATTCCTGCGTGTCCGAGCACTCGACGCGCCGCTGTTCGGCGGACTCGCGGCCGGGCAGCGTGCGACTCGGCGAGGCGATGATGCTGAAGCTGCGCGGGAACGCGGTCCCGGCGGAAGTATCGACGCTGCCGCGGATGCGACCGCGACCGTTGAAGCGCATCGGTTCCGGCCCGTTCGCGGGCGCGGTGCGCTCGGCGCTCGGTGGCGCGGATTCGAGCGCGGCGTTGCGGACTTCCGGTCCCGCAGCGTTCTCGGAAACAGGCTGCGGTGCGCCTGAACCGGCAGGTTTGCCGCGACTGGCGAAGTAGAGCACTCCGAGCAGCAGTCCGAGCGCGACGAGCAGCAAGAGCAGGCTCGTGCGGCCGAGCTGTGTGGGGCTCGCGCGGCGCTTGCTACAGTACGGATCGAACATCGATGCTCATCAGTCTGCCTCAATCGTCGCGCCCCGCCAAACCGTGGTTCGTCGCGTTCCTGCTCTGCTTTGCTTGCGCGTTCGGCATGCGACCGCTGGCGCTCAGCTCGACGCTGAGCCCGATCCCGGGCCCGACTCCGAGCCCTCGAGATGGGGCCGGCGCTCGCGTGGTGGTCCTGGGTTTCGATGGCGCCGATGCGCGCACGCTCGACCAGCTGATCCAGCAGGGCGAGCTGCCGAACTTCGCCGCGCTGCGGGAGAGCGGGACGGTGGCTCCGCTGCTGTCGAGCACGCCGCCTGAGTCGCCGGTCGCCTGGGCCAGCCTGAACAGCGGCCGCAATCCGTCCAAGACCGGAGTCGCGTCCTTCTTCGTGCGCGGGCTCGATGCCTACGGCAAACCCTTCCCGACCTTCGGGCACCTGGTCGACCAGCAGGGTGACAAGGGCATGCCGATCCAGGACCTCACGCACCCTCCGCTGCCCAGCTTCGTACTCGCGTGGTCGCCGCGGCAGTTGGCGCTGGTGGCCGGCTGCGCCGTGGCGATCGGTTTCGCGCTGCTGTTCCTCGTGCTGCTGCGGCTGCGCAAGGGGACCGGCTTGCTGCTCGCCCTGCTGCTCGGCGGCGTGACCGGGTTCGGCGCGTGGAAGGCGCGTGCCTATCTGCCCGCGCGCCTGCCGCGCTACGGCAATCCGATGCAGGCCGAGAGCTTCTGGAACACGGCCGCCGAGGCCGGTCGACGCGCCGTCGTGCTCGACGTCGCGCAGGCCTTCGACGAGCCGGAAGTCGAGGGCGTGCAAGCGCTCTACGGCCTGGGTGTCCCCGACGCGAAGGGGGGGCTGGGCGAGTGGAGCGTCTACACGACCAGCGAGGACGAATTGGCGCCCGCGCCGCAAGGCCGCGGAACGCAAACGGCAGGCCGGGTCTTCCGCGTCGACGAGCGCGGCGGCGTGATCACGAGCCAGGTCCTCGGTCCGGTGAACTTCTGGGCCAAGCAGCGCGTGCAAGGCGAGATCGAACGGCTGCGGCGCGAGGAGGAGAGCGTCGGCGTCGGATTCAAGCGCTCGCTCGAGATCAATGCGCAGAAGCAGGTCTTCGAGGAGCAACTTTCGAAACTCGATGAGCAGCCGCTCTCGGCGCCGTTGGTGGCGCGGCGCGTTCCGGGCGGCTGGAAGGTCCAGCTGGGGGAGCGCGAACAGGAATTGAAGGAAGGCGAGTGGTCGGACTTCTACAACCTGAAGTTCGACCTCAATCCGATGCTCACCGTGCGCGCCATCACGCGCTGCAAGCTGGTGCGCGCGGAGGAACCGTTCGAGTTGTTCCTCGACGTGCTGCACATCGATCCGTCCGCTCCGCCGTTCTGGCAACCGATCTCGACGCCGTTCGCGTTCTCCTCGGACCTCGCGCGCGCCGGCGGGGCCTTCGAGACCTACGGCTGGGCCTGCGCGACCATGCCGCTGAAGGATCGCGAGATCGACGAGCAGACCTTCGTCGAGGACATCGAGTTCACGTTGCGCTGGCGCGAGCGCATGACCTATGCGCAACTCGAGCGCGACGACTGGGACCTGTTGATGAGCGTGCTGTCGGAGACGGATCGCGTGCAGCACATGCTCTATCACCACTACGATCCACAGCACCCGCTGCACGATGCCGCCAAGGCCGCGCGCAGCGTCCGCTTCTGCGGTCGTGACGTGCCGCTGTCGCGCATGATCCCGGAGATCTACCGCGAGGCCGACCGCGTGGTCGGCGAGGTGCGCGCGCGCCTGCGCCCGTCCGACACGCTGCTGGTCTGCTCGGACCACGGCTTCCAGAGCTTCCGCACGCAGGTGCACCTGAACAACTGGCTCGTCGAGCGCGGTTATCTGGCGCTGAAGCCGGGCCTCACGCCGGATGCCGGAAATTCCGCGTCGACGCAGGGCTACGCGGACTGGTCGAAGACGCGCGCCTACGCCGTCGGGCTGGGATTCGTGTACGTGAACGAGCAGGGGCGCGAGGGGGAGGGCCTCGTCGCGCCGGCCGACAAGGAAGCGCTGCTCGACGCGCTCGAGGCGGAACTGCTCGCGGCGCGCGATGCCGATGGCAACCCGATCTGGGGCGCCGTCTACCGACCGGCGGAGCTGTACGACGGTGTGCACGGCGACAGGCTGCCGGACCTGATCGTCGGGTTCGCGCCGCCGTATCACGTGTCCTGGGCGACCGGGCTGGGCGGTCTGGGCCTGGCCGAGTCGGGCAGCGGGCTGGGGCCGGTGTTCGAGCCGAACCGCAGCCCCTGGTCGGGGGACCACACCTCGATGGATCTGGCCGCGGTGCGCGGGATCTTCGCGTCGAACCGGCGCTTCGAGCTGCCGGCGAGCGGGGCGGATCTGCGCCACATCGCGCCCACCGCGCTCGAGCTGCTCGGCGTGCCGGTGCCGGCCGACTATGACCTGGCGCCGCTGCGCGTGCGTTAGGCAGAGGCGCAAGGCTCCGGATGGACGCGCTCTCGCCGCTCGAGTGGGTCGAGTTCCGCCGGCGGGAGCCGGGACTGGGACTCCTGGACGTCCGCGAGGACCACGAATGGTCGCATTGCAACCTGCCGGGAAGCCTGCACATTCCGCTCGGCGAGCTCGTGCTGCGCTGCGAGGAACTGGACCCCGAACGCGCCTGGGTGGTGGTTTGCCACCACGGGGTCCGCAGCGCGCGCGCCGCGGCACTGCTGCGCGCGAGGGGGTTTGCGCGGGTCTACAACCTGAGCGGCGGCCTGGACCGCTATGCCCGCGACGTGGATCCGGCCTTTCCGCGATACTGAGGGCCGCGCTTGGCCGCTCGGACGGAGGTCGCGTACACTTCGCCTGCTCGTCGGGCCGATCTCCACGCTAGGGTCGCGCCGGACACGATTCGATCCCGCACTGCCATCCCATGCTCGATCCCGCGCTGCTCGAACGATTGACGCGAACGCTGGCCTTGATGCTGCGCCATCAGCCGGAACTGTTCGACCTCGAATTGGACAACCACGGCTTCGGCGCCGTCGATGAGGTGCTGCGCGCGCTCGAGGAGCGCCTGGGCGTGCACTTGTCGGCCGAGGAGCTCGAAGAGGCGCTGCGCTCGGCGGATCGCGTGCGCTACGAGGTCGTCGAAGGCCGCATCCGTGCGCTCTACGGCCACTCGATTCCGATCGAGGCCGGTCCGTCGGCCAAGCCGCCCGAGCGACTCTTCGTCGGACTGTCGGCCCCCGACGCCGAGCGGGCGCTGCGCCAGGGCTTGCGCGGAGGGCGACGCAGCTTCCTGCACTTGTCGACGACTCCGGACGAGGCCGCCGAAGCCGCGCGGCGCGTCGCGCGCGACTGGACCGTGTTGACGGTGCGCAGCCTCGAAGGGTGGGAGGAAGGCGTGAACTTCTACGATCGGCAGTCGCTGTGGCTGACCGATCAGCTTCCCGGACACCTGCTAGAGGAGCATGCTCGCGGCGATGACGGTCACGCGCCGCGAAACTTCGAACCCCGGCGTGACGAGCGCGGGGGTCGCGACGGCGGCGCGCCGTACGGCCGCGGGCGTGGTCGCGACCGCGGCGGCCGCCGCGGCGGTCACGGCGGTGGTCACGGTGGTGGTCACGGCGGCTATCCTGAGCACACGCGGCACGCGGATCACGGCCGCGGCGAGGCCGCCGATCGCGAGTCCGACTCGGAAGTCGTGCACAGCAGCGCCGATGCCAACGCCGGCATGCCGGCGGCGGGATCCGGCGAGCGCGAGGCTCGCGAGCATCGCGAGGGAGGCCGCAGGCGCGGTGGGCGCCACGGCCATGGGGACCACGGCGGACCGCGCGAGCATCGCGAGCATCGAGAACATCGAGAACACCGCGAGCATCGCGAGCAGCGCGAACACCGCGAGCCGGCGCCC